>NZ_JBVHHY010000007.1:36669-339296 GCF_055560835.1 Kitasatospora sp. NPDC023120 | reverse complement strand
ATCACCGTCCAGCGCGTGCTGACCGACAACGGCTCGTGCTACCGCTCCCGGCTGTGGCGCGACGCTCTCGCGGCCGGCGGGATCGCGCACAAGCGCACCCGTCCCTACCGGCCGCAGACCAACGGCAAGGTCGAACGCTTCAACCGCACCCTGCTCGACGAGTGGGCCTACGCCAGGCCCTACCGCACCGAGCAGGAGCGACGTGACGCTTTCCCCGGATGGCTCCACACCTACAATCACCACCGCGGACACACCGCGCTCCGGGGAAAGCCCCCCGTCAGCCGCGTCACCAACCTCACGGGTCAGTACAACTAGGCCTTCACCGGGTACCCGGGACAGAGCGGGAACACCGGGACCTGGTCGACGCCCACCGCCCGGCGGTGGGCGCTCGGCGTCACCCCGCGCACCCGCTTGAACGCCGCGCTGAACCCGAAGGCGTCCGCGTACCCGACCTGTCGGGCCACCGCCGCGACCGTGTCCGGGGAGCCCGCCAGCAGGTCGGCCGCCCGGGCCATCCGCCACTGCGTCAGGTACGTCAGCGGCGGCTCGCCCACCAGCTCGGTGAAGCGCTTGGCGAGCGTCGTCCGGGACACCCCCGCCTCCGCAGCCAGCCCGGCGAGCGTCCAGGGCCGCGCCGGGGCCCGGTGCATGGCGCGCAACACCGGGCCGACCACCTCGTCCCCCTGCGCCCGGTACCAGCCCGGGGCGTCCGCCTCCGGGCGGTCGAACCAGTCCCGCAGGGTGCAGACCAGCAGCCAGTCCAGCAGGCGGTCCACCACGATCTGGCGGCCGGGTCGCCCGGCCGTGAACCGGGCCCGGAAGTAGTCCCGCAACGCCGCGCAACCGGCTCGGTCCTCCTCCTCGTCCGGGACGACCAGCACCGGCGGCAGCGCGCGCAGCAGCCGCTGCGGCACCTCACTCCGGACCCGGTAGGCCCCTGCCATGAGCACCGAGCCGCCGGACAGGTCCCGTTCCACCTCCGTGCCCGTCCGCCCGTCGGCCTCCGCGCACCGGACGTCCCGCAGCAGCTCCGGACGACCCGCGTCCGCCGGGTCGGCCGCGAACACGAACGGCTCCGGCCCCCGTACCACGGCCGTCTCACCCTCGCGCACCCGCACCGGCCGCGCGCCCGCCCCCGGGACGATCCAGCCCGCCCCCGACAGCGGCACGCACAGCGTCAGCTCCGCCGCGTCGCCGAACCGCAGCGCCCACGGCGGCGTGAGCACCGACCGTCCGAACACCGCCCCCTCGGCCCGCAGCCCGCCCAACAGATCGTCGAACACGTCCATGCCGCGATCCTAGGCGGACGAACGGACATGCCGACCGGACGATCTCCCATGGTCCCCGTCCCCTGCCGACGAGTTGACTTGCCGCCATGACCACAGAACAGCACGAGATCCTCGTCCTGGGCGCGACCGGCAAGACCGGCCGCCGGCTCGTCCGCCGACTGCGCGACGCCGGACTGCGCATCCGGGCGGCCTCCCGCAGCAGCGGGACGCACTTCGACTGGGACGACCCGGCTACCTGGGACTCCGCACTGGCCGGCACCGGGGCCGTCTACCTGGTCGCCCCCGAGGACCCGGCCCCCGTCGAGGGATTCGTCGACCGGGCGGTGACGGCCGGCGTGCGGCGCTTCGTCGCTCTCTCCGGACGCGGGCTGGACCAGGTCGGCCCGGACTTCGGCCAGGGGATGGCCGCCGCCGAGCGGGCCGTCCGGGCCTCGGGCGTCGACTGGGCGATCGTGCGGGCCAACAACTTCCACCAGAACTTCGACGAGGACCTCTGGCACGCCCCGCTGCGCGCCGGCCGGCTCGCCCTGCCGATCGGCGCGGTCCCGGAGCCCTTCGTGGACGCCGAGGACATCGCCGAGGTGGCCGCCGCCCTGCTCACCCGCGACGGGCTCGGCGGGCGGACGTACGAGCTGTCCGGTCCGGACGCCCTGCGCTTCGACGAGGCCGTCGACGTGATAGCGCGGGCCGCCGGCCGGTCGATCCGCTACGTCGAACTGACGCCCGAGGAGTACCGGGCGGAGCTGCGGGCCGACGGCCACCCCGAGGCCGCGGTACGGGCGCTCGACGCGCTGTTCGCCCTGCACCGCGCCGGGCACACCGCCGAACCGTCCGACGGGGTGCGGCAGGTCCTGGGCCGGGAACCGCGCACCCTCGCCGACTACGCGGAACGCGCCGCGGCGGCGGGCGCCTGGGCGTGACCGGTGCAACGCCGGTCTCCCCCACCGGAGTTGCCTCCGAGGGGAGACCGGCCGGGCCGGGCAGACCACCCGCTCAGAGCTCGACCAGCACTTTCCCCCGGCTCGCGGAGCGGTCCAGGTAGAGGCCGCGGTAGGCCTCGGGGATGCTGTCGAAGCCCTGGTGGACGGTCTGCTGGTAGCGCAGCTCGCCGCTGCGGACCAGGGCGCCGAGGTCCCGCCGCAGCGCGGACCAGTTCTCCTCGGTGAACCACTCCAGCGAGAAGATACCCCGGATCGTGGTGCGCGGGAACATGATCATCGGCAGCAGCCGGGGGCCCGCCCAGTCACCGCCGACCTGGCTGCCCCACTGCCAGCAGACCGCCACCCGGCTCTCCACCGCGAGCATGGCGAAGACCACGTCCGTCAGCACCCCGCCGAGGCTGTCGAAGTAGCGGTCGATGCCGTCCGGGGCGAGTTCGGCGAGCTCCTTCTCCAGCCGCTCCGGGGCGTCGCCGTCCCGGTACAGCACCACCCCGTCGAAGCCCAGCTCCCACAGCAGCTCGGCCTTCTCCGGCGTCGCCGTGGTGCCGATCACCCGCGCGCCGCGGTGCTTGGCCAGCTGCCCGACCACCGAGCCCACCGCCCCGGCGGCCCCGCTGACCAGCACGGTCGAACCGGCGCGCACGTCGAGGAACTTCTCCACCGTGCCCCAGGCCGTCATCCCGGGCCCGCCCAGGACGCCGAGCGCGGTGGACAGCGGAAGGTCCTCGTCGTAGTGGGCCGGGTCCAGCCGGCGGAAGGCCGGGAAGACCATCGGGAAGGTGCCGGTCTGCCACGGCCTGGGCGCGCCGTTGCTGACCACGTGGCTGCGCCAGCCGCCGAAGCCCTGGACCAGGTCGCCGACCGCGAACCGCGCGGCCGGCCCGGCCTCCACCACCTCCATGATCGAGTCGGCGCCCATGTGGTCCCCGATCGGGGTGTCCAGCGCGATGCCCTGCAGGTACGGGTCGACCGAGACGTACCGGGTGCGCAGCAGCATCTCGTCCGCGGCGAGCCGGACGTCCACCTCTTCCACGACCTTCCGGTACAGGCGCTCGACGTCCGGCACTCCGTCCACGTGCTCCCGGACGGTCCACTTCTCGATCCTCACGAGGTGACTCCAAACTGCCGGTCGACGGGTCCGACCGGGTCGACGGGTCCGACGGGTTCGATGAGCAGGGTGGGCGGCGGGGCGTGGTCGTCGATCTCGGCGGTGAAGGGCTTGCGGTCGTCCCGGCAGATGAACTGGACGACGTGCCGGCCGGCCGCCGCCGCCCGGATCAGTCCGCCGGTGGTGGCCCAGACGCCGGAGAGGTAGAAGTTCGCGAGGCCCGGCAGTCCGGGGCCGTTGCGCTTGATCTCCTCCTCCAGGGTCTCGCCGCTCTCCACGAAGGGCTGCCAACCCAGCACCGTGCCGTCGTAGTTGCCGGTGTAGCGGACCTGGGTGAGCGGGGTGGAGACGTCCTTGACCGCCACCGCGTCCTTGAGGCCCGGGTGGTGGCCGTCCAGGAACTCGATCACGGCGTCCCGCACCCGGCGCTTCGCCCGCTGGTACTCCCGGCCCCGGCCGACCGGCAGGGTGTGCAGCTCCTCGCCGCGCCGCAGCCGGGGAGCCTGCTCGGGGCCGGTGCTCAACTCCCGCCAGGGGGCGATGTCGCAGAAGTAGCTGGCGTACACCACGGTGGTCCCGGCCGGGGACAGCTCCGGGTAGTGGCGGCTGCGGAACTGGACGTTGATGCTGGGGTGCCGGATCCCGGTGAGCCGGGCGGCGAGCTCATCCTCCAGCAGGTAGGTGGTGCACGGGTCGCCGGCCGGGAAGGGGCGGCGCAGGCCCAGGAAGACGGTCAGGTAGCCGGGGAAGACCATCCCCGGCTCGGTGATGGTCCGGGTGTACAGCCGACGGTAGGTGTCGTTCAGGTAGCGGCCCTTGAGCAGGTCCAGCACGGTCGTCCGGCCGTCGCAGGCCGCCACCACGATGTCCGCGCGCAGCTCCCGGCCGTCGCTCAGCCGCACCCCGACCGCCCGGTCCCGCTCGACCAGGATCTCGGTCACCTTGGCGTTGTAGCTGATCTCCCCGCCGAGCCGCCGGTAGCGCTGCTCGATCGAGTGTGCCAGCCCGAGCGAACCGCCCTCCGGCACCCCGGCCGACTGTCCGGCGTGCGAGGCGAGTTGGAAGTACGTCGGCAGCACCGGGAAGTTGGGGTGCTTCTCGTACAGGACGAACTCGAACGCCTCGCGCAGCAGCGGGCTCCGGAACCGCGCGGCGTAGTCGCTCATCAGCACCGTGATCGAGCGCCGGATCACGTTGAAGTACGGCAGGAAGGAGGCGAGCATCCGCCACCGCTCCCGGCGGCCCATCAGCCCGACCGGCTTGAGGAAGGGGTAACGGGCCAGTGCCAGGCGGAACTTGCGCAGCCCGGCGCAGAACTGCCGGATCCGCCGGGCGTCCTCCGGGGCCAGCTCCAGCAGGTGGGCCTCCAGCCGGTCCGGGTCGGAGTAGAAGTAGACCGCCCGGCCGTCCCGGGTGCGCACCACGTTGAAGACGTCGAAGTTGCGCATCCGCTTGCCCTGCAGCGCGCCGAGTTCGAGCCAGATCCGGTGCATCTCGTTGCCCGGACCGCTGCCCAGCAGCCAGCTGACGCAGCAGTCGAAGGTGAACTCGCCGCGCTCCCAGCCGGTGCAGCAGCCGCCGGGGATCTCGTGCATCTCCAGGATCCGGGTGCGGTAGCCGTTCATCTGCGCGTAGCAGCCGGTGGACAGGCCGCCGAGCCCGCCGCCGATGATGACCATGGTCTGTCGGTCGGCGGTCACTCCGCCACTCCCACGTCCGGTACGGCCACGTCCGCCACTGCGACGTCCGGTACTGCCAAGCCCGGTACTGCCACGTCCGGTACTGCCACGTCCGGTACTGCCACGTCCGGCACCGGAACGGTGGCCCGGTCGAGTTGCGGCAGCCGGCCCCATTTGCCCGGGTGCCAGGGCTCCCGGTTGTCGCTGGGCCAGGCCCGGAACGGCCGCCCGAGCTCCCGGCACAGGTACTGCGCGGCGTACCGTCCGCTGGTGGCGGCCCGGATCAGCCCGCCGAGGGCGGTCCACTGCCCGGCCATGGAGAAGCCGCCGAGGCCCGGCAGCCGCATCCGGTCCCGGTTGACCAGCCGGTTGGCGGCGTCCTCGGCCTCGGAGAAGGCCTGCCAGGCGAGGATGCTTCCGTAGGTGTTGCCGGTGAACCGCTCGGTGGTCACCGGCGAGGCCACGTCGACCAGTTCGATCCGCTGCCCGAGCCCGGGGTACGTCCGGTCCAGGAAGCCGCGGACGAACGCGGCGACCTCCTGTTTGCGCGCCCGGTACGCCCGGCGGTCCCGGAGCCGCAGGTCCTTCCAGGAGCGGTAGTCGCTGAAGTAGGTGCAGTGCAGCACCGACTTGCCGGGCGGCGCGAAGCCCTCCGCGTAGGACGAGCGCAGCTGCACCACCAGGCTGCTCTGCAGCGAGCCCGGCAGCCGGGCGCCCTCCTCGGGCGCCAGCAGGTAGGTGGTGCTGTGCGGCTCGCCCGGCGGCAGCGGGCCGTCGATGCCGACGAAGGCGGAGACCACGGCCGGGTACAGATTGCCCGGCTCGTCGAGCAGTCGGCCGTACAGGAGGTCGGTCGTGGGGCTGGAGTAGCGGCCCTCGAGGAGCCGGTCGAGTACCGTCGGGCCGTCGCAGGCGGCGACCACGTGGTCGGCGAAGTGCCGTGAGCCGTCCCGGAGTTCGACGCCGACGGCGCGCCCGTCCTCGACCAGGATCCGCTCCACCCGGCACCGGTAGCCGATCACCCCGCCGAGCGAGGTGTACCGCTCCTCCACCGAGCGGGCCAGACCCAGCGAACCCCCTTGCGGGAAACCGGCGTTGCCGTTGTGCGCGGCGGCCAGTGTGTACAGGTACGGCAGCAGGGGGAACCCGGCCGGCTCCTGCAGGAACATGGTGGGGAAGGCCCGGCGCAGCAGCGGGTCCTGGAAGCGCTCGGCGAAGCCGCTCATCGGGGTGGTCGCGGTGCGCCAGAACAGTCGGAAGCCGGGCAGGACGGTGCGCAGGGTGCGCAGCCGCTCCGCGGTGGTGCGCAGCGGCGGCGGGGTGAGGTCCCAGGGCAGGTCTATGGCGGCGAAGCGGCGCAGGTCCCGGCAGAAGGCCCGGATGGGCTTGGCGTCACCGGGGGCGAGGGCCAGCAGGTGCCGTTCCAGCCGGTCCGGGTCGCCGTAGAAGGTGACGGCGCGGCCGTGTTCGTCGACGACCCGGTTGAAGGTGTCGAAGCGGGTCACGGACTTGCCGTCCAGGGCGCCGAGTTCACTCCAGACCCGGTGCGCACCGGTGCCCTCGGCGGTGCCGATCAGCCAGTCGATGCAGTAGTCGAAGAGGTAGCCGTGCCGGGACCACGCGGTGCAGCAGCCGCCGGGCAGCACGTGCTTCTCGAAGATCCGGGTCTCCAGGCCGCTCATCTGCCCGTAGCAGCCGGTGGCGAGTCCGGCCAGGCCGGCGCCGATCACGATGACCCGGGGCGGGCCCCCGGGGGCCCGCTCCCTGGTGGACCAGTCCGGTCCCCGGTCAGCCGCGGCCATCGACGGTGCCTCCGGCCAGGATGGCGCCCGCCAGTTCGGCGTTGCGGGCGGCGTGGTCGCCGTCGAGCATCTCGGCGTGGCTGCCGTGGCCGGCGTACACGGCGGTGCCGGTGGTCGAGGCGCCGTGCCAGGAGCCCTCCTCGCCGCGGACGTGCACCTCGAGCCGCTCGCGCTCGCAGACCACGTCGAGCTGGGCCCGGACGGTTCCGGTGTTGGGCGTGCGGCTGCAGAACTCCAGGTAGTCCCGGGCCTGTTCGAGGGTTTCCCGGGCGACGATCCGGGAGCCGGTGTGGCGGTGCAGATGCTCGTGGAGTTCTCGTTCGAAGACGGCCACGTGCTCCTCCCCGAGGTCGAACGCCGTCACGACCCGGTAGGCGTCCACCAGCAGCACCGACTCCACCGTCCGGCCCCGGCGTTCCAGTTCCTTGGCCACCTCGAAGGCGAGGTTGCCGCCGAGCGAGTAGCCGAGCAGGACGTACGGTCCGGCCGGGTGCAGTTCCTCGACCAGGTCCGCGTAGCGGGCGGTCTTGTCGTCTCCGGTCAGGTAGTTGAAGGCGGCGATCCGGTGCTCGGGCAGGTGCGCGGCGAGCTGCCGGTAGACCAGTCCGTGCCCGCCGGCCGGCGGGAAGCAGAAGACCGTACGACTCTCGGGCGCCGCGGAGTTGAACCAGAGGTGGGGCTGGCCGCCGGCCACTTCGCCGGTGATGATCTGCTCGACGGTGCGGGCCATGCCGTGCAGGGTGGTGACCTTGAACAGCAGGCCGACCGGGATGCCGATGTTGAACTCGGTCTGCAGGTGGTGGATCAGTTCGATGAGCCGGATCGAGCTGCCGCCGAGTTCGAAGAAGTCGTGCTGCAGGCCGACTTCCTCGAGGCCGAGCAGGGTCCGCCAGTGCTCGGCGACCCGGGTCTCGTACAGGGTGACGGGCGGCTCGTGCCGGGCACCGGCGGTGTCGGCCTTGGGCTCCGGCAGGGCGGCGAGGTCGACCTTGCCGTTCGGGGTGAGCGGCAGGGCGGGCAGTTCCGTGAGGTAGGAGGGGATCATCACGGTGGGCAGGTGCTCGGCCAGGTGGCGGCGCAGTTCGCGGCGGTCCAGCACGGCGCCCTCGGCGGGGACCACGTAGGCGGCCAGCACCGTCTCGCCGGAGGCGTCCTGGCGGACCGCCACGCAGGCCTGGGCGAGTTCGAGGCGGGCGGTGAGGTGGGCCTCGATCTCGCCCGGCTCGATCCGGTGGCCGCGGACCTTGACCTGGTTGTCGATCCGGCCGAGCAGGTGCGCGGTGCCCGCGGTGTCCCAGTGCCCGAGGTCGCCGGTGCGGTAGAGCCGGACGGGCGTTCCGTCGAGGTCCAGGGTCGTGAAGCGCTCGGCGGTCCGCTCCGGGTCGGCGGGGTAGCCGGCCGCCACGCCTGCACCGCCGACCCACAGCTCGCCGGGGACGCCCGCCGGGACGGGCTCGCCGTACGGGTCGAGGATGTACAGCGCGCTGTTCGGGAAGGGTCGGCCGATCGGCACCATCCGGCCGGGTTCGAGTTCCTCCGCCGCGCCCTCGTAGTAGGTGCTGTCGACGGTGGCCTCGGTGAGTCCGTAGGAGTTGACCAGCCTGGTCCGCCCGCCGCACAGGGCGCGCAGCCGGCGGTGCTCGGCGGCCTTCCAGGAGTCGGAGCCGACGATCACCAGCTTCAGGAAGTCCAGCCGCAGGCCCTCGCGTTCGCAGTGGGCGAGCAGGGCGCGGGCCACGGCGGGCACGAACTCGCCGCAGTCGACGGCCTCTTCGCGCATCACCCGGTACAGCCGGGTGGTGTCGAAGAGCAGCTCGCGGTCGACCAGGACGAGGGTGCCGCCGGTGCCGAGCGCCCGGGCGAGGTCGCCGGAGAACACGTCGAAGGCCGTCCCGGCCATCTGCAGGTGCACCCGGGACTCGGTGTCCAGCCGGTACGCCTCGCGCCAGCCGGCGGTGACCGCGGCCAGGTTGCGGTGGTCGACCCGGACCCCCTTCGGGCGGCCGGTGGAGCCCGAGGTGTGGATCACGTAGGCGGCCCGGTCCGGGTCGGCGGCGGGCAGGGCCACGGCTGCTGCGACGGGCCGGTCCAGCTCCTCCAGGGTGACCGGGTCGGCGGGCAGTCCGGCGCCGGGCGGGCGCCGCTCGTCGACCACGACCAGCGCGGCCCCGGCGTCCGCCACCTGGTGGGCGAGCCGGTCCGCCGGGTGCCCGGGGTCGAGCGGCAGGTAGGCGGCGCCGGCCCGCCAGATCCCGAGCAGGGTGGTGATCAGCTCGGGCGACTTGTCCAGGCAGACGGCGACCACCGAGCCCTCCCCGACGCCCAGTTCGCGCAGCCGTCCGGCGGTGCGCTGGGAGCGGCGGTCCAGCTCGCCGTAGGTGAGGCGGCGGGTCCCGTCGCGGCCGGGCGCGACCACGGCGACGGCCTCCGGGTGCTCGGCGGCGGCCTTGGCGATCAGTTCGGGCAGCGGGGTGTCGTGGTCGATCCGGCGCTCGGCGCCGCTGAAGCCGGTGAGGATCTCCCGGCGTTCGGCCGGGTCGAGCATCCGCAGCCGTCCCACCGGCCGGTCCGCGGCGGCGCCGGTCATGGCGTCCAGCAGGTTGCGGTAGTGGGCGGCCAGCCGCCGGACGGTGGCCGGCTCGAAGAGGTCGGAGTTGTACTTGAAGACGCAGTGGAAGCTGCCGTCCGAGCGGTCCTCGTAGGCGGACAGCGTCAGGTCGAACTGGCCCTCCTCCTCGGGGAGTTCGATGTACTCCAGGCGGTAGCCGAAGCGTTCCACGGCGACCTTGTGGGTGAGCAGGATGAACATCGCCTGGAACACCGCGGAGCGGCTCGGGTCGTGCTGCAGCCCCAGCTGCTCGACCAGCAGCGGGAAGGGGTACTCCTGGTTGTCCAGCCCGCCGAGCACGCTCTCCCGCACCCGGGCCAGCAGCTCGGCGACCGTCGGCTCCCCGGCGAGGGTCACGTGCAGCGGCAGCGGGTTGACGAAGTAGCCGTAGACGGAGGCGAATTCCTCCCGGGTGCGGCCGGTGACCGGGCTGCCGACCACGATGTCGGACTGCCCGGACCAGCGGTGCAGCAGCAGGTAGTAGGCGCCGAGCAGCACCATGAACGGGGTGGCGTTCTGGGCGCGGGCCAATTCGTGGACCCGAGCGGTGAGTTCGGCGTCCAGCCGGAAGAATTCGGAGGCACCGTTGTGGGTCTGCACGGCCGGGCGCGGCTTGTCGGTGGGCAGCGCCAGCACCGGCATCTCCGCGGGCAGCCGGCCCCGCCAGTAGTCGAGCATCCGCTGCGCCTCGGGCCCGGCCAGGAAGCGGTTCTGGTGGTTGAGGAAGTCCAGGTAGCGGGCCGGCACCGGGGGCAGTTCGGGGGTGCGGCCCTGGCGCAGCGCCTCGTAGACCTCGAACAGCTCCTCGATGAAGGTGAAGGTGGAGATCGCGTCCGAGACGATGTGGTGGACGGCCTTCATCAGCACCCAGCGGTCCGGTCCGCGCCGGAACAGCCGCAGCCGCACCAGCGGGTCCTCGGCGAGGTCGTACGGCCGCCGGTACTCGCGGACGATCAGGTCGTGGATCTCCTCCCAGGGGCGGCCCTCGACGTCGAACAGCCCGGTGTCGGCGTCGGCCTCCGCGCGGATCCGCTGGACCGGTCGGCCCTCCTCGGCGGTGAACGCGGCGCGCAGCTCGGGGTGCCGGGCGACCAGGAAGCGGAAGGCGGCGAAGACCAGCTCGGGGTCGAGCTCCGCGCGCACCTCGACGGCACCGCCGATGTTGTACGCGAAGCCGTCCGGGTGCAGCTGGCGCAGGAACCAGAGCGCCTGCTGGTTGTGGGTGAGCGGGTAGCGGGACTCGTCGGTGTGCGGCTCGACCTCGGCCCGCGCCGGGCCGCCGTCGGCGTCGAGCCGCTCGGCCAGGCCCTCGACGAGCAGGTCGACCAGGTCGCCGACGGTGCCGTTGCTGAGCAGGGCCACCACCGGCAGGGCGACGCCCAGTTCGCCGTGCACCCGGGCGCGCAGCTCCATCGCGAGCAGCGAGTCCAGGCCGTGCGCGCCGAGCCTGGTGTCGGTGTCGATCCGCTCGGCGCCGGTCCGCAGCACGGCCGCGGCGGCGGCGGTGAACCGCTCGGCGACCAGCTCCCGCCGGGTCTGCGGGTCGGCCGCGCGGTAGGTGTCCAGGAAGCCGCCGGTCTCGGCCGGGGCCTGCTCGGCGGCGTTCGCCGCGAGGTCGGCGACCAGTGGCGGCGGCTCCGGGTACCAGGCGAGGAAGGTCGGCCAGTCGACCACGGTGGCGACCAGCAGCTGGGCGCGGTCCTGGCCGAGGACGCGCTCCAGGACGGCCGTCCCGGCGTCCGGCGGCAGCGAGCTCATGCCGCGGGCGTCGCGGTAGTGGGCGACCAGGCCCAGCTCCTCGATCATGCCGGTGGCCCAGGGCCCCCAGTCCAGGCTGAGCGCGGGCAGGCCGTCGGCCCGGCGGTGGTGCGCGAGGGCGTCCAGGAAGGCGTTGCCGGCCGCGTAGTTGGTCTGCCCGGCGGTGGTGAGCAGCGAGGCGACGGAGGCGAACAGCACGAAGTGGTCGAGCGGTTCCTCGCGCAGCAGCCGGTGCAGCAGGTGGCCGCCGGCCACCTTGGGGGCGTACCCGGCGTCGAAGGCCGCGCGGTCCATCTGCGCCAGCAGGGTGTCCTTGACCTGCCCGGCGAGGTGGAACACACCGCGAATGGGCGGGTGTTGGCGCTCCCGGTAGCCGGCGAGCCACTGGGCGAGGGCCCGTTCGTCGGTGACGTCCACCGGGGCGAGCAGCGGTTCGGCGCCGAGTGCCTGCAGCTCGCGCAGGAAGGCGATCCGGTCCCCGGCGGGGCTCTGCGGGTCGGTGTACGCCCACTGGGAGCGCTCGGGCAGCGCGGTGCGGCCGACCAGGACCAGCCGGCGGGCGCCTCGCTTGACCAGGGTGCGGCAGAGCAGTCGGCCGAGGGCGCCGAAGGCGCCGGTGACCAGGTAGCTGCCGTCGGGGCGCAGGACCGGCGGCAGCGGCCGGGTGAGGCCCTCGGCCTGCCGCAGCCGGCTGGTCAGGCGGCCGCCGGACCGCAGGGCGATCTCCTGCTCGTCCCGGGCGGCGAGCTCGGCGAGCAGGGCCTCGGCCTGGTCGCCGGCGGCGAGGCCCGGGTCGAGGTCGATCAGGCTGCCGCGCTGGGCGACGAGCTCCTGCTGCCACAGCACGCGTCCGATGCCCCAGGCGGGGGCGCCGAGCGGTTCGACCCGGTCGCCGGGGGCGGCGGCCTGGGTGCCCCGGGTGACGATGTGCAGTCGGCCGTCCGGGCGGGCGGCGGGCAGGGCCTGGGCGAGGGCGATCAGCGAGTAGGCGCCGAGGGTGGCGAGGGCGTCGAGCCGGTCGGGCGTGGTGGCGTCGAGGTCGGGCAGGTCGAGGTTCCACAGGTGGACGACGGTGGCGTAGCCGGGGTCGAGCTCGGCGAGCAGCCGCCGGACGTCCTCGGCGGAGTCGGGTCGTACGGTCGAGTGCCCGTCGCCGTGGCGGTACTCCGTGCCGGGCCGGACGAGGTGGCAGCGGGCGCCGCGCTCGGCGGCGAGGGCGGCCAGCCGCTCGGCGAGGCCGCCCTCGTCGGCGAGGAGCAGCAGGTCGCCGGGGGCCTCGGCGGTGTCCGGGGCGGGGGCCTCGACCCAGGCGACCTCGGTGAGCCAGCCGTCGATGGTGGCCAGGCCGACCGAGGCCGGGGCCTGGGCGACGTCGGTGACCCGGAAGCCGGTGATCCGGCCGAGCGGGGTGCCGTCCTCGGCGTACAGGGCGATGTCGCCGACGAGTTCCTCGCCGCTGTCCCGGGTGACGGTGGCGTGCGCCCAGAGCGGGCGGTCGCCGATCTCGTCGAGCCGGACCTCCTCGATGGAGACCGGCAGCCGGACGCTGCCGCCCTGGGGCGTGTGCAGCGTGGTGGCGAGAAGGGTCTGGAAGCAGGCGTCGAGCAGTACCGGGTGCAGGTGGTGGTCGGCGGCGTCGGGGCCGAGCCCGGCGGTCGGCCGGATCCGGGCGAGCGCGGCACCGGGGCCCGCCCACACCTCCTGGACGGCCCGGAAGGCGGGCCCGTAGTCGTAGCCGCGCCCGGCCAGCTGCCGGTAGCAGTCCGGCCCGTCGAGGTGCTGCCCGTGGGCGTCCGGTGCCGAGACGTCCAGCGCGGGACCGTACGAGCGCCGCTGGCCGGTGCGGAGCCGTCCGCAGGCGTGCACGGTGGGCTCGCCGCCGGCCGGGGTGGCGGCGACGGTGAAGCGGGCGTCCTCCGGTGCGTAGCCGAGCTGGACGCGGACGGGCTCGGTCTCGGAGAGGAACAGCGCCCGGTGGAACTCGACCTCGGCGAGCGCCACCTCGGTGCCGCCGGTCAGGGCGCGGACGGCCTGGGCGGCCATCTCCAGGTATCCGGCGGCCGGGAAGACCACCTGGCCCTCGATCCGGTGGTCGCTCAGGTAGGGCAGCCGCTCGGGGTCGAGCGCGGTGGTCCAGCCGGGCTGGGCGCTCGCGGTGCGGCGGCCGAGCAGCGGGTGGTCGACCCGCCCGAGCCGGACCTGCTCGACCGGCTGGGGCTCGACCCAGTAGCGCTCGCGCCGCCACGGGTACGTGGGCAGCGGCACCGGGCGGCCCGCCGGGTGCAGCGCGTTCCAGGTCAACTCGGCGCCCAGGGTGTGCAGTTCGGCGAGGCTGCGGGTGAAACAGGCGGGTTCGTCCCGGCGGCGGCGGATCGACGGCAGGGTGTGCGCCCGCTCGGCGCACTCGCGGATCGCGTGCCCGAGCACCGGGTGCGGTCCGAGCTCCAGGAACAGGCCGTGGCCGTCCTCGGCCATCCGCTCGACGGCGGCGCGGAAGCGCACCGGGTTGCGCACGTTCTCCCACCAGTACCCGGCGTCCAGTTCGGGCCCCCTGGCGAGGCCCTCGCGCGCGGTCAGGTAGAGCGGCAGCCGCGCCTCCTGCGGCTTGATCGTGGCGAGCGCGGCGGTCAGCTCGTCCCGGATCGGGTCCATCCGCACGCTGTGGTACGGGACTTCGACGTCCAGGAGGCGGGCGAACACGCCCTGCCCGGTCAGTTCCTCGGACAGTTCGCGCAGCGCCTCGGCGTCCCCGGCCAGGGTCACGGCGGAGGGGCTGTTGACCGCCCCGAGCGAGATCCGGCTCCGGTAGGGCCGGATCCGCCGCTCCGCCTCCGCCTCCGGCAGGCCGACCGCGAGCATGCCGCCCGTCCCGGCCAGCCGCTGCTGGAGCCGACTGCGGGCCAGCACCACCCGGACGGCGTCGGCCAGGTCGTACACCCCGGCCTCGTGGAAGGCCGCGACCTCGCCGGTGCTGTGGCCGACCACGGCGTCGGGGCACAGTCCGTGGCTCCGCCAGAGTGCCGAAAGCCCCACCTGGACGGCGAAGTTGGCGGGCTGGGCGAGCCAGGTCTCGGCCATCCGGGAGTCCGCCTCGTCCCGGCCCAGTTCCTCGAGCAGCGACCAGCCGGCCTGCTCGCGGATCTCCCGGTCCACGGCCTGCACGGCCTCCCGGTAGACCGGCTCGCTCGCATGGAGGCCGCGGCCCATCCCCCACCACTGCGGGCCCATGCCGGTGAACACCCAGGCCAGGCGCCGCTGCCGACGCTCGCGGGCGCGGCCCCGGACCACCCGCGGGTGCTCCTCGCCGCGCGCGTACGCGGCGAGCGCCTCGTCCAGGTCCTCCCGGGTGGAGTACGCCACCGCGAGCCGCTCGGGCAGGTGCTGGCGGCGGTGCGCCAGGGTGTGGCCGAGGTCGGTGAGTGAGGCGCCGGCGGCGAGCTCCTGCCGTACGGCGTCGGCGAGTTCGGGCAGTCCGGCGGCGTCCTTGGCGCTCAGCGGCAGGACCGTGCGGACCGGCTCGGCGACCGGGACGGCGGGCCCGGGGCCGGGCGGCTCCTCCAGCAGGACGTGCGCATTGGTGCCGCCGAAGCCGAAGGAGTTGACGCCCGCGCGGGCCGGGCCCCGGTGCTCGGGCCAGTCGACCGGCTCGGTCGGGATCTCGAAGGGCAGCGCGGCCAGGTCGATGCCGGGGTTGGGACGCTCCAGGTTGAGGTGCGGCGGGATGCGGCGGTGCTTGAGGGCGAGCGCGGTCTTGATCAGCCCGGCGACGCCGGCGGCGGCCTCGGTGTGCCCGATGTTGGTCTTGACCGAGCCGACGTAGCAGCGGTCCCCGGAGCGGCGGCCGATGCCGAGCACCCGGCCGAGCGCGGCCGCCTCGATCGGGTCGCCGACCGGGGTGGAGGTGCCGTGCGCCTCGACGTACTGCAGGCTGCCGGGCAGCACGCCGGCCTCGGCGCAGACCCGCTCGATCAGGGTGACCTGGGCGTCCGCGCTGGGGACGGTGATGCCGTTGGTGCGGCCGTCCTGGTTGACCCCGCTGCCGAGGATCACGGCGTGCACCGGGTCCCCGTCGCGCTGCGCGTCGGAGAGGCGCTTGAGCACCACCACGCCGACGCCCTCGGCCCGGACGTAGCCGTCGGCGGAGGCGTCGAAGGCGCGGGAGCGGCCGTCCGCGGAGAGGAAGCCGCCCTTGGTCTCGGCGATCGTGTACTGGGGTGTCATGTGCAGCAACGCGCCGCCGGCCAGGGCGAGTTCGGTCTCGCCGCGGAGCAGGCTCTGGCAGGCCAGGTGGACCGCGACCAGTGAGGAGCTGCAGGCGGTGTCGATCGAGACGCTGGGGCCGCGGAAGTCGAAGCAGTGCGAGATCCGGTTGGAGACCATCGTCATCATGGTGCCGGTGGCGGTGTGCGCGGCGATGGTGGTGAAGTCGAGGTCGGCGAACTGCAGGATCTTCCAGTCGAGGGTGAAGGCCCCCATGTAGACGCCGACTTCCCGGCCGGCCAGCTCGTCGGGGCGCAGTCCGCCGTCCTCCAGCGCCTCCCAGCTGACCTCCAGCAGTTTGCGCTGCTGCGGGTCCATGTGTTCGGCCTCGCGCGGGCTGATCCCGAAGAAGTCCGGGTCGAAGGTGTCGAATCCGTCGATGTAGCCGCCCCGGCCGCCGATCAGCCGCCCCGGCTTGGCCCGGTCCCGGCTGCCCAGGGTGACGGTGTCGTACCGGTCGGCGGGCGTCTCGGTGAGACAGTCCCGGCCCTCGATCAGGTTGCGCCAGTAGGTCCGGTGGTCGTTGGCGTGTCCCGGCAGGCGGCAGCCGATACCGGTGATCGCGATGGGCTCGCGGGGCACGGTGAAGGGCGAGGAAGTCATGATCCAATCCGAGGGTGATGGGCGTGGCGCCGGGGACACGGAAAAGTAGGGGGCGGCTGCGCGGAAGGAGAGTCAGACCGACGGCTCGGTGGTCTCGGCCCGGCGCCAGGGGTGCAGCAGGGTGGCGCCGAATTCGCCGGTCGTGGGGAACGCGGCCGGATCGGCGAGACCGACGGCGGTGGGCACTCGGCCGGGCCGCCAGGTGAAACTCCCGAACACGTGGTCCCACAGGGAGAGGTCGGAGGAGTAGTGGCCGGCTTCGGCGAGGTCGGTACTGTGGTGCAGGCGGTGGAGCTCCGGCCCGGCCAGGACGTGGCCGAGCGGCCCCAGGTGGACGTCGATGTTGGCGTGGACGAAATACCCCTGGGCCATGACGAATATTCCGACCACGAACACTGAATTCGCCGAGAATCCGAGCAAAGCCAGCGAGAGTTGGACCATGGACTGCGCGGCGAGGACGTCCAGGAAATGGTTCACGCCGTTGTTCGCGACGTTCACCTTGTCCGGGACGTGGTGCACGCCGTGCAGCCGCCAGAGCCACCGGTTCCGGTGCGACCAGCGGTGCACGAGGTAGTCGCCGAGCGAGCCGACCAGCAGCGCGAGCGGGATCTCCACCGCGAAGGGCAGCGCCGGCTGCGCCGGGCCGAGCAGTTCCACCAGCGCCGTCACCAGCCCCTGGGCCAGTGCGCCGCCGACCATGCTCAGCACGAAGTAGACGCTGTACCAACCGAGTTCGCGACGGCTCGGATGCCATTCGGTCCGATACGGGATCACCCGCTCCAGCACTGCCAGGTATCCGATAACCGCGATCAGGACGATCGGGGAGACCCGGTCGGGCGCCCAGTGGAAGTGCAGGGTCGCGACGGCAGTGCACAGCACGCCCAGCAGCAGGAGCGGATGGGCGAGCCGGCGTGCAATGGCGAGCAGCACGCGCCCCCCGTTCTTCGCGGACTAACGACTGGAAACGTCCTCGACTCTAGCGGGAGCCAATGATCGGGGCAGTCATTCGACGTGCTAACGCCATGAATGACCCGATCGGCGGACGATACGCGCACGAAGTTGACGCTCGAACGGCGTGAAAGGGGCGCATTGCGCCGCGGGGGCGGGAGTTGGCGTGGGTGCGGCAGCGTCACACCACCGGGTGAGCGCGGTCGAGCGCCCCGCCCGCGCGCCCGCGCGGAGCCGTCGCTCCTCCTCAGGCGCGGACCAGCTCCGCCAACCGGTCGGCGGCGCGCGGGGCGTGTGCCGCGAGGCGGTCGCGCAGCCCGCGCAGCTCGTACGCGACCAGAGCCGGGAGAGCGGACGCGGGGATGCCCCCCAGGGCCGGCGCGAGGAGTTCGACGGCGGTGCGCGGATCGTGCGCACAGACGTGGCAGTCGGCCGCCCGGACGATGAACAGCAGTCGGCTGGCGGGGAGTTGGGTCGGGCCGAGCAGGCCGATCGCGGTCTCGGTGGCGTGCAGCGCCCGACGGGCCAGCCGGGGGTCGTCCTCGGCGGCGGCGAGGTCGCGCAGCGCTGCGGCCGCGGCGGACTCCACCCGCATCCGCATCGAGGCGATGGAGAGCCAGGGCACCTCGACCTCGTCCTGCTCGCCGATGTGGTCCTCTCGGCGCAGGCGGCCAAGTGGGGCGGCACGGCGGGCCGTTCCTACGACTCCTGCTACCACCGGTCCTGCGACACCACGAGCAACGTCGACGCCACCGTGCTCAACCGCAGCGCCGACGGCGTGGCCTACACCATCTGGAAGACCTCGGTCGGCGGCAGCACCCCCGCCAACGACTTCTCCGTCTCGGTGAACCCGGCCACCGCCACCGTCAAGCCCGGTGAGACCGCCACGGCGACGGTCGCCACCGCGACCACCTCCGGCTCGGCCCAGACGGTCAACCTGACCGCCTCGGGCGCCCCGGCCGGCGTCACCGTCTCCTTCAGTCCCTCCTCGGTGCAGTCCGGCGGCTCCGCGACGGTCACCATCGCGACCGCCGCCTCCACCGGGCCGGCACCTACAGCATCAGCCTGACCGGGACCGGCTCCGCCACCCACAGCACCAGCTTCTCGCTGGTCGTGGGCAACGGGAACCCCAACCCCGGCGGCACCTGGTCGCCCGGCACCACGTACCAGGCGGGTGACACCGTGACCTACAACGGCGTCACCTACGTCTGCCTCCAGGGCCACACCGCCCAGGTCGGCTGGGAGCCGCCGATCGTCCCGGCGCTGTGGCAGCCGGTGTGACCGCAGCGTCCTGACGCCACGTGAAGCCGCTGCGCCGCGGTCCGTCGAGGGGGACGGACCGCGGCGCAGCCGTGTGCCGGGAGGCCGGGCGGGAGGTCAGCCGGCGTGGAAGGCCACCCGGACGTCGGCGCCGACCGGGAGCACCAGCAGGTCGTCCGATGGTGCGGGTCCCGGGCACTGCCTTCTCCCGTCCGCGCAGCGAGCAGGGGCCGGTCGGCCCCGCCGCACGGCACCCGTTCGCATACGGTTCGGCGCCCCCGCTCCAGCCGGGCCCGCCACCCGGTCGGAGCAGCCCGACCGACCGTCGCTCTGGCATAGAGTCCTCGGAGCGAACGCCCCGTCAGCTGTTCGGAGGAGAAGACCCGTGACCACGGACACCCGCCCGGTACCCGAACTCGCCCCCGAGGCCGTCGAGCAGTGGCAGGCCGAGGAGGCCGAGCTCGTCGAGCTGCTGGCCCGGGCGCAGCGCGGGGTCGGCGGCCTCGCGGCGTTCCGGCTCGGACCGACGCCGACGGTCCTGGTCACCGACCCGGCGGCGGTGCAGCACGTCCTCGGCCGTCACCCGGACCGCTACGTCAAGCGCTCGCACCGCGCGCGGATGCTCGTCGGGGACGGCGTGCTGTCCGCCACCGGGGACGCCTGGAAGCGCCAACGGCGGCTGCTGCAGTCGCAGTTCACCGGCACCGGGATGCGCCGGTACGAGCAGCGGATCCTCGCGGCGGCGCGCCGGACCGCCGAGCGCTGGGAGGGGTACCGGCGCAGCGGGGAGACCTTCGACGTCGGCGAGGAGATGCGGCGCTTCGCCCTGGACACCGTCTGGCGGGCACTCACCGGGCTGCCGCTGGACGACCGGACGGACCGCGAACTGCGCGCGGTGGAGCGGGTGGTGGCCGCCATGCCGAAGCTGCCGACCGACGCGGCGGACGCCCGGGACGCGGTCGCCGGGGACCTGGCGCTGGTCGACGCCGTGGCGCACGCCGCCATCGACGTGGCGCGGTCGCCCCGCCCGGTGGAGGAGCCGGGCCTGCTCCGGGTGCTGCTGGACGCGGGCGAGCAACACCCCGAGTACACCGACACGTTGATCCGCGACGAGCTGGTCACCCTGCTCGTCGCCGGGCACGAGACCACCGCCACCACGCTCACCTGGCTCTTCCTGCTGCTCGACGACCACCCCGAGGCCCGGACGGCCGACCCGCAGGCGCTGGTGAGCGAGACCCTGCGGCTCTACCCCTCCGCCTGGCTGCTCCCCCGGCACGCCGTCGAGGACGACGTCATCGCCGGGCACCGCGTCGCCGCCGGGACGGACGTGCTGGTCTGCCCGTACCTCACCCACCGCGACCCGGCCCTGTGGCCCGACCCCGAGCGCTTCGACCCGGCCCGCTTCGCCCCGGGCGCGGAGCGCCCGGGACACCTCGGCGCGTACGTCCCCTTCGGCCTCGGCGCCCGCGCCTGCCTGGGCACCCAGTTCGCCCTCCGGGAGACCACGGCACTGCTGGAACTCCTGCTGCCGATGGGCGAGTTGGAGTTCCGCGCCAAGCCGGAGGGCGCGGCCTACAGCATCACCGTACGGCCGAACGGGCCGACGCCCGCCGTCCTGCGCTGAGCGGGCTCGGGCCGGGGCGTCCGGCGATCGGGAGCACGTGTGCGGGGCGCGCTGTCACAACGGCGCGCCGCGATCCGTCGGGGAAGTGACAGCACCGCCGATCGCACGGACCGGCGGTGATCCCGTTGCCGAGAGGAACACCACGATGACCACCCGATCGATCACCACCGAGATCCCGCTGCGCCCCCGCTTGGTCCAGGACCCGGTGCAGCTCGTCCCCGAGCTCGCCGAGGTCTCGGCCGCCCTGTTCAAGGCCACCGGCAATCGCTCGGTGCCCCGCACCACCATCAGCCTGGTCCAGCTGCGGGCGGGCCAGCTCGCCGCGAATACCTACCTGACCGTTCTGCACACCGGGTTCCTCCGCAAGGCGGGCGAGAGCGAGGAGCGGATCACCTCCGTGTCCTCCTGGCAGGACTCGCCGTACTTCACCGCCCCCGAACGCGCCGCCCTCGCCCTGGTCGAGGCCGTCCTGCGGCCCGACCCGCACGGCGAACGCGTCTCCGACGCGCTGTACGCCGAGGTCGCCGAGCACTACGAGGAGAAGGCCCTCGCGACCCTGATGATCGCCATCGGGCAGGTCAACTTCTTCACCGCCATCGCCCTGATCGCCAAGCCCGTCCCGGGCCGTTCCTTCACCGACCCCTGGGCCTGACGGCGCCGGTCACCGGAGTGCCCGCCGGGCGGATCCCGCCCGGCGGGTGCTCCCGCTGTCGACCGATCGCCGCTCTGCGCATAGGCTGGTCCGCGCTCGAACGGATCATCGACTGACCGTCCGGGTAGCGGGCCGGGTTGCCGGAGGGGGCGGGGCCCGCGGAACTCGCAGTTCGCAGGGGGGACAGAGAGATGCGCGAAGAGCAGGAACCCGACGGGTACGCCGGGTACACCGAGCTCGACGAGAACGACGTCGAATTCGAGGACGAGGAGCGGGCCCCGCGCCGTTCGGGCGCGCGGCGGGCCGTGCTGATCGCCGCGGGCGGGGTGTTCGCCGTACTGCTGGCGGTCGGCGGGTACGGCCTCTACAACATCGTGAACGCCGTGACGGACCGCGGCTCGCCGGGCGGCGACAGCAGCGGCCAGCAGGGATCCGAGACCACGGCGAAGGCCCCGCAGGAGCCGCCGACCGCCGAGCAGGCCGCGTCGGTGGCGAAGGACTTCCTGGCGGCCTGGGGCCGCGGGGACGTCACCGCCGCCTCCGCGCTGACGGACCGGCCGGAGACCGCCCGCGCCGCGCTGACCGTGTTCCGCGACAACGTGCCGACCCGCGCGCTCGCGCTGACCGGGACGGGCCCCGCGCCGTCCGGCACGCCGAGCGAGCCGGCCGTCGGCTTCCGGGTGAAGGCCGAGTTCGAGGGCGCGACCGGCGCCTGGGAGTACGACAGCGCGCTCAGCGTCGTCCGCGCCCAGGACGGCAGGGCCGTCGTGCACTGGGCACCGGCCGTGCTCCACCCCCACCTCACCCAGGGCGGGGCGATCTCCGTGAAGACGCTGCCCGACCCGGTGTCCAAGCCGACCGACCGCAACGGCAAGTCCCTTGAGGGGTTCCCGTCGCTGGCCGCCGTGCTGCCCAAGATCGCCCCCGCCGACGGCGCGACCGTCGTCAACGGGCGGGCCGTCGTGGTCTCGGCAGCCGGGAAGGCGCCCGAGCAGCTGTTCGTGCTGACCCCGCCGAGCGCGCCGCAGGTCAAGCTCACGCTGGACGCCGACCTCCAGCAGGTCGCCGAGGAGGCGATCAAGCAGCAGGCGGCGGGCGGCAAGCCGGCCTCGCTGGTGGCCATCGAGCCGAGCACCGGGAACATCCTCGCGATGGCCTACTCGCCGAGCGGGTACAACCGCGCCGTCTCGGCCGGCCAGCCGCCCGGCTCCACGATGAAGGTGATCACCTCGGCGGCCCTGCTGCAGGCGGGCGGCGTGACGCCGGACACCGTGGTGCCCTGCAAGGAGACCACCAAATCCCCGCGCCCGTGGCACAACGACGAGCCGGGCGACTTCCCCTCGTACACGCTCACCGACGACTTCAGCCACTCCTGCAACACCGGCTTCATCGACAAGGGCCTGGAGAAGCTGCAGCCCGGCGCGCTCACCAAGGTGGCCCGCGACCAGTTCGGCCTCGGCCTGGAGTGGCACATCGGCATCGACAGCCGGGACGCCACCATCCCGGTGCCGGGGAACAAGGACGAGGCGGCCGCCGAGTACATCGGCCAGGGCAAGATCCAGGTCAACGCGCTGGCGATGGCCTCGGTCGCCGCCACCGTACAGAGCGGAACGTTCCGCCAACCCGTCCTGCGGGAGGACGCCAAGCGCGTGACGGCGCCCGGCAAGCTCCCCGCCGACGTCGCCCGGGACCTGCGCGCCATGATGGCCAGGACCGCCACCCAGGGCACCGCCCGCGCCCCGATGTCCGGCCTCTCCGGCCAGATCGGCGCCAAGACCGGCACCGTCGAGGCGGCCAACAGCCAGGCCACCAACAGCTGGTTCATCGCCTACCGGGGCGACCTCGCCGTCGCCGCCGAGGTCGAGGGCGGCGGCCACGGCAACAGCGCGGCCGGCGTGGCGGCGGCCCAGGTCCTCAAGGCGGGCGGCAAGGGCTGACGCCGGCCCCGCCGACCGACCGCAGAGGCGCGGTCGGTCGGCGGAGCCGTCGCGGTCGGCTGTACCGCCTGTGTCGCCCGTACCGCCCGTACCGCCTGTGTCGCTCGGGTAGCCGGATCGGAAAATCGCTTGCGGACTCGGAGTCGGGGTGCCACCATCGGCGCCGTGATCACGAGAATCGAGCCCACCGACCGCTGGTGAGCGCGGCATCCGGGCCCTGGTCGCCCGATACCCGGACCAGCCTGTACGACCACGCCGTACGCCTGCACCGACTGACGCCGGACGGGCCGCTGCCGCGCGACGGGAAGCCCTACCCGGACACCGGGCCGGACGGCGGCCGACCACGCCCCGGGCCACCGGACGACCTGCGGACCGCAGGCGTCCCCGTCGCCCGCGTCCTGGACGCGCACTTCGCTCAGCCGTCCGCCCCACCCCGGGAGCTGGCAGATGCGTTCCACGACGTCCACATCCCGATCCACCCCGACCAGGACATCGCCGCTGCCGCCCACCGGTGCCCCGACGCCTGGCGTGTCCGGCGCACCGGGCGGTGGCTCGTGCGCCACGGGAGCGACGAGTACGCCGTCGCGGTCGGACTGGCGCTGCTCGCCGAGGTCGGCGCGCCGGACGACATCCCGCTGATCCGGACCATCGGGCTGCTGTCCGCGACCTTCGGCCCGCTCGCGGCGCACGCGCTCGAACGGCTCGACGGCGGTGCGGCACACCTGCTCTGGCTGGCCGACCGGGTGGCGGGCTGGGGACGGGTCTACGTCGTCGAGGCGCTCTGCCGGCTCGACGACCCGGCCACCCGCCCGTGGCTGCTGCGCAAAGCGATCGACGGCGACTTCCTCAACGGCTACTTCGCCGGCCGCGTCGCCACGGCCGCCCGACTGCACGAGGCGGTCCCGGAGTTCGGGCAGGACCTCGAACTGCTCGACCACACCGGGCGGTTGCTGCAGATGCTGACGCAGAGCTCCGGCATGGGAATGTCCCTGCGCCACTACCCCCATGCCGCCACCGTCCTGACCGCCCACGCCCGCCACGCCGGCGACCCGCCGCCGACCGTCGAACGCTTCTGCGTCGTGGCGTCGCTGGCACTGCACCTGGCCACCGAATCCCCCGAGTACTCCGGCTGCACCCCCGCCCAGCGCGACGCCGTCCTCACCGCCTACCTCTCCCTCCTCGACCGCGAGGACTGGTGCCGGACGGCCCGCGCCGCCCTGGCCGCGCGGAACAGGTTCCTCCTGTGGTTCGCGGACTTCAGCCGGTCCAGGCTGCGCCTGCGGGTGTTCGAGGAATGGCAGCCGGCCACCGGCGCTGCCGGCGAGGACGACTGAGGACGCCGCCGCGCCGGTGACGACGCTGTGGTGGGCCGACGGCGAGGAGCTGCTGGGCCGGATCGCGATCCGGCACCGGCTGACGCCGGGACTCGCAGCTGACGCTCCCTACGCGTACGCGCTGCGGACCGGCCTCAGCGCGGGCGGCGGCGGTCCGTCAGTAGTCGGGCAGGTCGAAGACGGTGGCGGCCCGGAAGGCGGTCTCCATCTCCGGGCCGGGACGGTCGAAGCCCGTGGTGCCCTGTGTGCCGCCGTCCTCCGTGCCGCCGTCCATGGCGGGCGCGTCCGCATCCGTGTCCGCGTCCGCGGGCCTGGCGCGGCCTCCGTAGATCCCTGCGGTCAGGTCGAGGATGGCCTGGTTGGCCGCCACGTGGTCGCGCAGCCTCCGCTCGTAGGCGGGGAAGGCGGTGCGGTGGTCGCCGGCCGCCGCGTGCAGTTCGCCGGCCAGGACGTAGGCGGCGGTCAGGGCCACGCTGGTGCCCTGGCCGGTGAACGGTGAGCAGCAGTAGCCCGCGTCGCCGAGCAGGGCGACGCGGTCGTGGGACCAGCGGTCCATCCGTATCTGGGCGACGACGTCGTAGTGGAAGGCGTCCGTCTCCCACATCCCCCGCAGGAAGCGCGGCATCTCCCAGCCCAGGTGGGCGCAGCGCTCGGCGACCAGCTTGCGCTGCTCGGCGCGGTCCCGGGGCAGCATCCGGTCGAGCGGCTCGTCGGTGGTGAAGCCGACGAAGACGCGCAGTTCGCTGTTGTCGCGGACGGTCATCACCAGGCTGCTCCACCCGGTGTCGGACTGCTGGACGACCTCCCAGCGGTCGAGGTCGAGATGGTTGGGGATGCTCCAGCCGGCGATGTAGGTGCCGATGGAGTGCAGGTAGTCGCTCTCGGGGCCGAAGACCAGGCGGCGGGTGTTGGAGTGCAGGCCGTCGGCGCCCACGACGAGGTCGAAGGACTGCTCGGTGCCGCTGCGGAACCGGACCTGGACGCCGTCCCCGTACTGGACGAGGGTGTCGACCGAGTCGTCGAAGCGGTACTCGACGCCGGGCCCGGCCGCTCCCACGATCAGCTCCGCGAGTTCGTCGCGCAGGATCTCCACGTCGGGGCCGTCGACGGGCCCGCCGCTGGCCGTCCACTCGGTGGTGCGGCTCAGCTCCCGGCCGTCCCCGTCCACCAGGGACATCCCGCGCAGGCCGGTCCTGCGGGCCCGGACCTCCTCCAGCAGCCCCATCCGCTCGACCACCTGCAGGGCGTTGCCGCGGATGTCCACCGCCTGTCCGCCCCCGCGCAGCGCCGGGGCACGCTCGACGACGGTGACGCGGAAGCCGTACCGCTCCAGCCAGTAGGCGAGGGCGGTCCCGGCGATCCCGGCCCCGGAGACCAGGACCGAGCTCGGGCGCGCGCTGCCCCTGTTCGAGGGGGCGCTGTTCGGCATGGTGTCGTTCGACACGGTGGACCTCCCGTGGGTCGTTGATGCTGCCGTGCACCACCCTGCGGCCCACCACCCACAGCCCACGAACAGACCGCTCACACCACCGACACCCCACCGGCACCCCGCTGACAGAGCGCCGGGCGTGGCCCTGCGCGGCGGGGTGGTGGGGTGTGGTGCGAAGTGCTCGGGGTGGCGGCCGAGTTCGCGGGGCGGTCCGGGCTGTCCGACCCCGGGTTCCTCGGGGCGGTGTGGCGTGGCCCCCCCGGCGGGCCCGGCATCGGATGGCGTAGTACTTCTCGCGCCGCGTTTGGGGGTTGAGAAGACTGGCGAGCGTGTCCTCCACCGTGAACGCCGGAACCTCCCTCCACGAGCGGGTCCTTGTCGGTGCGCTGCGGGCTCGGGCCTCGCGCGGCGGACTGACCGCCGAGGCCGTGGTCCTCGCCCAGGGGCGCCTCCAGGCCCCGTCCGCCTGGCCCGCCGGGCTGCCGCGGCGCGGCAACGGCGGCGCCGCCTTCCCCAACGCCTGGCGCATCGCCCGCAGGTCGGCCGCCCTGACGTACGTCGAGGGCTACGTGATCGAGGCGGACGGTACGGTGACCCGCCACGCCTGGTGCATCGACGGGCACGGCCGCGCCCTCGACCCGACCTGGCCCGACGGGCGCGCCCGCGCCTACGCCGGGATCGGCATGGCACTGGGCTGGGTCGCCGCCGTCCAGCAGCGCACCTGCACCCGGACGCGGTTCTCCGGCGTGCTGGACGCCGCGGTCCAGCACGCCAGGGACGCCGACCGGGTCCTGACGTACGGGGTCCCGGTCGAGGCCCTCGTCACGCTCGGTCGGGCCCTGCCGGAAGGGGCGCCGCACCGACCCCCGGTGGCCGCGGACGCCGACCTGGTCGCATGAGAGCCCGGCCGGCGGGGTGTGAGCACCGGAGGATCGGCGTCCAAGTCGGCCGTGAAGCCGGGGAGTTCGATGGGACAGACAGACCTCTGGGCCCGCAGCCCGGCACGGCGACGCCGCAACCGGAAGCGCGCTCCGGCCAGGCCCCGGAGCGCGATCCCCCCTTGTCCGTCCTCGTCCGGCCTCAGCCGGCGAGGGTCACGAGCTTCTCCGCCACCTCGACCGGGCTCGGCATCGTCGCGATCTCGGCGCTGACCTCGCGGGCGGCGCGGGCCAGGGCGGGGTCGGTGAGCAGGCGGTCCAGCAGGGCCGGGCCGATCTCCTCGGCGCGGGCGCTGAGGCCGGCGCCGCGGTCGCGGACGGCGTCGGCGTTGATGAAGCGGTCGGAGCCGTCGGGCAGGACGAGTTGCGGGATGCCCGCGTCCAGGGCGGCGAGGGCGGTGCCGCTGCCGCCGTGGTGGATCGCGGCGGCGCAGGTGCCGAGCAGGGCTCGCCAGGGCACCCAGCCGTACGGGTGGACGTTGTCGGGCACGGTGCCGAGCGTGTCGAGGTCGAGGTCGCCGGTGGCCAGGACGAAGTCGGCGTCGATGTCGGCGGCTGCCGCGATCACCCGCTCGATCCTGGTCAGGCCGTCGGTCTTGGGCGGCACGGTGCCCAGGGTGACCGCGACCCGCGGGCGGTCGGCGGGTGCGGCCAGGGCTTCGGGGAGGGCGTCGCCGCCGTTGTAGGCGACGGGCCGCAGCATGCAGCCGTACGGCTCCGGCCCGGCCATGCTCGGCGGGGCGAGGTCGACGGTCTCCGCCGGCTCGGGCAGCGGGTCGATGCCGTGCCGGGCGAAGGTGTCCGCCATCTCGGCGAGCATCAGCGACCGCAGTCCGGGGGTGCGGACGAACCCGAGGTCGTGCTGGACGGCGGGCACGCCGAGGACGCTCGCCGCGAGCAGGGCGACCGGGAACTGGTAGTCGTACACCACCAGGTCCGGCCGCCACCGCGCGGCGAGTTCGACGGCGTCGTCGGCGACCGCACTGTTGACGTGGGCGGCGAGGGGGACGAAGGCCTCGCGGTCGGCCGAGTTGGTCTCGACGACCCGCTGCATCAGGTCGGGCCGCTTGGTGCGGCCGGCCTCCCTGATCACCACGCGCCAGTCCACGCCCGGGGAGAGCGGCAGGTACGGCAGCCCGGAGGCGGCGACCGGTTCACCGCCGTCCATCGAGGTCACCGCGACCTCGTGGCCGAGCTCGCGCATCGCCCTGGCCAGCGGGACCAGCGGGAAGAGATGGCCGACGCCGGGCACGCCGGCGAACAGTACACGCATCGAAGAACCTCAGCAGGGAAGGGAAGACAAGCGGTCAGCCGGCGGCGCGGTGCAGGGCGGCTTCCAGGCCGTTCAGCACCGCGTTGCAGTCGCGCTGCAGGGTGTGGGCGTCGACGGCGCTCAGCAGGTAGACCCCGAGCCAGTTGCGCGAGCCCGCGGAGGGATCGAAGGCGGGCACCGGCTGTCCGGCGGGCATGGCGAAGGCGGGGACGGCCTCGATGGTGCTGCCCGGGGACAGCAGGCTCTGCCAGTCGACGGCCTCCGGGTTCCAGACCGGCCGGGTGCGCCAGGGCACGCCGAAGGCGTCGGCCGGGACGACGGCCACCGAGGCGGCGGCCCGGACCCCGTCGGTGAGCATGGCCTCGGGGTAGTCGACCCGCTCGCCCAGCAGCTGCCGGACCAGCATGCCGATCGGGTCGAGCCCGAACACCTCGTGGACCTGCCGGGTCGTCAGCAGGCCGCCGAACCGGGCGGCGGTCTCGATGACCACCAGCTCGCCGTCCTTCATCAGCTTGAGCTCGGTGTGGGTGCCGCAGTTCTCCAGCCCCAGCGCGTCGACGGCCTGCCGGGAGACCTCCTCGATCCGGCGCTGCAGCGGCACCGCCATGACGGAGGGCGAGGTGCTGGCGACCTCGACGAAGGACGGCACGGTCGGCAGCTTGGCGGTGATGGCCAGCGGACGGTAGACGCCGTCCGCGACGATCCCCTCCACGCTCACGTAGTCGCCGTAGCCGGGCTCCTCGTACCAGCCCTCGGTGGAGCCCTGGGCGATCTCCTCGACGAGGCGGTCCCGGTCGGTGTCCGGGGCGTAGAGCTCGTTCATGCCGACCCGGCTGCCGGCCTGGAGTCCGCGCTCGATCTCGCCCCAGGCCGGGGCGGCGTCCTCGACGGAGTCCAGCACGATCTGGGCGACCGAGCCGGCGCCCCAGGCAGGCTTGAGCAGCAGCGGGGGCGTGAAGTCGGTCAGCGCGGCCTGCAGGTCCGCGAGGCTGTCGACCCGGCGGAACCCGGGGATCGGCACCCCGGCGGCGGCCCACGCCTCGCGCATCAGCCGCTTGTCGCGGGCGCGGACGATGCCCTCGCCCGGGCCGGCCAGGCCGAGCCGGCGCGCGGCGTGCGCGACGGCCAGCACCGCGAACTCGGAGAGCGTCAGCACCGCGTCGGCCCCGATGGCCTTCGCGTACTCCACGATCAGCTCGACCAGTTCGTCGCCGCGCGGCGCCTCGGGGACGAGTTCGATGCTGGTACAGCTGGGCCGCCACACGTCCTCGGCGGTGGTGGGCAGCGGCGCCAGCGCGAGGACGTGCAGCTCCCCGCAGGCGGCGATGCGCGGGAAGGCGTACTCGAGCGGGGCTCCGCCCTTGACGTAGACGTACAGGATCCGGTTCACGGTGCTTTCTCCTGAGGGAAGTTCACTGGGCCCGGGGCACGGTCGGCTCCGGGCACGCGTCGGCCCGGGCACGCGTCGGCCCGACCCGCACTCGGCGGGGGTGTCGCGTACGGCGTCGTCGCGTACGGCGGCGTCGTCGCGTCACGGCCGGTGCGGCACGGGCCGGCGTCGTGGCAGGCGTCCGGTGTCAGCCGGCGGTGCGGAAGGGGCGCAGCTGCAGCAGGCTGATGCATTCGCCCTCGATCGCCCACTCGATGTCGACCGGGGCCGCGTAGCTCTCGTCGGGCGAGAAGTGGGACTGCAGCAGTCGGCTGATCAGCGCCAGCCGGCCCACGAGCTCCTTGGTCCCGGCGTCCAGGTCGGTGCCGGCGGTGCCGAGCGAGACCGTACGGCTGCCGCCCTCCATGGTGTTGCACAGGTACTGGAGCGGGGCGCCCTCGCCGGTGACCACCTCGGTCACCGAGCGCGGCGAGATGTTGAGGTAGACGTCGCGGAAGTCCTGCGGGCTCAGCGGGTTGCAGGTGACCAGGACGCCACCGACGGTGGAGCCGACCTGCTCCTGGATCACTACGCCCATGCGGCAGTGGTCCAGCGGGATGCCCGCCTGGTGCCGCAGCCGTACCGCGCGCGGCGAGAGCAGCGAGGCCCAGACCTCCCGTACCGCGTCGAGGACCGCGTCCGTGCCGCTGACGTGCGCGACCGACTCGTAGAGCCCGGCGGCGGAGAAGCCGGACAGGTCCTCGGCGTTGGAGGAGCTGCGGACGACCAGCTCGGCCGCGCCGTACAGGTGGCGGTCGAGCGCCCGGTCGAGCTCGGTGCGGACCGGGTCGGGCAGCGGGGTGGTGCGGATCAGTCGCTGCGCTTCGAGGCACAGCTCGTCGGTTTCCGAACTCCCTCCCAGGAGCGCGGAGTCGAGCCGGCCGAGGGCGACCCGGAGCTCTGTCGAGGAGTCCAGGAAGCGCTGCTGGAGCGAGAACGGCAGCACGATCCCGCGCGGCACCCGGGCGTGCTCCTTGACCAGGTGCTGCGCGGCGGCGGCCAGTTCGGTGTCGTCCGCGTCCTCGGGGAGGCCGAGCTGCCGGGCGAGGTAGCGCAGCAGGTTGTCCCGGGGCGGCCGGGGGACGCGGTAGAAGCCGAGCCAGCGTGCTGAGCCGTGCTGCAGTAGGTGGGTGAGTTCGCCGAGGTTGGCGGCCTTGGTGCCGAACCGCACGTGGTCGCCCGCGCGCAGGTCGGTCAGCGGGGTGACGGGCGTCGGCGTGAGGTCGGGCCGGTCCACGGTGACGGGTTCGGCCTGTGGCGCGGGCGCCGGCCGGTCGCCGTCGGTTCGCGGCGGCGCGGCTTCGAGGTGGAGGTCGCCGCTGTCGGTCTCGACCCGGTAGCGCACCCACTGCCCGGACAGCCCGGCGCGGTCGATCCGCTCGACGGCGCCGATGCCGACGGCGTTGGGGATCCGCCACCCGGCGGCCATCACGTTGATGTGGGAGAGCGGGGTGGTGTGCTCGGTGTGGATGATGCCGGACACCCGGGGGACGTCCTCGGGCACCCGGGGCATCACCACGATGTCGTGCCACTCCAGCGGCTCCGGGTCGGCCCGGTACTCCTCCTCCGAGCGGAACACCCGCAGCCGGCCGTGGGCCTCCCCGGGGTTCAGCGGCACGAACGCGGCCGTGGAGTACAGCTCGTGGGACAGCACGCGCGGGATCTCGCTCTCCGGGATCGCCGCGACGTAGCCCTCCTGCTGGTGGTTGGCCGGCTTGAGCAGCAGCGGCAGCGACGGGTCGATGTGCCCGCGCACCCGGTGGTAGAAGGAGCGCAGCATGTCCTGGGACATGGTGTCGACGTCGACGGTCTCCAGGGAGAGGAACGGGCCCTCTTCCCGGCCGCTGTCCGGCATGCCGGTCGTGCGCGTACCGCTGCCCCCGGTTCCGCTGCCGGTGTGCAGGGCGAGAGTGCCGAGCTGGAAACGGCGGTCGGGATTCCGGTAGACATCGTCGTTGAACGAATCAAGCCCGCGCGCGAGTTCGTCGATCGTCATGCCGAGAATCTCGCACGCGATGTAACGGACGTGGAGCATGCCGTCCGCACTGTCGATGAAGTGCAGCACGGACTCTGCTCGGTCGAGCACGATCTTCACATAGGGGTAGCCGCCGACGGTTCCGGCGAGCTGGGAGAACTCCTGGATGGTGAGCTTTTCGCCGGTGAGGCGGGGCCGCGTGGTCGCATCGTTGCGATCCGAACGGGTCATGCGCACAGTTCAGCCATTCGTCATCGTGTACACAATCGGTGTGCACCAGGTCAGAAGGTGGTACGGCTGCACACACACTGCCATCAAATCCGAACTCCTGACGAACAATCAGGCGATATCTGGCCACTACGCAGTGTTTCGGCCACAAATTTTGCCATCGCCGAAACCATGGCGACAGCCAGAGCTGTGGCAGAAGTCACAAGGCAAAGGCACACGACCCGACCGCGGGCCGGAAATACGCCTGAAATGTTGATCCCTGTACAACTCGAAACGGAATCAACCCCATTCAGATATGTGTCATGTTCACGAACTGGCCGTCGGCGCGGGCCCGGCAGGGGCTTCCCCGAGGGATCCGGGTCGGCTGACCGGGTCGGCGTGGCCGGGGGCGGCCCGGCCCTGGAAGGTGCGGCGGTAGGCGGCGGGTGAGACGCCGATGGCGGCGCCGAGGTGTTGGCGCAGGGAGGAGGCGCTGCCGAAGCCCGCGTGCTCGGCGACGCGGTCGACCGGCAGGTCACTGGACTCCAGTAGCCTGCGGGCGAGTTCGAGGCGTTGGGTGGTGAGCCACTGGCCGGGGGTCTGACCGGTCTCGGCGAGGAAGCGGCGGCTGAAGGTGCGCACGCTCATGCCCGCCCGGGCGGCCAGCTCGGCCAGCTGGATGGGCTGGTGGAGCCGACGCAGGGCCCATTCGCGGGCGGCGGCGGTGTCGCTGCCGGTCGCGGCGGGAACGGGTCGGGCGATGTACTGGGCCTGTCCGCCGTCGCGCCAGGGCGGGACGACGCACAGCCGGGCAACCTGGTTGGCGACCTCGCTGCCGTGGTCCTGGCGGATCAGGTGCAGGCAGAGGTCCATCCCGGCGGCGGCACCGGCCGAGGTGAGGACGTCGCCGTCGTCCACCCAGAGCACGTCGGGGTCGAGCGGGGTCCGCGGGTACAGCGCGCGGAAGCGTTCGGCGTGCGCCCAGTGCGTGGTGGCGGGCCGGCCGTCGAGCAGGCCGGCGGCGGCCAGGACGAAGGAGGCCGTGCAGATCGACACCAGCCGGGTGCCGGGCCGGAGCAGGGCCAGCGCGGCGGCGACCGGCTCGGTGAGCGGGTCGGTGAGCGGGTCGGTGAGCGGGTCGGTGAGCGGGTCGGTGAGCGGGTGGCCGAGTGAATCGGCGGCCGGAGCGGTGGGCCCCGCGGTGCGTCGGCCGCCGGTGCCGACCGGGTCCTCGACGGCCGCGACGACCAGGGTGTCGGCGGTGGCGATCACGCTCGCGTCGTGCCGGACGGTGATCGAGAAGTCCTCGCAGGTCTGCACCGGCCTGCCGTCCGTGCTGCAGGTGACCACCTCGTAGAGCCGCTCGCGGTCCGGGCCGAAGGCGAGGCCGAACGCCTTGGCGGGGATGCCGAGTTCGTAGGGGACGACGCCGGGGAGGGCGAGGACGACGACGCGGTGCCGGGCTCCTTGCCCGGTCCCGTGCCGCACTCGCTGCCTGGCTTCCTGCACCGCTGCCTGCGTGGCTCGCTGGGTGGCTCGCTGCATGGCCAGATCCTCTCACTGCTTGGCGATCTGGCCACTCGTTTCGGGTGATCGGCGGCCCCAGGCTGGTGCTCGCTGACAGACCGCGAACGAGTCGGGGAGTGGACCGATGGTGGAGAAGATGCTGGCCGTGGCCTTCGAGGAGCCGGGCGGGCCGGAGGTGCTCAAGGTCGTGGAACGGGAGCGACCGGTCCCCGGTCCGACGGAGATCCTGGTCCGGGTGCACGCCGCCGGGGTCAACCCGGTGGACTGGAAGACCCGGGCGGTCGGCGCCCTGTACGTCCCCGGGGACGGCATCCTCGGCTGGGACGTCTCGGGCGTGGTGGAGGCCGTCGGCCTCGGTGTGACGCTCTTCCGGCCCGGCGACGAGGTGTACGGCATGCCGGACTTCCCGCGGATGGTCGGCTGCTACGCGCAGTACGTGGCGGCACCCGCGCGCCACTTCGCCCCCAAGCCGGCCGGACTCGACCACGTGCGGGCGGCGGCCCTGCCACTGGCCGCGCTGACGGCCTGGCAGGCCCTGGTGGACATGGCGGACCTGCGGCGGGGGCAGCGCGTCCTGGTGCACGCCGCGGCGGGGGGCGTGGGGCACCTGGCGGTGCAGATCGCCAAGGCGTACGGCGGGTACGTCATCGGCACCGCCCGCGCGGACAAGCACGCCTTCGTACGGGGGCTGGGCGCGGACGAGGTGATCGACTACACCGCGCTCGACTTCGCCGCGGCGGTCTCCGACGTGGACGTGGTGATCGATCCGATCGCCGGGGACTACCAGGAGCGCTCGCTGTCGGTCCTCCGCGACGGCGGCACGCTGATCACCCTCCCGGCCCGCGAGACCGCGGCGCTCGCCTCGGCAGCGGCGGCACGCTCCGTCCGCTCGGGCTTCATGGTGGTCGAGCCCGACCGGCGGGCGCTGCTGGCCGTCACGGAACTGGTCGAGACCGGCCGGCTGAAGGTCCACGTCGACGCCGTCTTCCCGCTGGCGGACGCCGCCGCGGCGCACGCGCTCGGCGAGACCGGCAGGACCACGGGGAAGCTGGTGCTCACCGTGGACTGAGGGAACCCGCCCGCCGACCATCCCGGGTCCGCGCACGGCCGGACCCGGCCCCGACACACACAGAGGTCTCCCATCGTGGCAAGCACTCAGCGAACAGCCCACCCGTCGGCACCGGAGGCGGGAACTGCAGAGGCGGGAACCGCCGCGCGAGCGGGCGCCGTTCCGTGGACGACGATGGCGGTCGTCCTGGCCGCCCTGTTCATGGCCGTCCTGGACTCGTTCATCGTGGTGGTCGCCGACCCCGCGATCGAAGCGGACCTGCGCGCCTCCGCCGGCGACGTCCAGTGGATCCTGGCGGGCTACCAGCTGGCGTACGCGGTCTTCATCATCACCGCCACCCGCCTGGCCGACCTGTACGGCCGCAAACGGATCTTCCTCCTCGGGGTGGCCCTGTTCACCCTCGCCTCGGTCGGCTGCGCGCTGTCGCCGAACGCCGGCAGCCTGATCGCCGCGCGGGTCGTCCAGGGCCTGGGCGCGGCCCTGATGGTCCCCCAGGTGTTCGCCTACGTCACGGTGCTGGTGCCGGCGGCGCGGCGGCACAGCGTGTACGGCGTGCTCGGCATCGTCATGGGTGCGGCCACCGTGGGCGGACAGCTCATCGGCGGACTGCTGATCGGCGCCGACCTCTTCGGCTCCGGCTGGCGCCTGGTGTTCTGGGTGAACGTGCCGATCGGGATCGCCCTGCTCCTGCTCGCCGTACGACACGTGCCGAGGACGGGCGCGACCGCCGCCCGCGGGCTGGACCTGCCCGGCGTCCTGGTGCTCAGCGCGGCCCTCTTCCTCCTGGTGTTCCCGCTGATCCAGGGGCAGGAGGCGGGCCGGCCCTGGTGGGTCTGGGCCTGCTTCGCGGGCAGCGCGGCCGCCTTCGGCCTGTTCGTCGCGATCGAGCGGGGCCTGGAACGGCGGGGCGGGGACCCACTGGTGCCGCCGGCGCTGTTCAGGCAGCGCTCGTTCTCGCTCGGGATCGTCCTCGTCCTCGCCCTGTACGCGCTGATCTACTCGTACTACCTGGCGCTGTCGGTGACGATGCAGCAGGGCCTCGGCCTGTCGTCGCTCGGCGCGGGGTTGGTCTACGCGCCCGCGGCCACCTCGTTCTTCGTGTTCAGCCTGGTGGCGAGCCGGACCGTTCCGAGGTACGGGCGGCGCGTGCTGGAGATCGGGGCGGTCGTGATGGCGAGCGGCTACCTGGCGGCCGGACTCCTGCTGGTGTCCGGCCCGCGGATCACCCCGCTGCTGGTGGTCCCCGTCCTCGTCCTGCAGAGCGTCGGCGGTGGACTGGTGATCACACCGGCGCTCAACACGGTGCTGAGCCGCGTCGAGCCGGCGTCGGCGGGCGTCGCCTCGGGGGTCCTGTCCACGGCGCAGCAGTGCGGCGGGGCCCTGGGGGTCGCCGTCATCGGGGCGCTCTTCTTCGGCTCGTTCCGTCCCGCGGAGGTCGGCAGCGTCGCCGCCGCCGGGCACGCCTTCGCGGTCGCCTCCTTCGGGGTGTTCGTCATCGCGGTCGTCGCGGGCGTCGTCGTCTTCCTGTTGCCGAAGGCACCGGCGGCCCAGGCCTGAGGGCCGGGCGAGGGCCGCCGGTCACGGCGAGGCAGGTCGTCATGGCACCGTCGGCAGTCCCGGCACCGCCTGTGGTCAGGGCGTCGACGGCGGTCACGGCGGCGTCGGCCGTCGTCAGGCGATCTTCGCGCAGAGCGGTTCGGCGGAGCCGTGCTTGATGGTGAGCGTCCGGTAGCCGGTGGCGCTGATGTCGACGGTGTAGACGCCGTCGACGGTGTAGAGGTCACGGGGCAGGGTGCCGGCGCCGGTGCCGAAGCCGAGCAGGATCGGGCCGTGGGCGTGCCAGGTCTGGGAGTTGTCGGGGCGGTAGTCGACCACGGACCGGCCGCCGGCGTCCGCGTCGTACCAGGCACCGGTCGTCGTGTTGGTGAGCCGCAGGACGAGGGCACCCTTGAAGGCGGCGCGCCGCACGGTGGTGCCGTCGGGGGCGTACTCCAGCACCCGCCGCTGCACCTCGTCCACGACGGCCTCCATGTGCACGGGGAAGTCGCAGCGGGAGCCGGCCGGGAGGTCGAACTTCGGCGAGGGCCACCGCTCCCACCCGCCCCGGTCGGCGCCGGACCCGGAGGAGCCGGTCGGACCGGAGGCGGCACCGGCCGGGGCCGCCTCCGGTCCGACGAGGGTGACGGCGGACAGTGCGGCGGACGCGGTGGCGATCAGAATTCTTCGCATGGTCGGCCCTTCTGACGAATCGTCTGGTGTTCGAACGCCCAGTCTGGCAGGCACCCCTGCTCCCCGACCCCTGTTCGCGCTCCCTCGTGCGCCCTCCCCCGCCCCCCGAACTCCTTGACGAACCCATGACACTGGCGGACCATCATGCTGGCGCGCGCCTCACCTCCTCCATCGTTCCGCCCCCACGGACCCCCACAGGAGGACAGTCATGCGACTGCCCCGCCGAGGGAAGCCCGCTGCGGCCACCGCCGTCCTGCTGGCCCTCGCCCTCGCCACACCGATCACCGCCCAGGCCGCCTCCCCCGACCGCCTGCCGGCGACCACCTCCGCGACCACCGACACCACCACCGACACCGGCCGGCAGTACCGGCTCGACGGCCCCCGCACCGTCGCCGAACGCACCGCCGTCGCCGCCACCGGCGCCTCCGTCGACGCCGTCCTGCCCGACGCGGTGGTGGTCACCGCCACCCCCGCCGAGGCCGACCGGCTGCGCGCGCTCGGCTGGTCCCCCGTCGCGCTGCCCGGCCCCCGCCACCAGGACGAGGGCCTGGCCGGCACGGCGTACGACTTCCCGCAGGCCGACTCCGGCTACCACAACTACGCGGAGGCGAGCGCCGACATCGACGCCGTGGTCGCCGCGCACCCGGACATCATGAGCAAGCGCGTCATCGGCACTTCCTACGAGGGCCGCCCGATCGTCGCGGTGAAGATCAGCGACAACGTCAACACCGACGAGGACGAGCCCGAGGTCCTGTTCACCGCCCACCAGCACGCCCGCGAGCACCTCACCGTCGAGATGGCGCTCTACCTGTTGCACGAGTTCGGCGACAAGTACGCCACCGACAGCCGGATCGCCAACGCCGTCAACAGCCGCGAGATCTGGGTGATCCCCGACCTCAACCCGGACGGCGGCGAGTACGACATCGCCACCGGCCGCTACCGCAGCTGGCGCAAGGACCGCCAGCCGAACCCCGGCAGCAGGAACGTCGGCACCGACCTCAACCGCAACTGGAACTACAAGTGGGGCTGCTGCGGCGGCTCCTCCGGCTCCACCTCCAGCGAGACCTACCGGGGCAGCGCCCCGGAGTCCGCCAAGGAGACCAAGGTGGTCGCCGACTTCGTCCGCAGCCGGATCGTCGGCGGCAAGCAGCAGATCACCGCCGCCATCGACTTCCACACCTACAGCGAGCTGGTGCTCTGGCCGTTCGGCTGGACCACCGCCGAGACCGCCACCGGCATGACCGCCGACGAGTACGACACCTTCGCCACCCTCGGCCGCAGCATGGCCGCCACCAACGGCTACACGCCCGAACAGTCCAGTGAGCTCTACATCACCGACGGCGCGATCGACGACTGGCTGTGGGGCTCCCAACGGGTCTTCGCCTACACCTTCGAGATGTACCCCGGCCCGAACGGCAGCGACGGCTTCTACCCGCCCGACGAGGTGATCGGCCGCGAGACCAGCCGCAACCGCGAAGCGGTCCTGCGCCTGGTGGAGACCGCCGACTGCGTCTACCGCGTGATCGGCAAGCAGCAGCAGTACTGCGGCATCCCCGCCTGACCGACCGCCACGGGACGGCCCGGGGAGCGGGTGGCTCCGCAACCGCCACCCGCTCCCCGATCAGTCCTCGTCCGACCCGTCCGAGCCGTCGTCCAGCCCGGACAGAGCGTCGGCGACCAGGCGGGTGGCGAAGCTCTGGTCGTTCTTGCCGGAGATCCGGTTGATGTGCTCCGCGAGCAGGACCGTCAGGGCCTCCAGGGGATTCATCTCGGCCTCGGTCCAGGACCCGTACTGCGCGCGCCACAGCGACGGGCTCAGGCCGGTGCCCGCGGCGATGAGCAGACCGGCCATGATCGGCACGACCTCGGGCCGGAAGGTCCTGGGCATCATCCGCATCGTGGCCACCAGGCTGGGCACCACGTACTCGACCACGTCCTCCTCGTGGCGCTCGAGCGAGCCGCGCAGCCAGTTCATGTACACGTAGATGAGGGTGCACGTGCCGTCGACGAGGTCGTCGAGCCCCGTGGCGCCCATGGCCGCGGCGAACTGCTCGACCATCCGCTGGTGCTCGGGGTCCGTCCCGCTCCTGCCGTCGTAGACGGCCTTCAGCCGGGAGTCGATCACCATGAGCGCGGCGCTCACGTCGCCGACCGGAGCGAGTGCGGGGTCGCAGGGCGATGACACAGGGATTCCTCCTCCTATGGCTACGGCGTGTAGCGCGACACGTTCGCAGAGTAGTGCGCCGATCGGCCCGGGGTCAGGCGAATCCCGAGGAAACGACCCCACCCCGGACCCGGGGGGCGGGGTCCCGGGCCGCTGGGAGGCCCCGGCCCGCCGGGGGCGTCGGCGGGCCGGGATAGGGTCCGAGCCATGGACGAAGACACCTCCCTCTGGTACCGGATCGCCGATCTCCTGCCGGAGCCCGCCTCGAAGGAGGTCAAGGACTGCTGGGACATCGGGGAGCAGGAATCCGGGCTCGGCCTGCTGGTCGAGGGCCTGCTCGCCCGCCAGGTACCGGTCAGTGGGGCGGACCGGGCGCAGATCTCCGTGCTCGCCGAGCAGTGGGGCGTGCGCGAGCAGCTCACGCCCGGCATCGTGCGCTGCCTGGGCGACGGCGTCCCCGCCCCGGTGCGGCTGCTCGACGGGGACGGCGACGAGGACGAGGTGGTGACGGGCCTGAGCGAGCCGGAGCTCGCCGGCCTGGTGCTGGTGCCGTGGATGGGCTGCAACCGCTGCGGCCGGGTCCTCCTGCGCGCCCACGCCTGGGAGGCCTGGGACGACTTCTCCCTCGTCCCCGAGCACTACGTGATCAGCACGGCGGACCACCGCACGGCGCTGCGGATCCTCCCCTTCGACGCCGTGCGCGAGGCCTTCACCGAGCTCCTGCACGACTGCCCGGAGGCGTAGGGCACGCGGGGCCGGGCTCAGACGTCGGACGTCTCCCGGACGGGCGTCTCCCGGGGGGACGCCTCCCGAAGGGACGCCTCCCGAAGGGACGCCGACAGGGCGCGGGCCTCGTGCTCGGTCATGCGGGGGGTCTCGTACGGCAGCGCGTTGACCCAGCGCTGGGCCAGCCGGGCGATCCGCTCGCCGTACCGCTGCGCGGTGATCAGGTCCCCGCGCGATCCGGCCTGCTCCGGCCCCTGGTCGGCGTGGCTCTGACTCATCAGCCCCAGCCACGAGCCCAGCCGGTTCAGGTCGTCGCGGGAGCCGCCGCTCCAGTTGTTGCCCGGCATGTCGCCCACGCCGATCCACTGCATGCCCAACTGCGCGGCGAAGACCGCCAACTGCTCCAGGACCGCCAGCTTGTCGCCGCTCTGCGAGGCGGACATGGTGAACCCGCCGGCCAGCTTGTCCTTCCACGCCTGCGTGACGAACGGCGTGAACGCCGCCTCCATGAACGCCTTGAACACCGCCGACACGCTCCCCATCAGGGTCGGACAGCCGAGGACGATCGCGTCGGAGCGCTCGAGCAACGCCAGCACCTCCGCATCGTGCCACCGGCCCGCGACGACGTCCTCGGGCCGGATCTCGGCGAGGTGCACCCGGGCACCGGGCACCAGCCGCGCCCCGTCGGCGAGGTGCTCGGCCAGCACCCGGGTGTGCCCGTGCACCGAGTGGTAGACCACCGTCACCGTGACCGCCGGCACGCCCTGCTCACGGTCAACGTCCTTGACTGCCATGACTGTTCACTACTTCCAATCGTGGGGAGAGCCGGGGGTCCCCGGCTCGCCCACCCATCACACCGCGCGGCCGGAAGGGCATCAACGCCGAACTCCGGCACGCAGCGATCGGCCGCACCGATCGATCGCGCGTCGGACAGGCCCTAAGCTCCTCCGGTGGACAGGATCGAACTGGAAGCATTCGTCGCCGTCGCCGAGGAACTCCACTTCGGGCGCGCCGCCGCCCGCCTCCACCGCGGGCAGCCCACCGTCAGCGAAGCCGTCAGACGGCTGGAGAACACCCTGGGCGGGCGGCTGTTCCACCGCACCAGCCGCCGGGTGTCGCTGACCGACCTCGGCGAGGCGCTGCTGCCCGACGCCCACGCCGCCCTCGCCCAGCTGCGCCGTTTCCAGCAGCGCGGGCGCTCCCTCGCCGCCGGCGGCCGGACCCGCACCACCCTCGTCGTCGGCCACGCCGAATACACCGGCCACCAGCTGCTGCTGCGCTGCCTGCCCCAACTGCGCGACCGCTTCCCCGATGTGACGATCGTGCCGGAGGCCATGCCGACCACCGCCCAGGTCACCGCGCTGCGGGCGGAGGCCATCGGGCTGGGCATCGGCTGGGCGACCGGCGACGTCACCGGCGTCCGCGCGAGGGTGCTGTCCACCGAGCGGTTCATGGCGCTCGTACCCGCGACCCACCCCCTCGCCGGGCGCGCCGAGCTCAGCGCGTCCGAACTGTCCACCACCGGCCTGCTCACCTGGCCCCACCAGATCAACAGCGGCCTGTGCGACCGCCTGCTGTCCGCCTTCCGCATCGGCGGAGCCGACCTGCGCATCATCAGGACCGCCGACAGCGTGCACGCCATCGCCGCCCACGTCGCCGCCGGAACGGGCATCGGCATCACCGTCGAGTCCGCACTCGACCACCAGCCGCCCGGCCTGCGCGTCATCCCCCTCACCGGCCCCTCCACCACCGCCGACCAGGTCGTCCTCACCCCCGCCGAGCCCTCCGACACCGCCACCGCCCTGCGCGACCTCCTGCTCGACGCCTCCGCACGGCCGGTCACCGCCCTGCGGCATCGTCAGCCAGTGGTACGACCCGCAGAACTACCGGATCATGCAGTACCGGATCGCCATGCTGTCCTGAGCCACTCCGACGAGCAGGAAACCGGCTTGTCCGACCGCAGGTCGGAGGTCTACGCTCGCGCCCATCGACGTGTAGCTCAGCAGTAGAGCACCGGGCTCTGGACCCGGAGGGCGCAGGGGCGGAACCTGCCGCGTCGGCTTATGGACGATGACGCTGACCAGCAGCTCCCCGCCCCGGCCGCGGCATCCGCGCACCACCCGCAGCACCGGCTGGCCCGGGCGTTCCTCACCTCCCTCTCCCACCCCGACGCCGGGACCCGGCAGCGCGCCGCGGACCGCGCCGACCGCTGGCGCGCCGTGCTCGCCGGGCTGGGCGACGGCCGGCTGACCGTCGGCTCGCGCACCCCGGTCGCCGGGCTGCCCGCCTGGGTGACGCCCGAGGTCGTCCGCGGCGGCTTCGCCACCTCCGCCGCGAGCGCCGGGGGACCGCTGCAGCCGTACGAGCGCGAGGCCGCGGCCCTCGCCGGGGTGCCGGCCGAACGCGCCGCCCTGTTCGCGTACTTCCTCACCGAGCCGGGCCTGGCCCGGCTGCACGGCCTGCTCGACACCGGCCGCTACGAGGTCGCCGTGCCCGAGGAGGCGGCGCTGCTGACGGTGGCCTGGCTGGTCCGGGCCGGGGACACGGCCGCCGCGCTCGACCTCGTCGACACCCTCGAACCGTTCGCCGACCGGCTGCGCTTCACTCCGCGCCCCTCCGACCTGCCCGCACCGGACCCGGAGGCGCTGCACCGGCGCACCGTCGGCGACGCCGTCACCTCGCTCGTACTCCGGCAGCCGAACGCCGCCGTGGAGGCGCAGCGCGAGGCGCTCACCGTCTGGCAGCCGTTCGCCGACCGGCTGCTCGCCCACTGGCTGGAGACCGCCGACGACACCGGACGGGTCCTGTCCGACGTGCCTGACACCACCTGGACGCAGCGCGGTGCGCAGCTCCTGCGCCGCTACGAGGAACTCGCCGCCGCCCACACCCGCTGCACCAAGCACCGCAACCCGAAGGAGAACCCGGGCATCCTGCGCGGCGCCCTGGAGGAGACCGTCGCCGGCCGGCCGCTGGACGCGCGCCGCCTCGGACTGCTGCGCCACGCGGTGGAGTCGATGGTGCGTCGGCGCGGCCTGCCCGGCTCCGACCGGCTCACCGGGCTGCGCACCCGCCAGGCCGTCCAAGCGGCCCTGCCCTCCCACCACGACCTCGCCCAGCTCGTGCTGGGCCGGCTCGCGCCGCTCCCCCAGGACACCGGCGCGGTGGCGGTGGAACCACTGGTCGCCGACGTCTCGGCCGAAGAGGCCGCGGAGACCGGGCTGCCGGCGGGCACTCCGGTGCCCGCCGCGGTGCGCCAGGTCGTCGAGGCCACCCTGAGCGCCCCGATCGACACCCTCGTGGAGCGTGGCGTCGTGCCCTCGGCCGAGGTCCTCGCCGAGCTGGTCCCGCAGCTGGTCGCCGCCACCGGCGCCGAGTCCTACCCGGACCCGGCGCTGCGCACCCTCGCCGCCGCCAACTACCGGGCCTTCCGCAACCGCCGCTCGCTCCTCCTGCTGAACCTCGCCGCACAGGTGCGGGCCGAGGAACTGCCCTGGGTACGGGCGGTGGCCGCCCACCGAGCCGTCGAGGACGGCCGCGGGCCCGCGCGCATCGCGCTGCGCCGGCTCGGCGAACTCGCCGTCCAGGCGTTCCCGGGCACCCTCCTGCCGAACCCGCTGGTGCGCGAGCTCGCCGTCCTCGCCCGCCAGGCGGGGATCGACGCCCCGTTCGTCGAGGAACTGGCGGCGGACATCTTCATGGGCACCTTCACCCCGAAGTACCTCGAGGCGGCCCGGACTGCCGCCGACCTGCTCGGCGGCACGCTGTACGAGCGCTACTACGGCATCGACTACGCGGCCGTCCGCGACCTCGCGCAGGCCGAGGCGGCGAAGGCGGCGACGACCCCGGCGGGGGGCCACCGCCCGCGCGGCTCCGAAGAGTTCGCGAAGCTCTGCGCCCTGCGCGCCGACGCGGGCGGCGGCTGGTCCGTCGCCGCCAACGGCAAGACCATCGAGCAGGCCCAGATCCTCACCACCCACAACCTCGCCACCCTGGTCGCCCACGCCGGCATCGACCCCCGCCCGGGCTGGGCGGACCTCGCCCGCCGCAGCTTCACCACGGTCTGCCGCGTGACGGCCCGCATCCAGGCCGACCCGCACCGGCTGTCCACGATCAAGGACGCGGCCTACGCGTGGCGCCAGACGGTCTTCCACCTCTCCCTGTGCGACCCCGCCGCGCAGGGCCGGGCGATCGCCGCCCTCGCCGAGGAGGCCGCCCGCAACCCCGCCCACGTCGGGGCCCGCCTCGCCCCCGTCCTCGCCGGCCTGCGCCAGGCCGCCGCCGGCGAGCCGGCCGACGCGGGCACCGGCCGCCTGCTCCTCGGCTGGACCACGGGCCCGCATTGGCTGCGCACCGGCATTACTGCTTGACAGAGTGCGTAATACTGTAACGCGCGCTGTCCGGGACGGCGGTGGAGCGGGCTGCGCGGGTTCCTCTTCCAGTAGCTCGGAGCGCACCATGCACGTCTTCCTCGACCATCCGGGGCCGCTGGCCTTCGCGCACCGCGGCGGCGACCTCGGGCACCCCGAGAACTCGCTCAAGGCCTTCGAGGCCGCCGTCGCGCTCGGGTACCGGTACCTGGAGACGGATGTGCACGCCACCCGGGACGGCGTGCTGGTGGCGTTCCACGACTCGCGGCTCGACCGGGTCACCGACCGCACGGGGGCGGTGGCGGAGCTTCCCTGGGAGAGCGTCAGACAGGCCCGGATCGGCGGGAGCGAGCCGGTGCCGCTGCTGGAGGACCTGCTCGGGGCGTTCCCCGAGGCCCGTTTCAACATCGACGTGAAGGCGGCGCCGGCCGTCGAGCCGCTGGTCGAGGCGATACGCCGGACCGGCGCCTGGGACCGGGTCTGCGTCGGCGGCTTCTCCGACAGCCGGCTGGCCGCCGTCCGGGCCGCCGCCGGCCCGCGGCTGGCCACCTCGCTCGGCCCGCGCGAGGTGGCCCGGCTGCGGCTGCGCTCGCTGGCCGGGCCGCTGCTGCGGGGGCGCGGGGCACCGTTCGCCGGGGTCTGCGCGCAGGTGCCGGAGCGGCACCGGGGCGTACGGGTGGTCGACCGGGCCTTCGTCCGGGCCGCGCACCGCCTCGGCCTGCAGGTCCACGTCTGGACTGTGGACGATCCCACACGGATCAGGGCTCTCCTCGACCTCGGTGTGGATGGCATCATGGCCGATCGCATCGACGTCCTGCGGGACGTCCTCGGCGAGCGCGGCTGCTGGAGGGACGGCAGTACCGGCTCCAGCACGGTGATGGGGACCGAATGAGCACCACGAACTCCGCGACGCACCTGCGGGACGATCCGCCGACCGACCCGGCGGCCGCCGACGACGCCCGCGCCCTGCGCCGGATGCAGTTCGGCTGGTACATCAACGACTGGGCGAACGCCGCCTTCTCCGCCACCGTCCTGACGGTGTTCCTCGGGCCGTACCTCACCTCGGTGGCGAAGAACGCCGCCGACGCGGCCGGCGACGTGCACCCGCTCGGCCTGTCGATCCGTGCGGGGTCGTACTTCCCGTACACGGTCTCCTTCTCCGTACTGCTCTCGGTCGCGGCGATGCTGCTGACCGGCACGGTCGCCGACCGCACCGGGCGGCACAAGGAGCTGATGTGCGGCTTCGCGTACGTGGGCGCGCTCGCCACCATGGGGATGTTCTTCCTCGGCGGCGACCGCTACTTGCTCGGCGGCGGGCTGCTGGTGGTCGCCAACATCGCGTACGCGGTGTCGGTCGCGCTCTCCTACGCCTACCTCCCGGGCCTGGCCACCCCCGACGAGCGCGACGCCGTCTCCTCCAAGGGCTGGGCGTACGGCTACGCGGGCGGCGGACTGCTGCTGATCGCCAACCTGGCGCTGTTCCAGGGCCACGACGCGCTCGGCCTGGACTCCGGCACCGCCGTGCGGATCTGCCTCGCCTCGGCGGGCCTGTGGTGGGCGCTGTTCACCCTCGTCCCGATGCTGCGGCTGCCCTCCCGGGCCGGCGCGGCACCCACCCCCGCCGCGGCCGAGGCCGGTGCGCCCGCCGCGGGCAGCCTGCGCGAACTCGGCCGGACTCTGAAGGGCATGCGCAAGCACCCGCTCACGCTGCTCTACCTCGGCGCCTTCCTCTGCTACAACGACGGCATCCAGACCGTCGTCTCCCAGGCCTCGCTCTACGGCAGCGAGGAACTCGGCATGGAGCAGACCTCGCTGGTCACCGCCGTGCTCCTGGTCCAGGTGGTGGCCATCGGCGGCGCCTTGCTGCTCGGCCGGATCGCCCAGCGCCACGGCGCCAAGCGGACCATCCTGGGCTCCCTGGTCGGCTGGGTGATCACCCTCGCCCTCGGGTACTTCATGCCCGCCCACCAGCCGGTCTGGTTCTACGCCCTGGCCTGCATGATCGGCCTTGTGCTCGGCGGCAGCCAGGCACTCTCCCGCTCGCTGTTCTCCCACCTCATCCCGGCGGGCCGGGAGGCGGAGTACTTCAGCGTCTACAAGGTCAGCGACCGCGGCACCAGCTGGATGGGCCCGCTGGTGTTCGGCCTCGCGTACCAGATCACCGGCAGCTACCGCTCGGCGATCATCTCGCTGCTGGTCTTCTTCGTGATCGGCTTCGCGGTGCTGGTGAAGGTCCCGGTCCGCCGCGCCATCGAGGCCGTCGGCAACCCGGTGCCCGAGCGGCTCTGACGGACCCTGCTGCTCGCCCGGTCGCCGGTCACTCGCCCGGTCGCCCGGTCAGTCGGTCGCCCGTCAGGAGAGCAGCAGGGCCCGGTCCCACCCCGGCGGCACGGGCGTCGTCGCGGCCAGCAGGGCGAGCAGTACGCCGGCGGCGCCGTCGAGGAAGCCGGGGTCGAGCGGGCCGCCGGATCCGTACCGGTCGCCCCAACCGTCGATCAGACGGCCGGCCAGGTCGCGGGCCGCCGACCGGAGGACCGGGTCCCCGGTGTCCCGGGCGAAGCGGAGGGTGATCAGCAGCAGGCCGGCCAGGCCGTGGCAGAGGCCCGGTCGCCGGTCGCTCCCGCGCTCCCCGGGTGGGCGGCGCAGTGCGGCCAGCAGGGTCTCGCGGGCGAGGTCGCACAACGGCGCGTCGCCGAGGGCGGTGCCGGCCAGCCAGAGCGCGCGGGCGATGCCCGGGCTGCCGTGGCACCAGGAGGCGGGTAGCGGCTGCGGGTCGGCTCCCGAGGCCGGGCCGCGCTCCGGGTCCCGGTGCAGGCCCCAGTCCGGGCCCCACTCGTCGTCCCGACGGTGCGCCAGGAGCCGCTCCACGGCCCGGTGCAGCGCCGCGACCTGGCCCGGCACCTCGATGCCCGCCGACAGCGCCAGCGCGAACAGGGCCAGCGGACCGGCCGGACCGTGCGCCATCCCCGGCGATTCGCCCGGGAACGCGGTCACCCGGCGGCCGAGTGCGGTCAGGACCGCCTCCAACCGGACTGCGGCGCCCGGGTCTTCCACGCGGTCGAAGAGGACGGCGCCGCGCCCGGTCAGCCCGGAGCTCAGGTCGAGGTCGCGGGGGTCGAGGCCACGGGGGTCGAGGCCTGGCCGGGCGGGGTCGCGGTGGTCCGGTCCGAACGGGCCCGGTCCGAACAAGTCCGGTCCGAACAGGTCCGGGCGCCCCAGCCGACCCGCGGCGAAGGCGAGCCCGCCGAGGCCTCCGAGCAGTCCCGCGGCCCGTAGCCGCGTCCGTTCCGCGCCCCGGGCGGCCGCCTCCAGGTGGCCGACGGCCATCGTGTGCCAGCCTTCACCGGGGCGGCAGAGGTCGAGCTGGTGGTAGGCGAGGGCGAGGCCCGCGCCGCCGGCCCCGAGGTCGGGCCGGACCGCCCGGGGCGCCGCGCGCGGCCTGCCGGCGATGGTGTCGACCAGGCGCCGGGCCGCTTGCGCCGTGGGACCGTCGCCGTCCAGCAGGACGGTCCAGGGGGTGTCACCGCTCATCGGTCCCGTTCCGTGTGGCGGGTGCTGTGAGAAGCCGCAGCCGACCTCACAGCACCCCGGGGGTCGACCGTCAGTCGACCGGGCTCAGACAGAGGTCGGTCCACTCGTAGCTGTGGTGACCGGTGTCGCAGCACATCATCGGCTCCAGCGGCTGCTCCTCGGTCTCGGGCAGCTCCTGCAGCTCCAGAACGGTGCTCTCCATCGTCAGTCCTCCTTTCCGGGGTTCGGTTGGTGGTGGTGCGGGTCCGCGGCCGGTCGGTCGACCAGCCACGATCGGGGGCCGCCGTGGCGGCGGCGGAGCAGGAGGTCGAGCACGCCGCCGTAGCCCACGTTGTAGGCGGCGGTGACCTCGCGCAGGGTGTCGTCGGGCACCAGGTACCGGCCGTCGCGGCGCGCGGCCCGCAGGGCGATGGCGCGGACCAGGTCGTCGGTCCGGGCCAGGTGGCGGTCGTCGCCGGTGGCGGCGTACAGGTCGAGGAGCAGTTCGGCGTTGCCCGCGAGCCCGTGGCAGGTGCCGGGCCCCAGGCGGTGGCGGTCGCGGTGCACGGCGCGCGCGGCGCCCTCGGCATGGGCGAGGTGGCGCGGATCGCCGGTCTCCTGCCACAGCCTGAGCAGGAACGTGCCGATGCCCGAGGAGCCGTGGCACCAGTAGTTCAGGCCCCGGCGGTCGGCGCGTCCGGGACCCTTGGGCCAGTACGCGGCGCCCTCGCCGTACCCGTCACCGTCGTGCCGGTCCCCGTCGAACCGGTCCCCGCCGCGCCGATCCCCGTCGTACCCGTCACCCTCGCGCCGGTCGTCCTCGCGCCAGTCGGTGAGCGCGCACAGGGCCTCGCCGCCGCCGAGCGCGATGTCGGTCAGCTCGGGCCTGCGCAGTTCGCGGCCGGCGGCCAGCAGGAAGGCCGCGTTGCCCGCGACGCCGTGGGCGAAGCCGTAGTGGCTGGAGCCGGCCAACTCGGCACGGCGCTCGGGGCCGAGCGGCCAGTCCACGCCTTCTCCGGACTTCAGCAGGTGCAGCAGCCCGTCGGCGCACTCCCGGGCCCGGTCGGCGAAGCGCCGGTCTCCGGTGCGGCGCCACAGGTGGAGCTGGGCGAGCCCGGCACCGGCCAGGCCGTGGCACACGTCGGCGCTGCGCGAGGCGAGCGGGATGCGCAGGGCGTAGGCGTGGGCCCGGTCGGTGAGTCGGTGGTCTTCCAGGGTGGTTGCCGCGTCGTGCAGGGCCCAGGCGGTGCCGGAGCGGCCGAAGTGGAGGCCGGGCAGGATCCGGCCGGGCTCGGTAAGCCGCTCGTCCAGCCAGTCGGCGGCCCTGCGCAGCGCGGGCCGGGCGGCCTCGTGCCCGCAGCGGACGGCCCGGGCGAGCACCGCGAGCACCCCGGCCGCACCAAGCTGCACGTTGCAGGGGTCGCCGTCCGGCAGGGAGCGCGGGGCGGGCCAGAGGTACTCGGCGGCGGGGTCCATGGTGGCGGCGAGGTGGGCGAGGCCGTCCTCGATCAACCGCTCGGCTGTGGGCGTTTCGGGCAGGTGCACCCGGCCGACCGGGTCCGGCCAGGTGCGCAGGTACGCCTCCGCCCGCCGCAGCGTCCAGCGCTGCGGCGCCTCCGCCGTGAGTCCGGTGACCAGGGGCGCGAGGGCGCGCAGCGCGGGCAGGTCCGGGGCGGCGGCGACCAGGGCGGCGAGCCGTTCGCCGGACGGCCGGGCAGGTACGCCGTCGTCGGCGAGTACGGGGCTGATGCCGCCGGTGACGTGCAGCAGGGTGGCGCCGAGGCTGAAGCAGTCCGCCTCGGGGCCGGGCGCGGGCGCCGGGCCGCGCGGGGGGCCTTCGCCGTCGTCCCGTCCGAGCGCGGGATCGGGGTACGCGGGGTCGAGGTACGCGGGATCGAGGTACGCCCGGTCGAGGTACGCCCGGTCGAGGTACGCGGGGTCGGTGAAGCCGCGGGTCCCCGCCGGGTGGGCGTGGGAGCCGAACCGGACGGCGAGCTCCAGGTCGACCAGGACCGGCCGTTCGTCCGGGGACACGATGACGTTTCCGGGCTTGAGGTCGCGTAGGACGAGTCCGGCCGCGTGCACCTCACCGACCAGCCCGACCAGTGCCCGGGCGAGCCCGAGCGCCGCCGGGACGGGTACCTGCCCGTCGCCCCGCTCCAGGTGCTCGGCGGTCCACTGCTGCAGGTTGCGGCCCGGGACCAGGTCCTCGACCAGGAAGAGGTGGCCACCACTCTCGAACACCTCCCGCACCCGGGGGGCGATGCCCCGGGACGCGAGGTCCTCCAGGACCTGCGCCTCGTAGCGCAGCCGGTCGCGGGCGTCCCGGCCCTGCGGGTCGGCGCCGACGTGCGGCCGGGCCTCCTTGAGCAGGACGGTCTCGCTGCTGCGGGTGTCCTCGGCGCGGTAGACGCCGCCGCGGTTGGAGTGCCGGACCGCCTCCTTGACCAGGTAGCGCCCGGCCAGCAGGACCGGCCCGCCCCGACGGCGGTGCGACCTCGCCGACGTCGACGCCGGTTTCGGCCGGCGCGACCTCACCGACGTCGACGCCGGTTCCGGCCGGGGGAACGGGTCCTCGGCCCAGGGCGGCGGCGAGAACCAGGGGTTGCGCTCGTCCGTGCCGAGGCTGCCGTCCGGCGCCACCAGCCGGCCCTCGTAGAACCCCTCGTCGTTGAGCACCCGGGAGCGGGCGAAGCAGCCGTAGCGGTAGTGCACCGCGCTGTCCGGCCGGTAGCGGCGGTCGGAGAGGATGGCAGGGCCCGGCAGGCCTGCCGTCGCCTCGTGCAACTCCTCTGCCATGATCCGGAGTTGGTCGTCATCGGCGGGGTAGGCGGTGAGGAACTTGCCGGACTGCGCCCGGGCCGCACGGGTGGCGGTCAGCTCGGCCGTGACCCGCGGCCCGGAGGCGAACTTGAAGGCGCAGCCGTGCGCGACGAGCACCCGACCGGCGCGATCCAGCACCTGGGGCGCGGAGGCCAGGGTCGCCGACACGTGGAGCTTCCAGCCCTGCCGGCGCGGTTGGTGGGCCGGCGGGGTCACCATCCACCACGGCTCGACGTGGTGGACGCGCCATCCGGCAGCCTGGTCGGATCGGGTCAGGAATTCCGCGAGAATGGACCGGTAGGGCGAGGTCACAGGCCGAAGCTAGCAACGGGGAAATCGCCAACACAAGGTCTCTGCAAGGGATTTGACAAGTCATCGAATAGGATCTCCCGACTATCGGTGTCGGGTCTCCACCGGCACTGCCGCCAGCGGGCTGTGGGAGCAGCTGCAGCGGGAGTACCCGCGGTCGGGCTGTGGCCGCTACTGCTGACGCGCCGGGCCGACGACCCGGAGTTCCGTCCCTGGGCCACCGGCGGGCTCTGCCCGGCCCGGGCCTCCCCGCCCGACTCCCACGACCCCGCCGCCCTGCTGCGCGGCTGGTGGAACTCCCGCCGTGGCCCGCCCGGACAACCCGGAGGAGGCCGCGAGGTACCACGAGAGGCCGGAGCCGTTCGGCGCCCGGGTCGTCGAAGTCGGCCCCGCCGGCCTGCGGTTGAGCGCCACGGTGCAGCCCGCCGACCTGGACGAGGCGCTGGCGATCGCCGCCGAGCACGTCGCGTTCTGCCCGGACGACGTCTTCCAGGGCACCGAGAGCCTGACCGACTACGCGCAGGAGCTCCTCCTCGAGAAGTGCTGGTCGTTCTGGTGGGACCGACCTCAGCCGACGTCGCGTCGTGATGATCCGTTGCGTCCCGCGGCGAGGTGGGTAGGGCACCGGCTGGACCCGACCGAGGCACCGGCCGGACCGGACCGACGAAAGGCGGCACCGCCGTGATCGACTACGACCTCCTGGCCCGGAACGCGCTCGCCCTGGGCTTCGACCGGCTCGCCGCCGGGGTGGTCGTCCTCGACGCCTCCGGCCGGGTGCTGATGCTGCGCCGCCGCGAGGACGACGCGCTTCCCGGGCTCTGGGACTACCCCGCGGGCAGCCTGGAACCCGGGGAGGGCGTACGGGCGGGGGCGCTGCGCGAGCTGTTCGAGGAGTCCGGCATCGCGGCGGCCGCCGAGGACGTCGACTACCTGCGGGCGCTGGACTTCGTCGACGCCGAGGGCCGCGGGTTCCGCCAGTTCGTCTTCACCGCCACCGTGCCCGACGGCACCCCGGTGACGCTCACCGAGCACGACCGGTACGTGTGGGCGGACCTCGACGACCCGCCGCCGACCAGCGACGGCTACCGCGAGGTGCTCGACTTCCTGCGGCGGCGCCGGGCGGTGCCTGGCTGGCGTCCGGTCAGCCGGTACGTCCGGGACATCGCCCTGTCGAACCTGTACGGAGCCTTCTACTTCACCGACTCGGCCGGGCGCGGACTGTGCCTGCGCAACGCCGCCGACCCGGACCGCTGGCAGTTCGCCGGCGGCGACACCGACCCGGACGAGACCCCGTGGGACACCGCACTGCGCGAGGCCGAGGAGGAGCTGGGCCTGGACCTCGCGGCCGAGAACCCCGAGGTCGTCGCCCGCCAACAGCTGCTCGCCGTGGTGCACTTCTCCCCCGGCGCCCACTGGCCGCTGCACCAGGTCGGCCACATCTTCTGGGGCGGACGGCTCAGCGACGAGCAGCTGCGCCGGATCCGGCTCTCCCACGAGCACACCGAGTGGTCCGTCCGGCGCCTGCACGACTGGCACGCCGTGATGCGGCCGGCCGACTACCGCCGGCTGCTGCTGGTCGACCGCGCCCGCCGCGCCGGCCTCACCCTCTACGGCGAGCGGCCGGGGACGGACGCCGTCGACCGGCACGGCGTCGCCCGGGACTTCGAGGGCATCGTGGCGTTCGTGACCAGCCCGGACGGCGAGCGCCTGCTGATGAACCTGCGCGACGACAAGCCCGGCATCGCCCACCCCGGGTGCTGGGCCCCGATCGGCGGCCTGCGCGAGGGCCGGGAGACCGCGTACGAGGCCGCCGCCCGGGAGGTGCTGGAGGAAGCCGGCATCCGGGTCGACGGCCTGCGCGCCATCCCCGGTCCGCGGCACCCGAGCGTCCACGAGACCACCGTCGCACTCCACGGGACGTACGCCGGACCGGAGTCCGACCTGGTCCTCGGCGAGGGGCGGGCCGTCCGCATGGTCCCCCTCACCGAGCTCCCGGGGCTGCTGACCCCGCCGTACCTGGCGCACTACCTCGATCGGCTCGGGAGCTGTTGAGGCTGCGTCGGTCCGTCGGGTCCGTCGGGTCCGTCGGGTCTGTCGGATGCGGTTCCTCAGCAGCCGATGTAGCGCATCCCGACGCTGGTGAAGTGCGCTCCCGAGGGGGCGTAGAGGTGACGGCCCGGGACTTGCCCTTGCCGCCCGCCCCATCGCTGTCCACGTAGACACCAAGGCGGACGGCGGGTTGGTGCCCGGTGGCGCACAGCCCCCGAAGGTCACCAGGACGGCTCGCGCGCCCCACGGGCCCGTCCCGCACCGGCGGGTCGTCGGGCCCGGGTCGATCGTTCGCGCGAATTCGGGGCAGGGGTTCGACGGTTCGCGGCTACCGTTCGACGGTTCGTGGCTACCGGGGGTCGGTCGAGGGGCCCTCCGGGGTGTCGGCGGTGGGTTCGGTGCCGGTCCAGCCCTGGTTGGCGTCGACGGTGGCGAGGGGGGCGACGGAGGTGGGACCGGCGGTGCCGAAGGCGGCGCAGACGGGGTCGGGGGTGTCGACGGTGACGAGGGGGTCGCGCAGGCTGGTGTCGAGTTTGGTGTAGAGGAGCAGGGTGCCGCCGGTGGTCCGGATCGGCGTGCCCGGCTGGGCCGTCACCGGGTGCTGCCAGCGCCAGGCGCCCCAGGTGAGGGTGACGGCGGTGTGGCGGGCTTGCCGTCGGGGCGTGCGAGCAGGGCGTAGACCTGGCCCTGGTAGGCGTGGTCGTACTGGTAGACCCAGTGGGTGCGGGCATCGCAGCCGGAGCCGGCGGCCGGCCAGGGCAGCGGTGCGGGTGGCGGGACGACCACGACGGTGGGCAGCGCCCGGGACGGTGTCGGCTGCGGACCGGTAGCGGATGCCTGGTCGGCGCCCGGGAGTTGGCGCCCGGTCAGCAGACCGGCGGCGAGGCCGACGACGAGTGCCGCGGCCGCGACGGCGGGGCGCGAGGACCACCAGCGCGAGGTCGGTACGGCGGCCGGATCGGTATGCGCAGCGGTCGGGTCATGCGCCGCGGTCGGGTCACGCGCCGCAGCCTGCGGGCCCTCAGGAGGTGCCGATCGGCACCTCCTGAGGGCCCGCAGGCTGCGGAAATGTGCTGATCGGCAGCTGCCGGGAGCCCTGGTGGAGTGGAAGGCTGAGGGGCATCGGGGGCCGCCACCGGGTGGCCCGAAGGGAGGTCCGCTCATGGCTGCCGTGCCCGCCACCATGTCCTCGCCCGTCGGCGCCCAGCCCTCGCCCGTCGGTGCCGGGTGCGCCCGTCGGCACCGTGCCGGACGGCGGGCGAACCGGTCGCCTCCGACGGCTCGGGGCTGGGAGCTGGGGGCCTGGGACCGGGGACTGGGGACCGGGGCCTTCCAGGGCTCAGCGCACCCGGCCGTCCCAGGCCCATCCGCCGGCCGGGAGGCTCGGGCGGCCCGGAAGCGCGGTTCGGCCGGTGCACCAAAGGAGGGTTTCGGCGTGGCCGTAGCCGGTCGGCGCCTCCGGGAACAGCCGGGCCACGGCCGGGCCCGCAAGGTGCTCGGGCGGCTGCCAGCCGAGCCCGAAGCTGCGGGCCAGGTCCCAGCCGTGGACCAGGAGTTCGACCACGCCCATCGCCGCGAACCCCGGACCGTCCGAATCGCCCCAGGGGTGCCAGGCCCTGGCCTCCGACGGAGTGTCCCGCACGGTGGCGGCGAGCAGGCTGCCCGCGATCCGCAGGCCCTCCAGGCAGTGCGGAATCGGGGCGGCGGGGTCCAGTGATCCGAACAGGGTGATGTAGCGGTCGGTCGGGCGAGCGGTCAGCAGGCCCGCGTAGCCGAGCACGCCGAGCGCGAGGTGGTCCAGCGTTGCCCGGGCGGTCCACTCGCTTCCGGCAGGGTGACGGGACCAGTCGGCATCGGCCGCCCGCTCGAGGACACCGGTGGTCGTCGCGGCGGCCTCGACCACGAGCCCGGCCCAATCGGCCCGGGAGAGGAGGGTAATGGCAGGAGCAGCAGTGGTAGCGGACATCGGAGCGGTAGTGAACCTCGGTGCAGTCGTGGACATCGGAGCGGTGACGGACATCGGAGCGGTGGAAGGAGCGCTCACTTCTCGATCACCTCGATCAGGCGCGCGTAGCTGTCGGCCCCGTGGCCGGCGGCAATGGCCTGGCGTGCCTGGCCGGCGAAGACCTCCGGCAGCGTGGTGTCGACGCCGCGTGCCCGGCTGGCGTGCAGCAGGTGCTCCATCGCGGCCAGGTGGATGTCCAGGCTGGCGTCGTCGCCCGGGTAGGTACGGGCGTCGGCCTGCGCCGCGTAGCGGTCGATGAACCCGGCCACCGCGCCGGACAGCCAACGGGTGGCCACCGGCGTGAAGTCGGCCGCCCGGACGCCGTCCGCGCCGACCAGCGCGACGCCGTGCAGCCAGCCGCTCAGCGCGGACCACATCAGGCCGAGCAGCGCGGTGTCGTACAGTCCGGCGACCCCGGCGTCCGGGCCGAGCTCCACCGGCTCGCCCAGGGCGGCGAGCGTCGCGCGGTGGCGGGTCAGGACGTCCGGTGCGCCGCTGTAGAGGAGCGTGGCGTCCGGGCCCCCGATGCCGGGCGGGGTGATCATGATGGCGCCGTCCAGGTAGGCCAGGCCGATCCCGGCGGCCCAGTCGGCCAGCTCCCGGGCCTGCTCGGGCGAGCCGGAGGTGAGGTTCACCAGGGTCCGTCCGGCGAGCGCCGCCTCCTGACCGGCCAGCACGGAGCGGAGCGTGTCGTAGTCCAGCACGCAGGCGACGATCAGCTGATTGGCCGTGACCGCGGCCTCGGGCGAGGCGGCGGCGACGGCTCCGCGTGCGACCAGCGGCTCCGCCTTGGCCGCCGTACGGTTCCAGACGGTGGTCGGGTGGCCGGCGGAGAGGAAGGCGCCCGCCAGTGCGGTGCCCATCGCGCCGAGACCGATGACGGTGACGGACTCGCGCGGCAGCTCGTGCGAGGCCTGCTGCGACAGCTCGTGCGACATGGAGTTCTCCTGTTCGTACGGATTCAGTACGGCTTCACCGGTCCGGAGCGCTCCCCGGGCCGGCCCTTGATCGACATCACCTACGTTCGCAGCGCCCGAAGGCCCCCGACAGTGGCAGGATTGCCCTTTGCCGAACTATTCCTGCCAGGAGGAGCTCCGCCATGTCCGTTCCCGCCACCGGTCCCGGAACTGTCTCCCCCGCCGGTCCCGGCACGGTGGCCGTCGCCGTCATCGACCACACCGAGCTCCCGCTCTGGGACATGTACGAACTCGGCATGGCCTGCGCGGTTTTCGGCATCCCGCAGCCCGAACTCGCCGACCCCTGGTACGAACTGCGCCTGTGTGTCGAGACCCCGGACGCCCCGGCGCCTCCCCGGGCTCCCGGCGGCTTCGGCTTCTCCCTGCGCGCCGAATACGGCTGGGACGCGCTCGCCGGGGCCGACACCGTGATCGTCACCTCCGTCCCGGACGCCTGCGTGACCGGCGAACGCGAGGTGCCGCCCGCATTGGTGGCCGAACTCCGGCGCGCCGCCCGGGCCGGGGCCCGGATGGTGTCCCTCTGCACCGGCGCCTTCGCGCTCGCCGCCGCCGGCCTGCTGGACGGCCGCCGGGCCACCGCGCACTGGTCGCACACCGCGGACCTGGCCCGCAAGTACCCGAACGTCACCGTGGACGACGGCGTGCTCTACGTCGACGACGGAGACGTACTGACCAGCGCCGGCGTCGCCGCCGGGCTCGACCTCTGCCTGCACCTCGTCCGACGCGACCTCGGTGCCCACGTGGCCAACCAGCTGGCACGCAAGCTGGTGGTGCCCGCCCACCGCCCGGGCGGACAGGCCCAGTTCGTCGACCTCGCCGTGCCCGTGGCCGACGACGACAGCCTCGCCCCGGTCCTCTCCTGGGCCACCGAGAACCTCGAACACCCCATCACCACGGACGAGTTGGCACGCCGAGCCAGGATGAGTCCGCGCACGTTCTTCCGCCGCCTCCAAGCCGCCACCGGCACCACCCCACTCCAGTGGCTCCTCAACCAGCGCCTCGCCCGCGCCCAGTCCCTCCTCGAAGCCACCGATCTGCCCGTGGAACAGATCGGCGAGCGCAGCGGCCTCGGCAGCGCCACCAACCTCCGCCGCCACTTCACCGCCCGCGTCGGCGTCACCCCTACCGACTACCGCCGCGCCTTCCGCTCGCCAGCCACCTCCCCCTGACTACCCGCGACGACCGACCCCCACCGGGACCAACCTCCCCCGCCACCTCACCGCCCGCGCCGGCACCACCCCCACCGCCTACCCCCGACCACCCTGCGAGTCCCCTCCCTACCGGAACGCCGTTCCCGACGCGGTGACGGCGGCCTACCGTTCGCCGTCGAACGGCAGGCCGCCGCCATTGGCGGTGCCCGCGCCCGGTGCGCTCTCGACGGCCAGCGTCCCCAGCATCCGCTCCAGCCGGGGCCGCAGGCCGGGGAGCCCGTAGCCGTCGTCGCTCTCATCCGGCGAGGGCGCGTCGCGGCCGGTCGCGGTGGGCTCCGCGGCCGCGGCGAAGCCGACGCCGTCGTCGCGGAGTTCCTGCGCGCCTGGGTGGAGCGCCCGGGGTTCCGGCTGGTCACGTAGCAGCACGCGCCAACCCTCATTGACTGCATATTCATGCAGAGAACCGCGAACTCGGACCCCGCATTGACCACGCATCAGCAGATGATGTATTCAATACAACGCAAGTCTATTCACTCTTGCCAAGAGAGGACCGATCGACCATGCAACCTGCGGCACCGCGCGGCTTCCGCGCCGTCACGGCGAACCTGGGCCTCAAGGACGTCGAGGACGACTTCGCGGCGGTGATCTCCGAGGTCCCGTGCCGATCGGCGGCGGTCTTCACCCGCTCGCGGTTCGCCGGCCCGAGCGTCACGCTCAGCCGCGAGGCGGCCGGGCTCCACCACAGCCGCGGGATGGTCGTGCTGTCCCGCAACGCCAACGTCGCCACCGGGCGCGTCGGGGCGGAGAACGCCGCCGAAGTACGCCGCCGGGTCGCCGGGATCGCCGGCATCTCCCCGGAGGAACTCGTCATCGCTTCCACGGGCGTGATCGGGCGCCCGTACCCGATGGAGGGCATCCGCGCCGGCCTGGACACCCTCACCTGGCCGTTCCCGGAGGCCGACTACCCGGCGGCGGCCAGGGCGATCATGACGACCGACACCCGCCCCAAGCACGTCCGGGTGCACTGCGGCGACGCCGTGCTCGTCGGCATCGCCAAGGGCGTCGGCATGATCGAACCCGACATGGCGACACTGCTGACGTTCTTCTTCACCGACGCGGACGTTCCCGCCCCCGAACTCGACGCCCTGTTCCGCCGCGTGATGGACCGGACCTTCAACGCGCTGAGCATCGACACCGACACCTCCACCAGCGACACCGCCGCGATCTTCGCCAACGGTCTCGCCGGCCCGGTCGACCTCGCCGCCTTCGAGCAGGCCCTCCACGAGTGCGCGCTGCACCTCGTACGCGACATCGCCTCGGACGGCGAAGGCGCGTCGAAGCTGATCGAGGTCCGGGTGACCGGTGCCCGCGACGCGGCCCAGGCCAAACGCGTCGGCAAGGCCGTGGTCAACTCCCCGCTGGTCAAGACCGCCGTCCACGGCTGCGACCCCAACTGGGGCCGCGTCGCCATGGCCATCGGCAAGCTCCAGGACGACACCGACATCGACCCCGCCGCCGTCCGCATCCGGTTCGGCGACCTCACCATGTACCCCGACGAGCCGAACGACGCACTCCTCGAGGAAGCCGGCCACTACCTGGGCGGCGACGAGGTCGTCATCCGCGTCGACCTGGGCATCGCCGACGGCGCGTTCACGGTCTACGGCTGCGACCTGACGGAGGGCTACGTGAAGATCAACGCGGACTACACGACCTGAGCACCCCGTCGAGGCTCCGACCGGGGTCGACCGCCCCACGGCCCCGGTACGGCCGGGGACCCGGCTGGTCATGACCTGCCGGGCGGTGCGGGGCTCGGGCGCCGCACCGCTCGGCGGCAATGCCGTTGCTTCAGGCGGGCGACGGGAGGCGAGGACGTCCGCAATGGCCAACCGGCGGCGACTGTGAAAATCGCTGTCCGATCACCGGAGCACGGTGATAGACATCCGGCGTGGAAAAGAATCTTGAGCTTCCCGACCTGCTGCGACTGATCGATGAACGGTCGACCGCCTTCCGCGCCGCGGTCGCCGCCGCGCCCAGTCTCGACGCACAGGTGCCGACCTGCCCCGGGTGGACGCTGTTCGATCTGGTGAAGCACCTGGGTGGGGGAGACCGTTTCTGGGCCGCCATCGTCGGCGCGGGGCCTGCCGACGCTCCCCCGGCCGAGGCCACCGCCGCGCGTGCCGCTCTGGAGGTGCCGCAGGAGCGTGAGGCCCTGCTGGCCTGGCTGGCCGCGTCGACGCAGCTCCTGCTGGGCGCCCTGCGCGAGGCAGGCCCGGAGAGCGGTTGCTGGACGTGGTGGCCCGCGTCGCAGTCACCGCAAACCTCCGGCGGTGTCGCCCGGCACCGGGCCCAGGAGACCGCGGTGCACACGTACGACGCCCAGCTCGCCGGGGGCGCTGCGCAGCCGCTGCCGGTCGAGGTGGCACTCGACGGCGTGGAGGAGTTCCTGTTCACCGTCTGCGGAACGCCGAGTGCCTGGCCGCACAAGCCCACGGCCTTCGACTTCCACTCCGCCGAGGGCCTCTCCTGGCGCCTCACGGTCGACGGCGACGGCGCACGCTCCGCCCGCATCCCGGCGCCCACCGCCGCGACCGGCGAGGAGTCGGAGGCAGCCGGCGCCTCCGTCCATGGCACGGCCAGTGAGTTGGTCCTCTACTTGTACGACCGCATCCAGGCCGAGTCCTTGCGCGTGGACGGGGACGCAGGGCTGCTCGACCTGCTCCGCGCATGGGAGCCGGAGGAGAAGTAGGACGTAGCGGGGGCGGTCGGCTGCGCCTCCACCGGCTCGACCGTCCTGTAGGCGCAGTCCACCACGGTCCACGTTCGCGGCCCCCCTGATGCGCGCAAGGGCAGGACGTAGGCCATGCCACCTCCTGTCGCATCATGTTGTCGAGGACCAGGCGATAGGTCCTCGACAACAAACAGGCGACCAGCGATGACGTTGCGTCGTTTACGTCGTTGGTCGGCCGCCGGCACGGCTCGAAGAAGCCGAAGTCCGCCTGCAGCACGGCGACCGCACCGACCGCGGCGACCGCGGCGACCGCCTGAAGCAACGGCATTGCCGCTCAGCGGACCGGGGCCTCGCAGTACCGCTTCAGCCCGGTCGCCTCGAGGTCGACGCACCGGCGGGTCAGCCTGCCGTACGGCAGTGCCATCAGCGGTGCCATGAACCCCTTCTGCTGCACGCCGAGCACCACCCGGGACCGGTCCGCAGCGAGCGGCTCGATCCGGTACGTACCGATCGTGGTGAAGGCCGGGTTCCGGCTCCGCCACTCGAAGCTGCGCCCGGCCTCCAGCTCGGTGACCTCCCACACCTCGGTGCCCAGCTTGAACTGCCGGACCTCCACCTCGCTTCCCACTACCAGCGGGCCCTCGGACAGCAGCCGGACGCTCGGCTTCGCCACCGTCCAGCGCGGCCAGCCCTCGACGTCGGCGAGCACCTCCCACACCCGCTCCGGCGAGGCCGCGACATTCACCGTCACCTTGTACCGCACGTGCGTTCCCTTCCTCGAAGTCAGGTCCCCAAAGGTACGGGCCCGCGGTGGAGGGACTCAGTGGCGGTGGTGGTTGTCGGGCTGGGCGGGGTCTCCCGGGTGTTCCAGCCCTTCGACCAGGGTGAGGCGTCGGGCGCGCTCGTGGTCGAGCCAGCGGACGAAGGCGGCTCGGCGGGCGGCGTCGCGGAGGGCGGGGGTGGGGTCGGGGGCTTGCGGGGTCGTCCGGGTGGCGAGCAGGGCCGCTGTCCACGGGCCCGCGGTGACCCACTCGCCGACGGGGGCCGCGCGGAGGGCTTCGACCAGGGCGGCCGGGAGGGTGCCGGGATCGGCCTCCAATTCGCCGTCGGATAGGGCGAGTTGCCAAAGAGTGGTGGGCTTCCGGGCGGTCATGGTGCGGTAGTGGACGAGGTCCTCGGCCGCAGGCTCGATGCCGGCGGTGACCGCCTCGTAGACGGCCCGGACGGCTGCGCTGCCCTCGTAGGCGGCTGCCGTGATGGAGCCGAGTTCCACGGCGGCCTGCTGGTCGAGACGGGCCGGGCCGGCGGCGGCGACGGACAGGCCGCGCTCGGCCGCCACCGCCGCGCAGAGCGCCTCGGTCAGCAGCACCTGCGCGACCCATCGGGTCAGCTGCCGGTCTTCCGAACTGCCTGGCTGCGGAAGGGCAATGGCGCGCGGGCCGGTCCGCAGGGCGGCGAGGCGCCGGTCGAGTGCCGTCCGCGGGAGGGGGCGTCCGTCGAGCAGGCCGAGGGTCATGCCTCCACCACCAGGGCGACGGTCGGGGCGTACTGGCAGCGGCCGAACCACATCACCTTGGCCAGCGCCCAGTACGAGCCGGGGACGGCGGCTTCGGGGGCGGCGAGGTCGAAGTGGACGGTCACCGAGCGTCCGGCCGGGACGGTGAAGCCGTGCACGGGGTCGGCGATCGCCTCCCAGGTGCCCCACGGCGAGACCAGCTGCAGCTCGCCCCGGATCTCGCCGCGCGTGCGGTTGCTGAGCGTGACGCCGAGGGTGGCGCGGCCGCCGGGGGCGACCCGCAGGGTCCGGTCCGGGACCTCGATGTCCAGGCCGGTGTCCCGACCCGAGGCCGCCTTGGTGCCCTGGGCGGCAGTCCAGTCCTCGGGGGCGTCCCCGGCCACGGGCAGCAGGTCCGGGAGGTCGCCCACGGCGATCGTGACCACGTCCTCGACCTGCTGACCGTCGTGCTCGATCCGGACGGCCGCGAAGTACAGCCCGGGCTCGGCGCCGGCCGGCGGGGTGAGGGTGACCGCGAAGCGCAGGTGTCCGCCCGCCTCCAGCCGGTACGGGCGGCTGCCGAGGCTCGCCGCCCAGCCCTCGGGCGGCAGCACGACCGCCGTGCCCTCGACCGCCGCGTCCCGCAGCTGTGAGGAGAGGGCGACGGAGAGCGTCACCGCCTCCCCCGCCGTCCGCAGCAGTCCCGGCGAGGCGCCGACGGACACCGGCAGGTAGCCGAGCGGCGCCGGGCCCCGGTTGTGCAGCCAGTAGCGGGCGTGGACGGGCTGGGCGGGTTCGGCGGTCGGGCCGAGCACAGGGCCTCCCTCGGCAGCCGTGACGGCGGGGACGGCGAGCAGGGTGGCGATCGCCGATCCGGGGAGGTCCACCTCCTCGACGCCGGATCCGAGCGGTCGTTCCAGCAGATCGGCCTCGCGCACCTCGCCGAGCCCGAGCGCACCCCCGAACGACGCCGTCCGCCCGAGTCCGGTCGACTCGACGAGCCGCAGGGCGAGTTCGGGCCCGCTCGCCGTCGCCGAGCCCTGGGCGATCGGATTCCCGGCGGGCTTGAGCGTGCCCAGCAGCACCTCGCGCTGCGGCTCGACCCGCAGCCAGGACAGGGTGGCCGGCAGCGGGCCCTCCTGCGCGGGCACGATCCGGGCGTACAGCGGGTGGTTGAACTCCTGGCCCTGCGCGGGCAGCGCCTGCTCCCGCCAGTCGCCGTCGCCTCCCACCAGCGCATAGCCGAACTCATGGGTCCAGTGCTGGAGTTGGAAGGACGCACCGTCGGGCAGGGTGCGCCGGGGCGGGTCGATCCAGACGCCCGACGGCCAACCGGTGCAGGAGCGCATCAGCGACAGGTGCAGCGCACCCGTGGTGTCCACGGCGAAGCCGGGCAGCCCGAAGGTGAGCAACGCCACGGTGTGGTCGGCGAGTTCGTCCGCGACCGCCGACGGGCAGACGGCCGTGATCCGGGCGTCGGCCAGGTCGTCGACCAGCGCCGCGACCTCGGTGACGACCAGCGCGGGCAGCGCCCGCAGGTCCCGCAGGTCGGCGTCCGGTTGCCAGACCTCGGCGAGCGGGGTCAGAGCCGGCACCCACACCGCGCCGTGCGCCTCCAGGGCAGCCGCGTACTCCTCCCCCGCCCGCTCGATCAACTCCCGTGCCGCGTCGTTGCCTTCGGGCGAGCCGACCACGATCCGAAAGTCCGGCAGGTTGGAGTCCACGTCCAGCCGGCCGTACCGCGCCCAGTCCGCGGCCGAGGTGGTGGCGGTGACCCCGACCCGGGCGAGCGCGACGACCAGGGGCCGGGCGTCGGCGGCGTCGTCCAGGGTCGGGACGACGACCTCCGCCACCCCGAGGGCGCGCGTGCCGGTCACCGTGCCTGCCGGGTCCGTCAGTTCGACGCGCGCGGTGGCGCCGAGCCCGAACCAGGTGTTCGCCGGATTGTCCAGGGTCCACGGCGCCTCGGCGGAGTCCACGTCCGGCATTGCGAAGCCGCGTCCGACCACCGCGCCCGCGACCTCGCTGACCGGCAGTCCGCCGGGTACGTCCACCGGGAAGCGCAGCCGCAGCAGCCGGTCGGCACCGGCGTAGTCGACCACCCTGGTACGGCAGTCCACCCGGTCGAGGCCGTGCCACAGCGTGACGGTCTGCTCGTAGCGGACGGAGTCGACCGTTCCCTCGATCACCAGCCGCTCGCCGAGCGGGCCGGTCTCCCGGCGGAGCGAGGCGGCGGAATCCCCCGAGCCGGTCACCGGGCCGCTGGGCACCAGGTGCCAGGGGCCCTCGCCGAAGTCGGGGTGCTGCGGGTACTCCTCGTACACGCGCAGCTCGTTGCCGATCCGGCCGTCCTGGATCAACTCCCACTCGTGGAGCAGGTCCCGGACGGAGGAAAGGCCGCCGCCGCGCGCTGGGTCCGCCGTCACCCGGTACCGTCCGTTGGCGATCACCGCTCCCTCGGCGGCCGTCCACGCCTCCTGCGCGGCCCCTTCCACCAGCCGCCAGGTACGCCAGCCGAGCGCGGGCACGTCCGAGGCGAGGAACCGCAGCGCTCCCCGGTCGACGCAGCTCGGCACCGGCTCGCCCCGGTCGTCCAGCACCCGTACCGACCGTGCACCGTCGGGCAGTTCGACGGAGACGATCCCGGTCCGGTCGAAGGACAGCGTGTTGGTCACCACCACCGCCGCGCCGGGCCCCGCCGTGGAGATCCGGGCGGTGAGCGCGTCCAGCGCCGTGTCCCGGACGGCGGCGGCCAGGTCGTACGCCTCGCGCCAGCCGCCGAGCAGGTCCAGGTAGACCTGGTCGGACTCTGAGCCGGTGATCGCGTCGTGGTGTGCGCCGTAGGCGAGTTGGCGCCAGACCTTGTCCAGCGCCGCGTCCGGGTACCGCCCCAGCCCGCAGACCCCGGCCAGCGTGGCGAGCTTCTCGGCATCCACCGCCGCGACCTCGCCCGCCCGTTGGGCCTGCTTGGTGTCGATGTACGAGACGTCCTTGCCGGTGTACACCGGGTTCATGTCGCGGGTCTGCGGGCTCGGACGGCGTCCGGTGGCGGCGAGTTCGGCGCGGACGGCGTCGAGGAAGTCGCGCGGGGTGGCGCAGACGAACCGCGGCCAGAGGTACCGGGAAGCCCAGGATCGGTGGATCCGGGTGACCCACTTGTTCGGCGGGGTGTAGTCCGTCCCCACCGGCAGCAGCAGGTTCTTCGTCGCCCCGACCGGCTTGAGCTTGCGGTACAGCTCGTAGACGGCCTGCTCGGCGGCGGCGAGGTCGGGCGAGGAGTCCATCCACCAGCCGGCCGAGTAGTGGTGCGGCATGTAGTGGGTGAGCACGCCCTCGCCACCGGGCGCGATCCACTCGAACTCGCTCGGGAACTGCATCACCCGGGCGTCGTCCTTGGCCTCGCGGAAGTTCTTCTGGATCGGGCCCCACTGGTGGAAGGGGCCGCGCGCCCAGGCACTGCCGGTGAGGCCGGCCGCGGCGAGGTGGCCGGGGAACTGCGGGTCGTGCCCGAACACATCGAGCTGCCAGGCGGTCCGGGGGTCTCCACCGAGGATGTCGCGCTGGTAGCCGATGCCGTGGACGATGTTGCGGATCGTCGTCTCGGCGCCGGTCAGGTTGGTGTTGGGCTCGTTGTAGGTGCCGCCGACCAGTTCGACCTGCCCGCGCTCCAGCAGCAGCCGCAGGGTCTCACGGCGTTCCGGGTGCTGGTCGAAGTACGGCTTCAGGTAGTCGACTTCGGCGAGGACGAACTTGTACACCGGGTCCCGCAGGGCGAGGTCCAGGTGCGCGTCGACGAGCGCGAAGCCGTTGCGCTCCCAGAGCGGCCGGGTGGTGGCGTCGGCGGAGAGCAGCTCCCACGGGGAGGTGTAGGCGGCCTGGGTGTTCCACCAGACCGGGTCGTAGTGGAAGTGCGAGACCAGGAACATCGTCCAGCCGGGCTCCGCCACCTCCAACGCCCCCTCCGAGAGCGCGTCCTCGGCCCGCACGGTGACCGGGATCCGCTCGCCCGGCCGGGCGTCGGAGGTAATCTCCAGCGGGACTTCGACCAGCCCCGTGCCGGTCGCCTCACCGCGGACACCCGGGCCGCTGACGGCGATCCGGGTGACCGGGCCCTCGGTCGTCACCCGCAGGACCTGGCGCGGGGCGTCCTCGGTGCCGACGAACAGGTCGGTGCTCTCGACGGCGGTGATAGTGACCGGCACGGGCTGATTCCTCTCCGGAAGGTGCCGGGGCTACGCGCCCCAGGCCTCGAACTCGTAGATGCGGGCAGCCGGGTCGGTGGTCTGGGTGGGCCTGGTGACCACCAGGCGGACGTAGCGGGCACTCGTGTTCACCGGATGCGTCGTCGTACCGGCCGTGTTGCCGGTGACGCCGACGACCGTCGTCCAGGGGTCGGTGGAGTTCGACCGGACCTGGATGGAGAAGTCGCGGGTGTTGTACGAGGAGCTCTCGCCGCCCGCCGAAGCGTGCTTGACCACGAACTTGGACAGCTGCTTCGCCGAACCGAGGTCCACCTCTAGCCACTTGGCGGAACTCAGGGTGCACCACTTGTCGCTGTTGCCGCCGCTGACGCTGCCGTTGACGGCCTTGGCCGGTCCCTCGTTGGCGTTGCACTGTCCGGAGGCGGTGGCCGGGCGGTTCAGCGCCAGGTTGGTCGAGGTGGACGGCGTTCCGGTCCAACTCACCGTGGTGGAAGCGGCGGTGGAGCGCCCGTAGGTCGTGGACACCGCCTCGACGTCCAGCGCGGTCGCGGTCTCACCGCCCGCCCGGTCGAGCCGCCCGACGAAGTACGCGTCGTTGGGCGTCGCACCGAGGAAGGTCCGGCTGCCGTCCGCGTTGCGCCGGTACACCTCGTAGTGGTGGACGTTGCCGCCGGGCGCCGCCGTCCAGGACAGCCGCAGCGACTGGCTGACGCCCGGCGTCACGTCGCTCGCACCGAGGACGGTGAGGCCGCTCGGTGCCGCGGGGGTCTCCACCGACCCGTCGTAGAAGGCCACTTGGCCGACCCGCAGGTCGTAGGCGGGGTCGGATCCCTCGACCCGCAGCGCGATCTGGGCGATGGTGCGGCCGGCGTACGGGGAGAGATCGAGGGTGTGGCGCTCCCACCCGGTGCCGGAGTCGGCGCCGACGTCGATCGTGGTGAAGCTGTTCGGCGCGTCCGTGAAGGCGACGGCGGCCTTGAGCTTGGTGGGCCCGGCGACCGGGGTCTTGACCACCAGGTCCAGCTTGGTGCTCGCCGCGACCGGCAGCTCGGTCTGGTACAGCCGGACGGTGTTGGCGGCGTCCAGGGTGCCGGTCAGCCGCAGCGAGGAGCCGCCCTGGTAGGCGTCGGTGAAGTCGACGGACGGGGTCAGCCCGCTGCCGGCGGAGTCGACCACCCAGCGGTAGGTGGGCGGGACGTCCTGCAACGAGAGGTTGTTCCAGCCGCCGGTGGCGACCCGGGTGCCGCCCGCGTTGTAGAAGTCGCCCTGCCCGGTGTCGAAGTTGGTGACGAAGGGCTTGGCGGTGACCGGCGAGGACTCGGCGACGTAGCCGGCCAGCCCGGGCCAGCTCGACGAAAGGTCGGTCCGGGACGGGTCGTTGTTCGCGCCGACCCAGTAGCGGGCGTCCTTGGCGTAGAAGTCGGCGCGGTCGGTGGCGGACTTCCAGGTCCACTCCGGACGGTAGAGGCCGAGCGAGGTGGTGTGCGGCTTGCCGGACGGGAAGAGGGTGTTCCAGTCCACTCCGGTGTCATAGCCGTTGGCCTCGGTGTCGATGCCGGAGTAGAGCTCGTACTCGCTGCGCCCGAGCTGCCGGGCCAGCGCCCGGGAGGAGTTCAGTCCGCCCGCCGTCCAGTTGAAGTTCAGGAACATCGAGTCCGATATGCGCTTCGAACCGTCCTGCAGGAAGGGTGAGTTGGCGGAGGTCAGGGCGTTCTGCCAGTTGACGGCACCGGAGGTGGTCATCGCGTCGTACCACATGAACTCGGTGCCGCGCTGCGCCTTGGTGTACTGCATCAGGTTGCGCAGCTCGGTGGCCAGGGCCGAATCGCCGCCGCCCGTCTCCTGGTTGATGAACCAGCCGTCGAAGCCGTAGTACTGCGCGGCCTGGACGAGCTTGTCGGCGACGGGGTAGCGGGTGCCGGACTTCTGGACGAAGTCGCGCACCCACTGGATCTGGCCGCCGTAGGCGCCGGGCGGGAAGAAGACGGTGCCGTAGACCTTGACGCCGTTGCGGTGGGCGGCGTCGATGACGGTCGGATTGGGGGCGAGGATCAGCCCCTCGCCGGCCGATCCGCCCCAGAACACCAGCTTGTCGACGTACTGCCAGTAGCCGAAGGCGTAGTAGTTGGGGTCGGCGGAGCCCTGCGAGGGATTGTTGGAGGTGGGGCCGAAGGAGACCAGCGAGGCGATCTTCCCTTCGCCGGTACGGGCGTTGGGGTTCGCTCTGAGCGCCGGGTCGCTGGTGCGCGGCTGGAGCGGGACGCGGGAGCGGTTGAAGCGGGCGTCCGGGTCGGTGGCCGGGTCCCAGCTGAGGATGCCGTTGGGGTACCAGTACGAGGCGAAGGGCTGGCTGCCCGACCCTGCCGTGGCAGCGGGTGCGGAGCCCGCCGTGGCGGCGGGCGCCGCGACCGGTCTCGGGTCGACCCAGGCCGAGGGGGTGGCGGTGGTCAGCGTGGCCGTCGCGAGTGTGGCACCGAGCAGCAGGGGGAGGCGTCGTGACATGCGGTGGCTCCGATCGAGCGGAGGGGTGGGGGCGGGCCCACCGGCAACGGCAGGCCCGGATGCATGCGGGCGTGGCGGTGCGCATCGAGGGGAATTCAACGAACATGACAACGGGCGGTGCGCAGGACCGGACCCCCTCGGCGCAGCGAGGCTAAACCGGTTCAGAACCGGTGTCAACGGCTCGCGCAGCAACCACACCAACCGGTGAAGACAGCGCCGGCGGCGAGGTGGACTCCCGCACGGTCAGCCGCGGCGTGGGCATCTGCAGGTCCCGCCCGGGCCCGGTGTCGTCCAGCGCCTCCAGCAGGCTGCGGGCGACCTGCTCGCCGAGCGCGAAGGTGTCCCGGCTGAGCGCGGTCAGCGGCGGGTGGACGATCCGCGCGAGCACCGAGTCGTCGAAGGAGACGATGGAGAGCTCGCCGGGCACCGAGACCCCCATCTCCCCCGCCACGCCGAGCCCGGCGACGGCCATCACGTCGCTGTCGTACACGATCGCGGTGGGCCGCTTGACCCGGGAGAGCAGGGTGCGGGTGGCGGCCGCGCCCTCGGCGTCGCTGAAGTCGGTGGGCACGGACACGGCCTCCTCCAGGCCGAGCCGGCGCGAGGCGTCGCGCAGCGCGCGGATCCGCCGCTGGGTGTGCTGGAAGTGCGGCAGCCCGGCCAGGTGGGCGATCCGGCGGTGCCCGATGGCGGCCAGGTAGTCGACGATCGAGAGCATCGCCTCGCGGTCGTCGGCCCAGATCCGCAGCTGGTTGCCGCCCTTGCCGGGCCCGCCCAGCACGACGGCGGGCAGGCCGAGTTCGTCCAGCACCGGCAGTCGCGGGTCCTTGACCTGCAGGTCGACCACGATGAAGCCGTCGACCCGGTGCTCGGAGGCCCAGCGGCGGTAGACCTCCGTCTCGGCCGCGGTGTCCTCGACCACCATCAGGTGCAGCGCGACGGAGCTCGCCGAGAGCACCGCCTGGAGCCCGGACAGCAGCTGGCTGAAGAACGGCTCGACGCCGATGGTGCGGGCCGGGCGCGCGATCACCAGGCCGACGGCGTCGGCCCGGGCTCCGCCGAGGGCGCGTGCGGCGCTGTGCGGGCGCCAGTTCATCTCCTCGGCGACCCGCAGGATCCGGGCCCTGGTCGCCTCGCTCACACCCGGGCGGCCGTTGAGCGCGAAGGACACCGCGCCCTTGGAGACCCCGGCCTGGCGGGCGATGTCGGCGATCGTCGGTCTGCCCACGGGACCCGACTCCTCTCTTGACATCCAAGTTTAGGCCGGAGCATAGTCCCTGCCAGAGCTAGACCGGTTTAGTACGGCAGATTCTGATGTTCCGCACCATCCCCCACCCACCCCAGGACCGGGAGACCCTCATGCGAAGAATCTGGGCGGCACTGACGACAACGGCGTTCACCGCCGCCGCACTCACCGGCTGCGGACTCGGCTCCGGCGACACCAAGAGCAGCGACAGCGTGGCGAGTGCGGCCGCCACCGGCGAGGTCAAGGGCAAGGTCTCGCTGCAGACCTGGGCACTCAAGCCGAAGTTCACCGACTACGTGCAGGGCGTGATCGACGGATTCAAGAAGAAGTACCCCGGCGTCGAGGTCGAGTGGCTCGACCAGCCCGGCGAGGGCTACTCGGACAAGGTGCTCAGCCAGGCCGCCGCCGGCACCCTGCCCGACGTGGTCAACCTCCCGCCCGACTTCGCACTCCCGCTCGCGAGGAAGGACCTCCTGCTGGACGTCGCCAAGGCCGACCCGAAGCTCGCCGACGAGTACGTCGCCGGCGGCGTCGACGCCTACCGCTTCGCCGGCCACCAGGGCACCTTCGGTTACCCCTGGTACCTCAACACCGATGTGAACTACTGGAGTTCGGAAGCCCTCACGAAGAACGGCCTGGCCCCGAAGAAGCCCCCGACCAGCCTGGACGAACTCATCGCCCAGGCCCGGGTGATGAAGGAGAAGTCCGGCGGCCGGACCTACCTCATGAGCCGCAAGCCGGGCATCGGCGACCTCTACAACGCCGGCGTGAAGATCATGTCCGACGACGGGAGGACCTTCACCTTCAACACCCCCGAGGCCGCCGGGCTGCTCGACAAGTACCGCGACGCCTTCAAGGACGGCCTGCTCCCCAAGGACGTCCTGACCAACACCTACGCCGGCAACTCCAAGCTGTTCAACGCGGGTACCGCCGCCTGGACCACCGCCGGCGCCAACTACATCACCACCCTCGCCGTCGACAACCCGACGCTCGCCCCGACGGTCGTCCCGTCCCCCGCGCTGGCCACCCCACCGCTGTACGTCCAGGGCCTGTCCATCCCGAAGAGCACCAAGAACCCGGCCGCCGCGGTCGCCCTCGCCCGCTGGGTCACCAACGCCGAGAACCAGGCCGCCTTCGCCCACCTGACCAGCATCTTCCCGTCCACCAAGGCCTCCGCGGACGACCCGTTCTTCAGCAAGAGCGACGGCACCAACGCGGGCGACGCCAAGGTGATCGCCTTCTCCTCGCTGGCCAAGGCCAAACTGATCCAGCCCGTCCAGGTCGACGACGCGATGAGCACCGTCATCAACCAGCAGATCGCCCTGGCCATCAGCGGCGACGCGAGCTCCAAGCAGGCGCTGGACACGGCCGTCGAGCAGTGCAACAAGCTGCTCAAGGGCTGAGCCCAACGGCTGTTCAAGGCCTGCTCAAGGGCTGAGCCCAACGGCTGTTCACAGGCGCTGAGCACAAGGCCTGACACCACCGCGGCCCACCACCGACCCACCCCGTACCGGCAAGGCGGCGGGTCTCCCCACACCCGCCGCTCCCGGGAATGACCCGCACCACCCCCAGGCCCCAGGAAGGCAACGGCATGACCCACCGGCGCTGGTTCACCCCCTGGCTGCTCGCCGGGCCCGCGATAGTCTGGCTCGCGGTCTTCAACCTCTGGCCTGCCGTCAACACGGTGATCCTGTCCTTCACCAACGCCAAGCCGCTGGGCGGCGGGCAGTTCACCGGGCTGGAGAACTACGGCCGCCTGCTGGACGACGAGCAGCTCGCCGACGCCCTGCTCAACAGCATCGTCTTCATGCTGGTCTGCCTGCCCCTGCTGACCGTCCTGCCGCTGCTGCTGGCACTGCTGGTCCAGCGCAGGATCCCCGGCATCACGTTCTTCCGCACCGCCTTCTACACCCCGGTGATCGCCTCCGCCGTCGTGGTGGCGATCATCTGGGGCTGGGTGCTGGACGACCGCGGGCTGGTCAACGGCCTGCTCCGGCAGACCGGACTGGCCGACTCCCCGGTCTCCTTCCTCACCGACCGCTGGCTGCTGCTGTTCAGTGCGATCGCCCTGACCGTCTGGAAGGGCCTCGGCTACTACATGGTCATCTACCTGTCCGCCCTCGCCAACGTCCCGCGCGAGCTGCACGAGGCGGCGGCGGTGGACGGCGCCGGGCCGGTGCGCCGGTTCTGGCACGTCACCCTGCCCGGGGTGCGGCCCACGATGATCCTCGTCTCCGCGCTGATTTCGGTGAGTTCGCTGCGCGTCTTCTCCGAGCTGTACGTGCTCTCCAACGGCCAGGGCGGCCCCGGCGGGCGGGACATGTCGGTGGTGATGCTGATCCAGATGTACAGCCGCGGCTTCAACGGCCACCTCGGCTACGCCTCGGCGCTCAGCCTCCTGCTGTTCGTCGTCACCCTCGGCCCGATGCTGTTCCTGATGCGCCTGAACCGGAAGGCGGCCTGAACCGTGACCACCGTCCGTCCGACGAGGGCAGGCAAGGGCTCCCGGGGCTTCGACACCCCCTCCCCCGCCCGGACCGCCGCCCGCTACCTGCTCCTGCTGCTCGTCCTGCTCCTGGTCATCGGGCCCTTCCTGTGGCAGCTGTCCACCTCCCTCAAGGGCCCGGCCGAGGACGTCTACACCAGCACCCCGGCCTTCCTGCCCGACCGGCCCACCCTCGGCAACTACGGCAAGGTCGCCGACACCATCCCGGTGTGGACCTACGCGCTCAACTCGGTGATCGTCGCCGCGATCTGCATCACCGGCAACGTGGTCGGCTGCACCCTGGCCGGCTACGCGCTCGCCCGGCTGCGCTTCCGCGGGGCCAAGCTGGTCCTCGGCCTCTTCCTCGCCACGCTCGTGCTGCCCGGCGAGGTCACCATCGTCTCCCAGTACGTGCTGGTGCGCGGCCTCGGCCTGGCCGACACCCTGGCCGGCGTCGCGCTGCCGGGCTCGATCGCGATGCTCAACGTGCTGCTGATGCGCACCGCCTTCGCCGCCGTCCCGGTCGAGCTCGACCAGGCCGCGCTGGTGGACGGCGCGAACGTCTGGCAGCGGCTGTGGCACGTCGGACTGCCGAACGTGCGCGGCATGATCAGTGTGATCGTCATCTTCACCTTCATCGGCGCCTGGGACGACTTCCTCTGGCCGCTGATCGTGCTCAACGACCCGCAGAAGTACACCCTCACCGTCGGGCTGCAGTACCTCAACGGCACCTTCTCCGCCAACCCCCGCCTGATCGCCGCCGGCACCATGATCGCCTTCCTGCCGATCGTCGTGGTGTTCGGCGTCTGCCAGCGATTCTTCTTCAAGGGCGTCGAGGAGGGAGCCGTGAAGGGATAACGCCACCGCCCGTACGCCCCAACCCAGTCGAGGAAGCCTTCCGATGACCATCGCTCCCCTGGCCACCGCTCCCCGCTTCGGCGTCAACTACACCGCCAGCGTCGGCTGGTTCCACCACTGGCTCGACTTCGACCTCGACGCCGTGCGCGCCGACTTCGACTCCGTCGCCGCCCTCGGTCTTGACCACGTCCGGGTCTTCCCGCTCTGGCCGCTGTTCCAGCCCAACCGCACGCTGATCCGCCCGCGCGCCGTCGAGCAGCTCACCGCACTGGTGGACGCGGCCGGCGAGCGCGGGCTGGACGTCGCGGTGGACGGCCTGCAGGGCCACCTGTCGAGCTTCGACTTCCTGCCGTCCTGGACCCGGACCTGGCACCGGCGCAACCTCTTCACCGACCCCGAGGTCCTCGACGGCCAGGCCGCCTACCTGCGCACGCTCGCCGAAGCACTGCGCGAGCGGCCCAACTTCCTCGGGATGACGCTCGGCAACGAGATCAACCAGTTCTCCGGCGACCCGCACCCCGACCCGGACCGGGCCACCCCCGCCGAGGCCGGGGCCTGGCTGCGCCGGATGCTCGACGCCTGCGAGGCCGGCGCCCCCGGCCGGCTGCACCTGCACGCCTCCTACGACGCCGCCTGGTACCTGGACGAGCACCCGTTCACGCCCTGGCACTCGGCCCGGCTCGGCGCCGCCACCGCCGTGCACTCCTGGGTGTTCAACGGCACCGCCCAGCGCTACGGCGCCCACTCCACCGCCACCGCGCAGCACGCCGCGTACCTGGTCGAGCTCTCCAAGGCCTGGGCGGACGACCCGGCCCGCCCGGTCTGGCTGCAGGAGGTCGGCGCGCCCGCCCCGCACATCGCCCCCGAGGACGCGGCCCGCTTCACCGGCGCCACCGTCGAGGCCGTGCTGGACTGCCCGGACCTCTGGGGAGTCACCTGGTGGTGCTCCCACGACGTGGACCGCTCGCTCGCCGACTTCCCCGAACTCGAGTACAGTCTCGGCCTGTTGACCACCGACCGAACGGTGAAGCCGGCCGGTGCCCGGCTCGCCGAGGCCGCCGCCGAGGCCCGCCGCTGCTGGCAGCCGCCGAAGCCGCGCAGCACCGCCGTGGTGGTCGCCACCGGCGACGAGGTGACCTCCCCGAAGCGCTCGGTGTGCGGCCCCGGCGGCCCGGTGTACGAGGCGTTCATGCGCCTCACCGAGGCGGGCGCCCGCCCGACCGCCGTCCTCGCCGAGCGCGCCGGCGACCGCGAGCACCTCGCCGCGCGCGGCATCACCGAGGTGGTCCACCCCTCCGACGTACGTTCTCCGTAGCCCCTACCGTTTCCCTCAGCCACCGAAGCTTCCCTCAGCCGTCGAAACGTCCCGCAGCCACCGATACGTCCCTCAGCCACCGCAACGGAGCCCGCTGACATGCACGATGACCGCACCCTGGTGGAGTCCCGCCTCAAGCGCGTCCTGGACGAGCGCATCCGCCCGGCCGTGTACCCCGAGTCCGTCCCGCTGGAGGTCGCCATCTGGACGGCGCCGGGCGAGCCCGTTCCGGTGGCCGAGGGCCTGGCCGCGCCGCGCACCCCGATCGCGGTCGGCGACGCCTGGGGCGCACCCTGGGGCACCAGCTGGATCACCGTGACCGGTACCGTCCCCGAGGCCTGGGCGGGGCGCACCGTCGAGGCGCTGATCGACCTCGGCTTCGACGCCAACATGCCCGGCTTCCAGTGCGAGGGCCTGGTCTACCGCCCCGACGGCACCCCGGTGAAGGGGCTCAACCCGCAGAACCAGTGGGTGCGGATCGCCGCCCCGGCGGTCGGCGGCGAGCAGGTGCTGCTGCACGTCGAGGCCGCCTCCAATCCGGTGATCCTGGACTACCACCCCTTCCTGCCCACCGAGTTGGGCGACCGGGAGACGGCCGGCGACCGCCCGCAGTACCGGCTGGCCCGGATGGACCTCGCCGTCTTCGACGAGACGGTCTGGCAGCTGGTGATCGATCTGGAGGTGCTCGGCGAGCTGATGGCCGAGCTGCCGGTGGACAGCGCCCGCCGCTGGGAGCTGCTGCGCGCGATCGAGCGGGCCCTGGACGCGGTGGACCTGCAGGACGTCAACGGCACGGCGGCTGCCGCGCGTTCGCACCTCGAAGGGGTGCTGGCCGCGCCCGCCGTGCCGTCCGCGCACCGGATCAGCGCGATCGGCCACGCGCACATCGACTCGGCCTGGCTCTGGCCGCTGCGCGAGACCGTCCGCAAGGTGGCCCGCACCACCGCCAACATGACCGCCCTGCTGGAGGACGAGCCGGACTTCCGCTACACCATGTCCCAGGCGCAGCAGTTCGCCTGGATCAAGGAGCACCGCCCCGAGGTGTACGCCCGGGTCCGGAAGGCGGTGGCCGAGGGCCGGTTCGTCCCGGCGGGCGGCATGTGGGTCGAGTCCGACACCAACATGCCGAGCTCGGAGGCGATGGCCCGGCAGTTCGTGCACGGCAAGCGGTTCTTCCTGGACGAGTTCGGGGTGGAGAACCACGAGGCCTGGCTGCCGGACACCTTCGGCTTCACCGGCGGACTGCCGCAGATCATCCGCAACGCGGGCTCCAAGTGGCTGCTGACGCAGAAGATCTCGTGGAGCCAGGTGAACAGGTTCCCGCACCACACCTTCCTCTGGGAGGGCATCGACGGCACCCGGATCTTCACCCACTTCCCGCCCGTGGACACCTACAACTGCTCCATGAAGGGCAGCGAGATCGCCCACGCGGCGCGGAACTTCAAGGACAAGGGGGTGGCCCGGCACTCGCTCGCCCCGACCGGCTGGGGCGACGGCGGCGGCGGCACGACCCGCGAGATGGTCGCCAAGGCGGCCCGGATGAGGGACCTGGAGGGCTCGGCCACCGTCCGCTGGGAGAGCCCCGCCGAGTTCTTCGCCAAGGCCGAGGCCGAGTACCCGAACCCGCCGGTCTGGGTCGGCGAGCTCTACCTGGAGCTGCACCGGGCCACCCTGACCAGCCAGGCCAGGACCAAGCAGGGCAACCGGCGCAGCGAGAACCTGCTGCGCGAGGCCGAACTCTGGTGCGCCACGGCCGCGTTGCGCACCGGAGCGGCGTACCCGTACGAGCAGCTGGACCGGATCTGGAAGACCGTGCTGCTGCACCAGTTCCACGACATCCTGCCCGGCTCCTCCATCGCCTGGGTACACCGCGAGGCCGAGGCCACGTACGCGGCACTGGCCGGGGAGCTGGAGGGGCTGATCGGCGCGGCCCAGCAGGCGCTGGCCGGGGAGGCCTCGGGCGGGCGGGAGCTGGTGTTCAACGCGGCGCCGCACCCGCGCTCGGCGGTGCCGGCCGGCGGGGCCGCTGCCGTCACGTCGGATGGGGGCAGCTGCGAGGCGGTCGGGCGGCCCGAGGGCGGCTTCACGCTGCGCAACGGGCTGCTGGAGGTCGCGGTGGACGCCGACGGCCTGATCGCCTCGGTGCTGGAGCTCGCGAGCGGCCGGGAGACCGTCGCCCCCGGCAGCCGCGCCAACCTGCTGCAGCTGCACCCGGACTTCCCCAACATGTGGGACGCCTGGGACGTCGACCAGTTCTACCGCAACACCGTCACCGACCTGACCGGCGTGGACTCCCTCACCGCCGAGAGCGGCGCCGACCGGGCCTCGGTGCGGATCGCCCGCTCCTTCGGCTCCTCCACGGTGGTGCAGACGCTCACCCTGCGGGCCGGCGAGCAGCGCCTCGACATCGACACCGAGGTCGACTGGCACGAGACCGAGAAGTTCCTCAAGGCCGCCTTCCCGCTGGACGTCCACACCGAGCGCTACGCCGCCGAGACCCAGTTCGGCCACCTCTACCGGCCCACCCACACCAACACCAGCTGGGACGCCGCCAAGTTCGAGGCCTGCAACCACCGCTTCGTCCACCTCGACGAGCCCGGCTGGGGCGTCGCCCTGGTCACCGCCTCCACCTACGGCCACGACGTCACCCGCACGGTGCGCGACACCGACGGCGGCACCACCACCACGGTCCGGTTCTCGCTGCTGCGCGCCCCGCGCTTCCCCGACCCGAAGACCGACCAGGGCCTGCACCGCTTCCGGCACGCCCTCGTCCCGGGCTCGGCGATCGGCGACGCCGTCCGCGAGGGCTACCGGATCGGCCTGCCCGAGCGGCGGGTCACCGGCAGCGCCGAGCGGGTCGCGCCGCTGGTGACGATGGACGACGACGCGCTCGTGGTGAGCGCGGTCAAGCTCGCCGACGACCGGAGCGGGGACCTGATCGTCCGGGTCTACGAGGCGGGCGGCGGGCGCGCCCGGGGCCGGCTCACCACCTCCTTCCCGCTGGCCGGCGCCGTCCCCTGCGACCTGCTGGAGCGGCCCTGGGACGGCACCCGCGGCGAGGTGGCGATGGAGGACGGCGCGGTGCGGCTCGCGCTGCGCCCGTTCGAGCTGGTCACCCTGCGGCTCACCGCCCGCTGACCGCTCTGCTCTACGCTGTGCGGCGCCCTGCCCTCCCCGGCCGGGGCGCCGCCCCCTACCTGTTCTGGAGCCCGCTGTGCCGCTTCTGGAGCCCACCGTGCCGCACACCCCGCTGTTCGCCGCCGTCGACATCGGCGGCACCAAGATCGCCGGAGCGCTGGTCGACGGCGACGGACGGTTGCGGCACCGGCTCCAGCTGCCCACCCCGGCGACGGAGCCCGGCGCGGCCGTGCTCGCGGCCGTGCACAAGGTGCTGGACCAGCTCGCCGGCACCGCCGAGTGGGCCGCCGTGACGGCCCTCGGGATCGGCAGCGCCGGACCGGTCGACCTCGTCGACGGCACCGTCAGCCCGGTCAACATCCCCGGCTGGCGCGGCTTCCCGCTGGTCGCCGAGGTCGCCGCGCACCCGGCGGTGGCCGCCCGCGCACTGCCCGTCCGGCTCGCCGGGGACGGCGTCGCGATGGCTGCCGCGGAGCACTGGCAGGGCGCGGCACGGGGTGCCGACAACGCGCTCTGCCTCGTGGTGTCCACCGGCGTCGGCGCCGGACTGGTGCTCGACGGCGCGGTGCGGCCGGGCCCCAGCGGCAACGCCGGGCACCTCGGGCACATCACCGTCGAGCTGGACGGCGAGCCCTGCCCGTGCGGCTCCCGCGGCTGCCTGGAGGGCCTCGCCAGCGGCACCGCGATCGCCCGCCGGGCACTCGCCGAGGGCTGGCGGCCCGACGGCGAGGACCGGACGGCGCGCGCCGTCGCCGCCTCCGCCACCGCGGGCGACCCGGTGGCGCTCGCCGCCTTCGACCGCGCCGCCCAGGCCCTGGCCGCCGGCATCGCCGCCACGGCCGCCCTGGTGGACCTGCAGCGCGTCGTCATCGGTGGCGGCGTGGCCACCGCCGGGGACGTGCTGTTCGCCCCGCTCGCCCGCCACCTCGACCGCTACGCCGCCCTCTCGTACATCCGCGGTCTCGACGTCCGCCGCGCCGAACTCGGCACCGACGCCGGGCTGATCGGCGCAGCGGCGCTCTGCCGCTGAGCGGCCCGTGCCCGCCCGACGAGCGACCGCTCGGACCGCCCGAGCGCACCGCCCCGCTCGAGGCGACGACCGCCCGAGCGCACCGCCCGCTCGAGGCGACGACCGTTCAAGCCGGTGTGGGATGCCCGAACAGCAGGTCGTAGCCCTCCGGAAGCTGCTCGATCACCCGCTCGATCAGCTCCTCGGGGACGAGATCGGCCACCGTGCTGAGCACCGCCCCGATGTCCCACTGCGCCGTCGCGGACGTCGCCCCGTCGATCCACCCCACCACGCCCTCGACGAAGCGCTCGGCGGTCAGCGGCTCCGCCGCGGGCTTCGCGTCGCGCAGCAGCGAGGCGTACATCGGGGGCAGTGCGGCGGCGAGTTCGGTCCGCTCGGACCCCACCAGGTGTTCGCCGAGCAGGGCGAGCACGACCCGGGTGGCGTGGTCGGCCTCCGCCTCGCCCCGGTACTCGCCCCGCTCCACGACGCGGGCGAGGAAGTCCTCCCAGGAGATGGTCATCGCGTCCTCCTTCCGGTCGACGGGACCCGGCAGGAACGACGGCGCTCTGCGCCCGGGCCAGGGAGGTGGTGTCGCAGCCCGTGACCACCGTGGGACGTACCGGTTCCCGTGCTGCTCAGCGTAACTCGGCCCGGCGCCTCGGGAACCGGCCCGATGCCATCGGGCCCGGCCGGGCGCCGGGAATCCGCCCGGGGGATCGACGCCGTTGTCGATCACGCCGCCGGCCCGGGGACTCCGCCCCGGGGGACGAGCACCGATCGGGCGCTCGGCGCCCGCCCGCGGCTGCCGATCAGCCCGCCGAGGCGCGGCACCGTCTGCGCGGTCGGCGCGAGGAGGAGGCCCCGCCCGCGGCGCCCGACGACACCCGCTGCGCCGGCGCCGTCGCGGTGGCCAGGGCGCCCTCGGCACGCGTCGGGTCCGGCATAAACGCCGAGAGAAAGCGCCGCTCGTTCGGGCTCAGGGTGCGCGAGCGGCCGGATTCGCGGTCCCGCGCGACCACCACGGTCCGCGCCCGCATAAAGGTGAGCGGATCCCGGCAGACATTCACCTCGACGTGCGCGGAACTCCGTCCGAGCCGTTCCACGGTGAGCCGCACCGACAATGGCTCGGGCCGGTGGTGCAACTGTTCCAGATAATCGATCTCGTGCCGCGCGATAATGAATCCGGACGGGAACAGCGATTCCCGGACGGCGGTCGCGTGGTGGCAGAACAGGTCGTAAATCCCCTCCTGGATGTAGCCGACCAGCCGGGCGTTGTTGATGTGCCCGTTCTCGTCGACATCGCTCCACCGGGTCGGGCAGGCCAGCACGTGCGCGCCCGGGTGCATCGCGCTCACTGCTGCGTCAGCCCGGCGCCGGCCCCGGCGGGAAGCAGCGCGCGCCGCAACCTGGCGTAGTACGCGGAGTGTTCGGCCGCCATCCGGGCCGCGGTCCAACCCTCCTCGGCGGCCTCCGCGGCCGCCTGGACGACGAGGCTGTCGAGCACCGCGTCGACCGACCGGCACAATTCGGCGACCGCCGCGAGCCGCTCGGTCACATCCGAACCGCCCGCCGCGTTCCGGGACGGAAAGGCGGCCAGCGAGTCCACTGCGAGCTGCAGATCGTCGAGTGTCTCCGGCCGGTTTTCCGAAGGGAAATTTCGCATGTTTTTCTCCAGGACTCAATCGGCCATTACGGCCCGGTAGCCAGCGTTCGAATACACCGGATCGGTGTCGACCCCCCGACGCCTTCGACGCTATCCCAGTCGACGGGGGTCGGCAGATGGTTTTCGGACCGCGACGGGAAACTGACTTCCATCGGAGTAGTTTGCCGGGGTACACAATATGCCCCATCAGCCGAACGCTGTCCGCAATTCGAGTGGTATCGCCGACTCGACGCCCAAGATCGACTACCCAGCGTCACGGATCTGCTAGTAGCCTCCCCACCACCTCGCCTTGTAGAGGTGCGTCCCGGCCAACACCCGGGTGCCCTCCGGCCGGTGGAGGGTCAGCGCGCTGGTGCACCAGTCGCACGGACCGGTGTGCTCGGGGGTCATGGTGAGCAGACGGCCGGTGTGCCCGGGTTCGTCGCCGACGCTCTTGACGTCCCGCTCGGCCGCCGGATCGGTCAGGTGGACGGGGGTGAAGCGGTCGGCGGCGGGGTCGTAGCTCCACAGACCCGCCAGCGTGCTCACCCAGAACCGCCCGGGAGCGGCCAGCACAGGCGCCAGGTCGTGGCCGCCCCGGCCCGGCAGCGGGGTGCTCCGGACTTCGGTGAGCGTGGGCGCGGCCGGGGTGCCACCGACCCGCAGCGCGGTCAGCGCGGAGCCACCGAGCGCCCAGAGCAGGCCGGTCCGCCCGTCCCAGTGCACGCCGTGCGCGTCGGCCAGCCGGAACTCCGCGTACGCGGCTGTCCTCGGGCCCTGTGAAGCCGCGTACAGCCGCACCCAGCCGCCGGTGCTCGCGGCGACGGCGACATTGCCGTCCGGCAGCAGCTCGATGCTGTGCGGGTTGGCGGCCGGCCCGACGTCCGCCGCCCAGCGGGTCCGGCCGGTGGCGGTCTCCACGACGGCGGCGAGCCCGCCACTGGCGGTCGTCAGCAGGTGGCGGCGGCCCTGCCGGACCCGGCTCTTCACCTCGTCCGGGGCCGTCCAGCTGCGCGCGGGGGCGAGGTCCGCCAACTCCGGCGCCCGGTCGGCACTCCACTCCCAGACCACCGGCAGCCGGCCCGGGCCCCGGTGCGCCGGCAGCTCCTCGGCGCTCCGCAGGACCAGCACCCGGCGGGAAGCCTGGTCCACGACGGCGACCTGCCGGCCCGGCGACCGCACCTCCACCGGGGCGGCGGGCACGCACAGCAGCAGGGCGAGGCACAGGGCCGGCAGGGTTCTCCGCGTCACGCCTTCACCGTCCGGGCTGCGGGGCGGATCCGCTCCACGGCGCGCCCGAACGGTGGGCCTTCCGGGGCTCGGGGGAGCCCGCTCACCCGGTCCAGTTCCACGGTGGCGCACCAGTCCCGGGGGACGCCGAGCACGCCCGCCCAGGCGTGGTCGATCCGGGCCTGCGCGGCGGCGGGGAAGAAACGGTTCAGGATCGCGCGCAGCTGGCGGACCGTCTCCACCTCCCGCGTCCGATCAGCCACCCTGTCAGTCCCGCAGCAGCTCCAGAGCCCGCGTCCAGCTGTACGAGCCGGGCACGAAGTCCGCGACGCGCACGCCCATCGCCCGCAGCTTCGCCAGGCTCTCCTCGTACGCGGGGTGCGCCGCCTGCGCGGTACTGAGGCAGGGCTGAACCGCGACGGGGATCCCCCACCCGTACGACTCGCAGAGGATTCCGAGGGCGAGCGTGTCCGAGATGCCCAGGGCCCACTTGTTGATCGTGTTGAACGTCGCCGGGGAGACCACGATCGCGTCCGGGTCCGGCAGCGGCCTGGGGTCCCCCGGCTTCCGCCAGGCGGAACGGATCGGGTACCCCGTCTGCGCGGTGATCGCGTCAACGTCGATGAACCCCATGGCGTCCGGAGTCGCCACGACGCCCACCTCCCACCCCTGCGCCCGAGCAGCCGCAATCAACTCCCCCACCCCGCCGGCCACCCCCGCCGCACACACCACGACGTACAGCACCGGTTTCGCCGCCATCCCCAGCACTCCCCTTCTCAGCACACCGACTCACCACGAGATCGGCATGCACCACCTTCCCAAACGCCGCCGCCGCACCCCGACGCCCCCGCCCGGTAAATCGTTTGCCCGAGGAACGGCGGCGCTGCACTGTGGCGGGGGCGCTGTACGCCGTGGTGCCCGGTTCCAGGGGAGGCAGCGGCAGCAATGCACATTCGTACCACCACCGACCAGGACCGCGGTGTCTTCGTCGACACGCTCCATGCCGCGTTCGGACGCTTCCCCGAAACCCCGGCCGAGGACGGCAGCGGGGTCTGGTGGTCGGCGCTCGAGATCGACCGCGCTCTGCTCGCCTACACCCCGGACGACAAGCCCGTCGGCACCGCCTGCGCGTACTCCTTCGAGCTCACCCTCCCCGGCGAGACCATCGTCCCGGCAGCCGCGATCAGTTGTGTCGGCGTGCTGCCCACGCACCGGCGCCGGGGCGTGCTGACGGCCATGATGCGGCACCAGCTCGCCGAACTGCGGGAGCGCGGGGAGTTCCTCTCCGTCCTCCTCGCCTCCGAGGCGACGATCTACGGCAGGTTCGGCTACGGGCCGGCGACGTACACGCAGCGCCTGACGGTGCAGCGCCACCAGGGCGCCTTCGCCGCGCCCCGGGCGGCGGGCGGGACGGACACCGGCTCGGTGGAGGTGCTGCGACGGGCCGAGTGCGGCGAGATCCTGGAAGAGGTCTACGACCGCTACCGCCGTGCCCAGCCCGGCGCGCTGTCCCGGCCGCGCCGCTGGTGGGCCTCGGGCGCGGGACAGCCCCCGATCGCCCGGGCGCCGCGCTACGTCGCCGTACACCGGAACGCGGACGGCGTCCCGGACGGGTACGCCAGCTACTCGCTCGGCGACGACACCCTGACGGTGGACGAGACCGTCACCACCGATGACGCCGCCTACACCGCCCTGGCCCGGTTCGTTCTCGACCACGACCTGGTGTCCGAGGTCGTGGTCAGGCACCTCCCGCCCGAGCACCCGCTGCGCTGGCAGCTCGCGGACTTCAACGCCGGGAAGCTCAGCAACCACACCGACTGGCTGTGGGTGCGGATCCTGGACATCCCGCGCGCGCTCACCTCGCGCGGCTGGTTCGCGGACGGCGAGCTAATCCTCGACGTGGACGACCCGTTCCTCGGCGAGCACGGCCGCTACCTGCTGACCGTCCGCGACGGCAAGGCCGACTGCGTCCCGACGGACCGCGAGCCGGACCTGTCCCTGGACGTGCGCGACCTGGGCTCGGTCTACCTCGGCGGCACCGCCCCGAGCACGCTGGTGCGCGCCGGCCACATCCGGGCGCACCGCCCGGGCGCGGCCGCCCTCGCCGACGCCCTCTTCCGCACCGAGCGCCCGCCGCACTGCCTGCACTGGTTCTGACCGGGGCACGCGGGAACCCACGGGTGCACACGGGTGCACCTGCGCGTCGGCCCCGCCCAACGGATGGACGGGGCCGAGGCGTTGGTCCTAGACGGTGTCGGGAACCGGGGCCGCGTCGTGGCTCGGGCGCCGGGTGCGCTCCGCCCATGCGGCGACCGGCGGGCCCGCCGCGCCCAGAGCCGCGAAGAACGCGCCGAGCAGCAGCCAGCCCGTGTGACCGAGGCCGAGGACCGCTGTCGTGAGAACCACCGGCGCCAGGGCCTGCCCCGCGTCGAAGGCGATGCCGAAGAGGCCCTGGTACTGCCCCTGGGCGTGGTCGGGGGCGAGACCGAAGCCGAGCGCGTAGCCGCCCGAGGACTCCCAGACCTCGCCCAGACTGTGCACGCAGACGGCGAGGACGGCGAGCGCCGGTGCGACCCACGCCGGAACGTCCGCGGTCAGGGCCATCAAGGGACAGCTGACCAGGAACAACAGCCCGGCGAGGCGGAAGGCCCGGCCGCCCTGACGCGGTGTTTCCACCCGGGAGCCGATCCTGCTCTGGAGCAGCACGCACACGCCGCTGTTGACCGCGTAGACCGCCGCCACGGTCCAGCGGGGCGCGTCGGAGTGGGCGGAGAGCCACATCGGCAGGAGCAGCGACACGGTCTGGTACTGCAGGCCCATGGCGCCGTAGAGCGCGGTGAAGGTCACGAACGGCCGGTCGGACAGGACGGCCCAGCCGTGGTGCTCCTCGGGCCGGGGCAGGGGCCGGTACGCCGGGGCGGGCGTGCGGCCGACGCCGCCGATGAGGGAATACGGGTGAGGACACGCACGTTGACCGCTCCTGCTCGTACGGGGACCGGGCGGCACCGGGGCAGCGTGCACGATCGAAGCTAGTACGAACAGTCGACGGAATCGGGCGTTCCGTGTCACCGAACGGCCACGCACGTCGCCTGCCGCCCTGCTCCGCGCCGGGCGAGTCGGCGGTGCCCGCCCCCGTCATGCCGAACGGGGGCGGGCACGGCCGTGTCACACCGGCCGGTCTCAGCCGATGGTGGAGCCTGCGATCGGGGCGGAGAGCTCGACGGTCTCGCCCTTCAGGCCGGTCTTGACGAACTGCCAGGTGAGGCCGCTGATGACGCCCTTGTCCAGCGGGGCCAGCTTGGCGAAGGCCGGCTGGCTGAGGTCGATGTGGGTGGAGTCGCAGGAGGGGCACTGGTCCTTCACCGGGACGGTGATGGTCTTGCCCTGGTAGGTCACCTTGACCGAAATGCCCTTACAGACCGGGTCGTTGTTCGGGTTGGCGGTGGTCCACCAGGTGTGCGAGACGGCGACCAGCATCTGCGAGGAGGCGTTGATCTGGGTGCCGCAGGCGCCGTAGCCCGAGTCGGTGTAGTAGGTGGCCTTGCCGGTCATGGGCTTGTTGATCGGAATCGCGGCGCTGGCGGTGCCGGCCGTGAAGGCGATGAGAGCGGCTGCGGCGAGCGGGGCGCCCGCGAGGATCCTGAGGTTCTTGCCGATGGCGCGCATGGTTCGTTCCCTCCGGTTGCAGTGCTGACGGCGGGCGGCTCAAGTCATGGCCATGACAGCCACAAGTCACCACGCCTGCCCGACAGTTCGGAGACTCGACGCCCGCCCTTGGAAAAGGAACGTATGCGCTCGTCCTCGGGATGGTCCAGACCTCCATGATGTTGGCATGAACACAAGGCAAGAATCTTTACTAATGCGCCCGAAAGGGCGAAGATACGTGACCGCTCCGCCACGGAGGGTGTTGACAGACCGTCATCCGTGCGCCTGCCCTGGAGGTCCCCTCACATGCGCGCCGCTCTTGCCGCCCTGCTCCTCGGCGCCGCCCTGGCCACGGCCGGCGCCGTCCCCGCCGTAGCCGAGGCCGCACCCGGGTCCGCGCCCCGCGAGGTGAACCAGGGCTACAGCATCCCGGTCGGCGGCGTGACCGACCTCGGCGCGCTGCCCGCCCTCGGCAGCCTCGGACTGGACTTCGCCCGACTCCTGGGGCAGTGACAAAACGTCACGACCGTACGGATCCGCCCAGGCGTCGGCCCCGGCACGGGAACCGTCCGTGCCGGCCCGGATTACTTCCGCTCCGAAAACTAGTAACCCCACGTCCGCGCCACAAGGCCGAGGGCCGGCCCGCAGCACGCCCGCCATCCCCCCGTCATCCGCCACAACGGACCGAAACGCGCCGCAACCGGCCGCAAGAATCCGCACGCAGCCGAAACGAAGCGGCAACACCCTTTCCCACCAGGCAAGATGACGATTGACAGGCACCCGTGCGCTTCAGCACGATGAAGCCCGAGCCCACACCCAGCGAGCCGGAAGGAGGGCCGATGCACACCGCCGTCCGCCCCGTTCCCCGCCGCTGCCGACGCCGCTGTTGTCGCGGCGCGCTCGCGCTCTGACCGTCCGCCACACCGGACCGTCCCCTTCCGCGCACCTCCCCCGACGCCGCGCCGTACGCCCCGTGCCTGCCCGGCCGCACGGCCACACGCCATCACTCACCGTCACCACACCCCGAGAGGGACTCGCCATGACCACCACCGCCCGGACCGCCCCCGCCACCCCCACCGCCCTCCGCCTCACCCCCGTGGCCGGCCGCATCGGCGCGCTCGTGCACGACATACGCCTCGGCGGCGACCTCCCCGCCGAGACCGTCGCCGCCCTCGAGGCCGCCCTGTACGAGCACAAGGTGCTCTTCTTCCGCGGCCAGCAGCACCTCGACGACGCCGGGCAGGAGGCCTTCGCCCGCCTCCTCGGCCACCCGGTCGGCCACCCCACCGTGCCCAGTGCGGACGGCCGTTACATCTTCGAGCTGGACGCCACCAAGGGCGTGCGCGCCAACAGCTGGCACACCGACGTCACCTTCGTCCCGTCCTACCCGAAGGCCTCGATCCTGCGCGCCCTGGAGGTCCCCCCGGCCGGCGGCAGCACCGTCTGGGCCAACACCGCGGCCGCCTACCAGGACCTGCCCGCACCGCTGAAGACGCTCGCCGAGAGCCTGCGCGCCGTCCACACCAACGACTACGACTACGCCGCCCGGCTCGCCCTGCGCCCGGAGCTGGCGGACAACGCCGAGGTCGCCAGGCTGTTCCGGGACGTCTTCGTCTCCACCGCCTTCAAGACCGAGCACCCGGTGGTCCGGGTCCACCCGGCGACCGGCGAGAGGACCCTCCTGCTGGGCGCCTTCGCGCAGCGCATCCAGCTCCTCCCGGGCGACGACAGCAAGGCGCTGATCGACCTCTTCCAGCGCTACGTCGAGCGGCTGGAGAACACCGTCCGCTGGGACTGGCAGGTCGGCGACGTGGCGATCTGGGACAACCGCGCCACCCAGCACTACGCGGTCGCGGACTACGGCGACGAGCCGCGCCTGGTGCGCCGGATCACCCTGGACGGCGACCTGCCGGTCGGCGTGGACGGTGTCCCGAGCCGCCTGCTGGAGCCCGCCGACCCGCCGCGGGTGCCCGGCCTGGTGCCCGCCGAGGAGCTCGCGGAGGCGGACCGACCCACGGCGGACGGCCCCGCGGCGGACCGGCTCACGGCAGACCGGCTCACGGCGGACCGGCTCACGGCGAACTGAGGCGCAGCGAAGCCGCCGGAGCCCGACCGTGTCCACGCCCCTCCGCGCCGGCGACGACCGCCGGGACGCCAATGCCGCCGCCGTCCTGCGCGCGGTGCTCGACCACGGGCCGATCGCCCGGAGCCGGGTCGCCGCGCTGACCGGGCTCAGCGCGGCGGCCGTCTCCCGGCAGACACTGGACCTGGTCCGGCTCGGACTCCTCTGCGAGCGACCGGAGTTGGCGGGCGGCGGCGCCGGTACGGTCGGCCGCCCGCAGCTCCCGCTCGCCGTGGACACCGAGCAACTCGCCGTCGCCGGGCTGCACATCGGCGTCCCGTACACCACCTTCGCGCTGCTCGACCTGCGCGGCCGGGTGCTGCGGCGGAAGGAGATCGCCAACCGCGGCCGGACCGGATCCGCCGTGCTGGCACCGCTGTCGGCGCGCCTGCCCCGCCTGATCGAGGCGCTGCGCGGCGGCCGCACCGTGGTCGGGCTGGGCGCCGTCTGCGGCGGCTCGGTCGATCCGGAGCGCGGGCTGGTGCTGCGGCACGGGCCGCTGGACTGGCGCGACCTGCCGCTGCGTGCACTGCTGCGGGACGCCACCGGGCTGCCGGTCCAGGTGGACAACCACGCCCGGGCGCTCACCCAGGCCGAGATCCTCTTCGGCCACCCGGCGGCGCGCCGCAGCATGGTCCAGCTGTTCGTCGGCCATGTGGTGGACGCGGCGCTGGCGGTCGCGGGTACGGTCCACCAGGGCCCGCCCTCGGCCATGGGCGACCTCGGCCACTTCCCGGTCACCGGCACCGTCACCGACCCGGACGCGCAGAGCGGCGCGCGCTGCCACTGCGGCCGGCTCGGCTGCCTCTCGGTGGCCGCCTCCGACACTACGCTGTTCGAGGCGGCCGCCGCCGAGGGCGTCACCACCGAGCCCGACCGGGCCCAGCTGATCGCCGCCGTGAAGCGCGGCGACCCGCGGGCGGACCGGCTGGTCCGCAACCGCGCCCGGATCCTCGGCCGCGCCCTGGCGCTGCTCGCCGACGTGGTCAACCCGGACCTGCTGGTCCTCACCGAGACCTTCGCGCTGCTCGACCCCGGCTACCTCGACGTCGTCCGCGCCGAGTTCGCCCTCCGCTCGCACCTGCGCCGGGACGCCGCGCTGCTGACCGCCCAGCGACGCGGCCCCGACGTGCTCGCGGTGGCCGCCGGCACCCCGGTGCTCGGCGAGCTGTACGCCCGGCCGGTCCGCGCACTGTCCCACCACCTCTGACCTGCCATCCGCAACCCCGAAGGACCGCCATGACCGCGCTCACCCGTCCCCCCGCCCCGAGCCGCCGCGCCCTGCTGCGCGCGGGCCTCGCCGGTGCCGGCCTGCTGACGCTCGCGGCCTGCCGGTCCGCCGTCGACGAGACCGCCAACGCCGCGGGCTCCGCGGGCAGTTCGGAGGCCCCGCGCCGGGGCGGTGTCCTCTCCGTCGCCACCGGCATCGACTTCACCCCGAGCCTGCTGTTCGCCCAGAGCGCCAACACCCTCGTCCAGCGCCTGGTCTTCAACACCCTCACCCGGTACGACGACCGGCTCCGCCCGCAGCCCGAACTCGCCACCGCCTGGGAGGTCGCGCCGGACGGCACCAGCGTCACGCTCAGGCTGCGCGAGGACGTGCTCTTCCACAACGGCCGCCGGTTCACAGCGGATGACGTGGTCTTCGCGGTCAGGAACCTCCAGAACCCTTCCCGCTCGGCCCAGTTGCGCTCCACCGCCGCGACCGTCACCGACTTCCGCAAGAACGGCGACTTCGAGCTGACGCTGGTGCTCGCCCACCCGGTCAGCAACCTCTTCGACCTCTTCGAGTTCATGATCATCCCGGACGCCGGCTCCGTCGAGGACGCCGTCACCGGCACCAGGCTGATCGGGACCGGCCCGTTCACCTTCACCGACCGCAAGCCCGGCTCCTCGCTCTCCTTCGCCCGCAACGAGCGGTACTGGAACCCGGGGAGCCCATACCTCGACGGCGTGGAGATCCGGATAGTCCCGCAGGCCGAGTCGCTGCTGTCCTCCCTCAAGACCGGTCAGACCCATCTGTCCTACAACGTCCGCGGCAAGGACGTCGCCGCCCTCCGCGACGACCCGCAGTTCCGGATCACCCAGTACGACACCGGCGCCGGCGCCTACTACATCGGCGTCAACGTCACCGCCGAGCACGTCGGCGACAAGCGGGTGCGCCAGGCCATCGCCTGGGCGATCGACCGCGAGCGCTTCGTCCAGCAGGCCCTCGGCGGTTACGGCAGCGTCTCCTCCGTGCCCTGGCCCAAGTCCTCCCCCGCCCACACCGAGGCCGGCGCCGCCCACTACCGCCACGACCCGGAGAAGGCCCGCGCCCTGCTCAAGGAGGCCGGCCTGGAGCGGATCACCCTGCCCTTCGCGCACTCCAGCGAGCCCGGGCCGACCGCGATCGCCCAGATCCTGCAGTACGACCTCCAGCAGGTCGGCATCGACACGGTGCTCCAGCCCACCGACTCGCCGACCATGCAGAAGCAGCTCATCTCCCAGTCCATGCCCGCGCTGTGGACGCTCAGCCACGGCTTCGCGCAGCTCCACCCGGCCACCCTCGCGGTCAGCGCCTACCCCTTCAACGAGGCCAGGAACAGCTCGCACTTCGCCTCCCCCGCCTACACCGACGTGGTCCAGCGCGCCTGGGCCCGCAGCGACAGCGACAGTCCCGAGGCCAAGGCGCTCTACCAGCAGATCACCGACGTGCTGCTGGACGAGGAGTTCGTGATCGACCTCGCCATCGCCGGGCTGGTCGAGGTCGCCGGCCGCAAGGCCCGGGGCGCCACGCTCAACAAGTTCGGCTACCTCAACCTCGACGACGCCCATCTGACGGCCTGAGCAGGACGGTCCGGAACCCAACCCATGGGCGCCTTCCTCCTCAAACGCCTCCCCAGCGCACTGCTGGTACTGGCCCTCGCGTCCTTTCTGGTCTTCCTCATCCTCCGGCTGATCCCCGGCGACCCGGCCACCTCCCTCGCCGGGCCCGACGCCGCCCCCGCCGCCGTCGCGGCCATTCGCACCCAACTCGGCTTGGACCGGCCGCTGTTCGGACAGTACGTCGACTGGCTCGGCCGACTGCTGAGCGGCGACCTCGGGCCGAGCTACGCGATCGGCGGACAGGTCTCCGACCTGATCGGCAACGGTCTCGGCGCCACCGCCCAACTCGCCCTCGGCGCGCTGCTGCTGGTCGTCCTGATCGCACTGCCGCTGGCGGTGGCCGGGGCGACCACCCGGCGCCGCCCGATCGCCGCCGTGATCCAGGCGGTCACCACGGCCGTACTCGCCGTCCCGCCCTTCGTCACCGGTGTCGTCCTGGTCCTGGTGTTCGCGGTCTCGCTCGGGCTGCTCCCGGCCGGCGGCCACGAATCCCTGCTGGACGCACCGGACCTCGCCGTCCAGTACCTGGCGATGCCCGCGCTCTGCCTGGCCCTGCCCAGCGCCGCCGTGCTCGCCCGCTACCTCAGGGACGGCATCGAGCGCGCCCTCGCCGAGGACTACGTCCGCACCGCGACCGCGCTCGGCGTCTCCCGGCGGCGGATCGTCTGCCGGCACGCACTGCCCAACGCCCTGCCCTCCGCCGTCACCGTCCTCGGCCTGCAGATCGGCCACCTCATCGCCGGCGCCGTCCTGGTGGAACGGATCTTCGCCTGGCCGGGCCTCGGCCGGCTGATCGAGCAGGGCGTGGCCCGGCGGGACTACCCGGTGGTGCAGGACCTGCTGCTGCTCGTGGTGGCGGTGTACGTCGCCGTCCAGCTGCTCACCGACCTCGCGTACGCCTGGCTCGACCCCCGGATCCGCTGGGAGTGACCCGATGACCACCGCCACCCTTTCCCTCAAAACCCGTACGCAGCAGCGCCGTCACCTCTCGTCCCTGCGCACCTGGCGCGGCCTGACCGGGCTCGCCCTGGTCGGCGCGATCGCCCTCGCCGGGCTGCTCGCACCGGTGCTCACCGGCGCCGCCCCGAACGCCCAGAGCGCGCTCGCCCTGGCCGGTCCGAGCGCCGAGCACCCCTTCGGCACCGACGACCTGGGCCGCGACCTGTTCAGCCGGGTGCTGCACGGCATCGGCACCGACCTCACCCTGATCGTCACCGCCGTCCCGGTCGGCGCGCTGCTCGGCTGCTCGGCCGCGCTGCTCGCCGCCACCTCCCGGTGGGCCGACCTCGCCGTCCAGCGGGCCTTCGACCTGCTGCTCGCCTTCCCCGGGCTGATCCTCGCGCTCGCCGTGACCGCGGTCCTCGGCCCCGGCCGCTGGCCGGTGGTGATCGTCATCGCGCTGGCCGAAATCCCGGGCTTTGGACGGCAGTTGCGAGCCGGGATCCTGGTCCAGCGGGAGCGCGAATACGCCCTGGCGGCGCGCGTCGGGGGTGCCTCCCGCACCCGGGTGCTGCTGCGGCACGTGGTGCCCAACGCCGTCGACCCGCTGATCGTGCAGACCGCCATCGCGCTCTCGCTCGGCGTGTTCATCGAGGGTGCGATGAGCTTCCTCGGCCTCGGGGTCCGCCCGCCGGAGCCCACCCTGGGCAGCATCCTCAGCCAGTCCGTCGCCTACCTCGCCACCGACCCGACCTTCGCGGCCGCCCCGCTGGCCGTCACCACCGCACTGGTGCTCGGCTTCACCCTGGTCGCCGAGGCCCTGAACCGGGGGATCCGCCGATGACCACCGTGCCCGCCGCGCCCGACCTGCCCGACGCACCCGACGCACCCGACGCACCCGACGCACCCAGCGCACCCGACCTCCTCCACGTCACCGGCCTCACCGTCCGGTTCGGCGACACCACCGCCGTCGACGGCGTCGACTTCACACTCGCGCCGGGCGACACCCTCGGCATCGTCGGCGAGTCCGGCTCCGGCAAGTCCACCACCGCCCTCGCCCTGCTGCGGATGCTGCCGCCCGGCGGCCGGATCACCGCCGGCTCCGTCGTGCTCGGCAGGCAGGACCTCGCCGGCCTCCCCGAGGAGGCGCTGCGCGCCCTGCGCGGCCGGCGGATCGCCATGGTCTTCCAGGACCCGATGTCCTCGCTCAACCCGGTCCTCACCATCGGCAGGCAGCTGGACGAAGCGCTGCGCGCCCACGGCAGCCGACTACGGAAGGCCGAACGCCTGGCCCGGGCCGCCGAGTTGCTCGACCTGGTCGGCATCCCGGACGCCGCCGGACGGCTGCGCGACCACCCGCACCAGTTCTCCGGCGGACAGCGCCAGCGCGTCATGATCGCCCTCGCACTGGCCCACGACGCCGAGGTGCTGGTCGCCGACGAGCCGACCACCGCGCTCGACCCGACCGTCCAGCAGCAGATCCTGCGCCTGCTGACCCGGATCAACCGGGAGACCGGCACCGCACTGGTGGTGATCAGCCACGACCTCGGGGTGATCGCCCAGACCTGCCGCCGGCTGCTGGTCATGCGGCACGGCCGGGTGGTCGAACGGGGTGCCACGGCCGAGCTCCTCACCGCGCCCCGGCACCCGTACACCCGCGAGCTGCTGGCCGCCGTCCCCCGCCTGGACGAACCCTCCCGCGCCGCCGCCAACAGCACCCCCGGGTCACGACCCCTGCTCACCGTGCGGGGATTGAGCAAGACCTACGGCACCCGGCGGCGCGCCGTCACCGCGCTGCACGGCGTCGACCTCGACCTACACCCCGGCGAGACCCTCGGCCTGGTCGGCGAGTCCGGCTCCGGCAAGTCCACCCTCGCCCGGGCACTGGTCCAGGCGCACCCGCCCACGGCGGGCAGCATCCGCTTCCACGGCGAGGAGCCGGACCACCGGCGGCATCGCAGCGGGCCGCGCCGGGACATCCAACTGGTCTTCCAGGATCCGTACTCCTCGCTCAACCCCCGGATGACCGCCGGGCAGATCATCGCCGAGCCGCTGGTCGCCCACCGTCTCGGCGACCGCACCCAACGCTCCGCCCGGGTCGCCGAGTTGCTGACCCAGGTCGGACTGGACCCGGCCATGGCCGACCGCCACCCGCGCGCCTTCTCCGGCGGACAGCGCCAACGCATCGGCATCGCCCGGGCGTTGGCGCCCGAGCCCAGCGTGCTGGTCTGCGACGAGCCGGTCTCCGCGCTGGACGTCTCGGTCCAGGCCCAGGTGATCGAACTACTCGCCCGACTGCAGCGCGAACTCGGCCTGGCCGTCCTCTTCATCGCCCACGACCTGGCCGTCGTCCGCCGGGTCAGCCACCGGATCGCCGTGATGCACCGCGGCCGGATCGTCGAGACCGGCCCGGCCGACCGCGTCGTCACCGCGCCCGAACACCCGTACACCGCCGAGCTCCTGGCCGCCGTCCCGCGCCTGGAGCCCGCTCGTGCCACTCACCCCACCCGAGCCACCACCCGGAGCACCGCATGACCGCCGACACGACCGCCGACACGACCGCCGAACCCGAAGGCAACCCGCACCGCCGCGACCCGTACGCCGGCTTCCCCGGCACCGTCGGACGCACCTTCCGCCAGTCCACCCCCGCCTGGCCGGAGCCGGTCCGCCCACGCGAGGGCGCGCCCAACATCGTCGTCGTCCTGATCGACGACATGGGCTACAGCGACATCGGCCCGTTCGGCGCCGAGATCCCCACCCCGACCCTGGACCGCCTCGCCGCCACCGGCGTCAAGCTCACCAACTACCACACCATGCCGCTCTGCTCCCCCGCCCGGGCGGCCCTGCTCACCGGCCTCAACCCGCACCGGGTCGGCTACTCCTTCGTCGCCAACGCCGACCCGGGCTTCCCCGGCTACGGCATGGAGGTCGCCGGGGACATCCCCACCCTGGCCGAGCTGCTGCACGACGCCGGGTACGCCACCTACGCCGTCGGCAAGTGGCACCTCACCCGCGACTCCGCCTCCAACGCCGCCGACGACCGCTCCAACTGGCCGCTGCAGAAGGGCTTCGACCAGTACTACGGTGTTCTGGAGGGCCTGACCAGCCTCTTCCACCCGCACCAACTCGTCCGCGACAACAGCCCCTTGGACATCGACGAGTTCCCCGACGACTACTACTACACCGACGACCTCACCGACCAGGCCGTCAAGATGGTCAAGTCGCTGCGCGCCCACGACTCCGACAAGCCCTTCTTCCTCTACCTCGCCCACAACGCCGTGCACGGCCCGCTGCAGGCCAAGCCCGCCGACCTCGCCCGCCACCGCGGCCGCTACGACGGCGGCTGGGACGAGCTGCGCCGCACCCGCTTCGCCCGCCAGCTCGCCGCCGGCCACTTCCCGCCCGGCACCGAACTGCCCGAGCGCAACTCCGAGGCCGGGTATGAGGTCGGCCCCTGGGACGAACTCACCGACGTGCAGAAGAAGTTGTACGCCCGCTACATGGAGGTGTACGCGGCGATGGTCGACAACATCGACCAGAACCTCGGCCGGCTCACCGACACCCTGGCCGCCCTCGGCGAACTCGACAACACCGTCATCGTGTTCACCAGCGACAACGGCGGAACCGGCGAGGGCGGCGCCGAGGGCACCCGCAGCTACTTCAGCCGCTTCGTCCACCACCCGAACCTCCCCGAGGACTGGAACCCGGACGTCCGGCGCGAGATCGACCTCATCGGTGGCCCGCAGAGCCTGGTCCACTACCCGCGCGGCTGGGGCATGGCCTCCAACACCCCGTTCCGCCTCTACAAGGGCCAGACCTACGCGGGCGGCGTCCGCGTCCCCTTCGTGCTCTCCTGGCCGGCCGGGCTGCCGCGCGCCGAGGGCGACAGCGGCGTCCGCACCCAGTACCAGTACGTCACCGACCTGCTCCCCACGCTGCTCGAACTCGCGGGCGTGGAAAGGCCGTCGGAGCGCCGCGACCGCCCGGTCCAGGAGCTCGACGGCATCGGCTTCGCCTCCGTCCTGCGCGACGGCGCGGCGCCCGGCACCCACCACGAGCAGTACTGCGAGATGACCGGCAACCGCAGCTACTACCGCGACGGCTGGAAGCTGGTCACCCTGCACCGCCCCGGCGCGGAGTACGACGACGGCGAGTGGGCGCTGTACGACCTGCGCACCGACCCCACCGAGATCCACGACGTCGCCGCCGAACACCCTGAGCTGGTCAAAGAGTTGTCGGCCGCCTGGGAGGAAGCCGCCTGGCGCAACGGCGTCTTCCCGCTCGCCGACGGCAGCGGCGCCCTCGCCCTGCGCGGCCCCGAGGCGGAGCGGCTGCGCCGACCCGTCACCCTGCTGCCCGGCACCCCCGAGCTGGAGCGCTACCGTTCCTCCCGGCTGATCTCCTTCCGCTCCTTCACCGTCGAGGTCGCGCTCGAGGGCTACCGCGCGGGCGACCAGGGCGTCCTGGTCTCGCACGGCGACCAGGGCGGCGGTTACAGCCTCTACGTCGAGGACGGGCGGCTGCGCCTCGCCTACAACCAGTACGGCGAACTGCTGGAGGCGGACGCCGGCCCGCTGCCGCCCGGCACCCGGCTGGTCACCTTGGAGGCCACTGCGGTCGCCGACCTCACGTGGGAGTTCCGGCTGCTCGTGGATGGCGCCGCGCCCCGAGGCGGCGGCGGGCGGCTCGGACCGGTCCACCAGCTGATCGGCATGGCGCCGTTCCAGGGCATCAGCATCGGCATCGACCGCAAGTCCCCGGTCTCCTGGCCGGTGCACGAGCGCCACCGCTCCTTCCGCTACACCGGCGCACTGCACTCGGTCACCTATCTGCCCGGCGAACCCGCGCCGTACGACCCGGAGACGGTCGCCCGGGCGCTGCGCGAGGCGGCGGCCGCCTTCGAGTAGCGGCTGCTGCGCGCCGGGCCCCGGCAGCAGTCCCCGTTCCGCCCACCGGGCACCCCCGCCCGGGTTACCCTCGTTCCGCGGGCGACGGTCCCGCGCGGACCGACCGAGGGGGAACGGGTGATAGGGGACCTGCTGCCGGACGGCGTGGCGACCGAGGTGGCGTACGACGACCCCCCGGAGGCCCGGCTGGAGCCCGAGGAGGAGGCGGTCCTCACCCGGGCCGTCGACAAGCGGCGCCGCGAGTTCACCACCGTCCGCCACTGCGCCCGGGCCGCCCTCGCCCGGCTCGGCGTCCCCTACCGCCCGATCGTCCCGGGCCTGCGCGGCGCACCGGGCTGGCCGGACGGCGTCGTCGGCAGCCTCACCCACTGCGACGGCTTCCGCGCGGCCGCCGTGGCCCGGTCCGGCGCCCTCGCCTCCGTCGGCATCGACGCCGAACCCGCGCTGCCGCTGCCCGAGGGCGTGCTGGACGCCATCGCGCTGCCCTTCGAGCAGAAGCGGATCGCCGAGCTGTCCGCCGCCCACCCGGACACCCCGTGGGACCGCGTGCTGTTCAGCGCCAAGGAGTCGGTGTACAAGGCCTGGTTCCCGCTGACCCGGCTCTTCCTGGAGTTCAGCGAGGCCGAGCTGGACCTCGCCGCCGACGGCACCTTCACCGCCCGCCTGCTGGTCCCCGGCCCGGTGGTCGGCGGGCGCAGCGTCGAGGGCTTCGACGGCCGCTGGACCGTCCGGGACGGGCTGCTCGCCACCGCCATCGCCGTCGAGCCGTGACTCCCCCGCGCTCGGGCATATCCTCGACCCCGTGACGGTGACCTACGTGATCGACGGCAGCAGGATCGGCACCCTGGAGGACTTCTGGGACGCCGTCGGGCAGGAGATCGGCGTGGACGGCTACTTCGGCCGCAACCTCGACGCCTTCGCCGACTGCCTTCGCGGCGGCTACGGCACACCCGACGACGGGGACTGGGTCATCGAGTGGCGCGACCACGAGACGTCCCGCCGCACCCTCGGCTACCCGGAGACGGTCCGCCGGCTGGAGCTGCGGCTGGGCCGCTGCCACCCCACCAACCGCGAGCAGGTCGCCGCCGAGCTGGCCGCCGCCCGGGCGGGCAGGGGGCCGACGGTCTTCGACTGGCTGGTGCGGATCATCGAGGACGAGCACCCGGGGGGCCTCCGGCTCTCCTGACCCGAGAGCCTGCCGCCGCCCCTCACGGCAGGTCCGGGAGCCGAGCCCTCACAGCACGTCCGAGAGCCGGACGAAGCGCCGCCCGGCCGCCAGCATCCCCGGCACCGCCGCCGCCACGCCGGGGGCGGTGCCGCCGCCGGGGTGGTTCAGGTGGCCGATCACGATCGCGCCCGGCGGGGCGGACCCGACCTCCTGGCGCACCTCGGACGCGCCGAGCGTCGCGCCGCCGTCCCCGTTCACGGTGAAGCCGGCCACCTGCTGGCCCAGGTCGGCGACCACCCGGGTGGCGACGTCGTCGTAGTGCGCGGTGCCGGAGCGGAAGAAGCGGGGCGGGTGCCCGAGCAGCGCCGCGAGCTTCTGCGCGTTGCCCGCCACCTCGTCGTACACCTCGCCAACGCCGCTGGTGCCGGCGATGCCGTAGGCGGCGCGGCCGGTGACGGAGAGCGGGCGGTGGACGGTGCCGTGGTTGCCGATCTCGAACAGCGGGTCGGCGGCGAGCTGCTCGAACTCGTCCGGGTTGGCGTCGATCCAGCGGGCGTTCAGGAAGAGCGTGGCCGGGACGGCGTACGACCGCAGGAAGTCGATCAGGGCGGCGTCGTAGCCGTTGCCTCCGGGGCCGCCGCAGGCGTCGAAGGTGAGTGCCGTCGCGCGCTCGCCCGCGGGCAGCTCGGTGATCACTCCCGCGACCTCCAGCCCCCAGTCGGTCGGGGTCACGGCACCGTACCGGTCGACGATCTCCGCCCGGGTGGCCTCGCGCGGCGGCTGTTTCGTGGGCTCGGGCGTCGGCGCGGGCGTGGCCGGGGCCGACGGCGTGGCGTCGGCCTCCTCGGATATGCCGGTCAGCGTCGCGGACGGCCCGGCGGGGGGCGCCACCGGGGCGGAGAGCTGCGCGGAGACCGGCGTCGGCGACGCCTTGGCCCCACACCCCGCCAGTGCTCCCCCGGCCACCACCATGAGCAGCGTCCGCCGACTCACCGCCACGCCTGCCTCCCGGTCCATAGTTAGTCATATCTACCTATTACAGGACTATGAACCGGCCATTCGTCACTCCCCGCAACTCGCCCCCACCCCCTCCGGGCCCCTCTTCACCGGCCCGCCCCGCCCCCGTGGGCCCCGACTCACCCCCGGTTCACTCGCCCGGGTAGGCACGCGAGCGACCCGCCCGCCCCGATCCGGAGACCTCGATGCCGACCGAGCCCAACACCCCGCGCCCCGCCCGCCGCGACCTGCTCCGCACCGGCCTCGCCACCGGCGCCGCCACCGCGCTGGGCCTCGCCGCCACCACCGGCGAGGCCACCGCGGACCCCGAAGCCGATCCCACCGCCGCCGCCGACCGCACCTTCACGGTCACCGGCCATCTCCCCACCGGCGCCCCCGACTTCGTCTACCTCCCGGTCGAAGTCCCCGAGGGCGTCCGCGAGATCGCCGTGTCCTACGGCTACGACAAGCCGCCGGTCCCGGCCGGCACCCCCGGGAACTCCTGCGACATCGGCATCTTCGACGAGCGCGGCACCGAACTCGGCGGCCCCGGCTTCCGCGGCTGGTCCGGCGGCTTCCGCACCGAGTTCAGCCTCTCCCGCTCCGCCGCCACCCCCGGCTACCTGCCCGGCCCGGTCAACCCCGGTACCTGGCACATCGTCCTGGGCCCGTACCAGGTCGCCCCGCAGGGCCTGGACTACCACGTCCAGGTCACCCTGCGCTTCGGCGCGCCCGGGCCGCTGTTCACCCCGCACTACCCGGCAGAGCGGGCCCGCGGGCGCGGCCGGGCCTGGTACCGCGGCGACTGCCACCTGCACACCGTCCACTCCGACGGTCGGCGCCGACCCGAGGAGGTCGCCGCCGGGGCCCGCGCGGCCGGACTGGACTTCATCGTCTCCACCGACCACAACACCAGCTCCTCGCACGCCGTCTGGGGCCCGCTGGCCGGTCCGGACCTGCTGATCGTCCCCGGCGAGGAGGTCACCACCCGCAACGGCCACTGGCTGGCCCTCGGCCTGGAGGGCGGCCGGTTCGTCGACTGGCGCTACCGCTCGCGCGACGAGGAGTTCCCGCGCTTCGTGCGCCAGGTCCACCGCTCCGGCGGCCTGGTGGTGCCCGCGCACCCGTACTGCCCGTACGTCGCCTGCCAGTGGAAGTTCGGCTACGAGCAGGCCGACGCCGTCGAGGTGTGGAACGGCCCCTGGACGTACGACGACGAGTCCGCGGTGGACACCTGGGACGGCCGGCTCGCCGTCGCCCTGCGCGAGGGCCGCTCCTGGCTGCCCGCCCTCGGCAACAGTGACGCGCACAGCGAACCGCAGGTGATCGGCTCCCCGCACAACGTGGTGCTGGCCGAGGACCTCACCCGGGACGCGGTCCTCGACGGGCTGCGCGACGGGCGCAGCTGGCTCGCCGAATCCAGGGCCGTCGAGCTGGAGTTCACCGTCACCGGGCACGGCCGGCAGGCGGGCATCGGCGAGGAGCTGACCGTCCCGGCCGACGCGCCGCTGGACGTCCGGCTCGCCGTCTCCGGCGTGCCCGGCGGCACCGTCCGGCTGATCACCGACGAGGGGCAGATGCACCAGGAGTCACTGCCCGCCGGCGGCTCCGGCACGGTGGTGTGGCGCACCACGGCCTCGCTCGCCGCGTACGTCCGGGCCGAGGTGCGCCACCCGAAGCCGGACGGCACGCCGGGCAGCGGCAACGCGATGGGCCCGGACCTGCCCTGGGGCCCGATGGCGGCGCTCACCAACCCGATCGTCCTGCGCGCCGAGGGGCGCTGAGCGCCCTGCCGCGGCGGCCGACACCGGCCGGTCACCGCGCGCTCACCGGACGGTCACCGACCGGCCGCGGCGACCGCCGGCGCACCAGGTGGGGGACGACTCGGGGCACCCGTTTGGACTAGGTTGATCCCCGGAACGCATCAGTCGTAGGGACGAGGCGGTCGGCTGTCCGGATATGGGCCGGACCGCTCCTTCGCACTCCGACCGCCGCGCCCCGGCTACCCCGCCCGTCCCCGGCCCGCGAAGGGATCAGCAGCTGTGACTCGTACGACCGTAGGTGGGCCGGAGCTCGGGGGCGGCCGGGGCGCCGGGGGTGTCCTCGTCCTCGTCGACCCGTCCGGGGCGGGGAACAGCCCGGTCGCGGAGCTGCTGGCCCGGGAGCTGCACCCGAGCGTCCACCTGCGGACGGACGACTTCCTGCGGGTCATCCGCAGCGGCCGGCTGCAGCCGCACCTGCCGGAGGCGGGCCGCCAGAACGCCACCGCGCTGGCCGCCGCCGCGCAGGCCGCCTTCGCCTATGCCACCCGCGGCTACCAGGTCGTGGTGGAGTCCCCGGCCGAGCCTGCCGCACTGGACACCTTCCGCCGCGAGAGCCGCACCACCGGCGCCGCGCTCCACTACGTCGTCCTCCACGCCGGCCCGGCACCCGAGGACGCCTCGCACGCCCTCGACACCAGCGCTCTCACCCACGAGACCACCGCCGAGTCCGTCCTCACCGCCCTCACCCGCCGCACCCACCTCCTCGGCTGGTAGCCCCGCCGGGACCTGCCGGGGCCTGCCCTGCCCTACGCTCCGACCACCCCGTCGATCGCCTCCCGCAGGAAGTCGGCGTGCCCGTTGTGCCGGGCGTACTCGTGGATCAGGTGCAGCATCACCAGCCGCAGCGACACCTCGGCGTCCCACCGGGCCTGGTACCCGGTGACGTCGAGGGACTCCGCGGCGAGCTCGATGCGGCGGGAGTGCTCGACCTCGGCCTGCCAGGCGGCGAAGGCCTCGGCCCGGGTGGCGCCGGAGGCGTCGTACGCGGCCTGGTAGTCGCCGTCCGCGGACCAGACCAGCGGGAGGTCCTCGCCGTTGATCACCCGGCGGAACCAGGTGCGCTCCACCTCCGCCATGTGCCGGACCAGTCCGAGCAGGGTCAGGGTGGACGGCGGGCTGGAGCGCTGCCGCAGCTGCTCGTCGCCCAGACCCTCGCACTTCATGGCGAGGGTCGCCCGGTGGAAGTCGAGGAAGCCGCGCAGCATCTCGCGCTCGCCGCCGGTCAGCGGCGGTGCGGGGCGTTCGTCGGGAACGTTCACGGTCGTAGCTCCTCAGGGCCGTCGGGACCTCGTCGAGGTCGCGGAATCCTCGCGGACTGTAGCGAACCTGCGGCACCGTCCGAAAAGGATTTTTTTCCTCGACGGACACGGCGCCTGTCACGTTCCGCCGCCCTCCGGTGTCTTCATGCCCGAACGAGCCACCACACCAGGAGGACACACCATGGCACTCCGTCTGCCGAAGGCCCAGCTGCCCGCCGAGCTCAGCGAGAACATGATCAAGGCGTTCGGCGCCGTCTTCGAGCCCACCGAGGTGATCTGGCACAACCCCAAGGTCGCCGCCGCGAACACGGAGCTCGCGGGCAAGGTCGCCGGGTGGGACGCACTCGACGACAGCCTCAAGTCCTTCGCCCACATGGCCGTGGCCGCGCAGATCGGCTGCAGCTGGTGCCTGGACATCAACTACTTCCAGGCACAGAACCTGGGCCTGGACCTCGCCAAGGCCAGCCAGGTGCCGAACTGGCGGGCCTCGGAGGTGTTCACGCCGCTGGAACGGGACGTGATGGACTACGCCGAGGCCATGTCCGCCACCCCGCCGACCGTCACCGACGAGCAGTACGGGGGTCTGCTCGACGTGCTCGGCGAGGCGGCGATGGTCGAACTCACCGCCTACGTCGCCTTCGTCAACATGGCCGCCCGGAACAACATCGCCAACGGCGTCACCTCGCAGGGCTTCTCCGACTCCTGCGAGATCCCGCTCGCTGCGCGTGCCGCCGCCGAAGAGCCGCAGTCATGACCGAGGCCCCGGCCGACGACCCCTTCGTCACCCACCGCAGCCTGCTCTTCACCGTCGCCTACGAGTTGCTCGGCTCGGCCGCCGACGCGGAGGACGTGCTGCAGGAGTCCTGGCTGCGGTGGGCCGAGGTCGACCCGTCGCACGTGTGGGAGGCGCGGGCGTACCTCATCCGGATCGTCACCCGCCAGTCGCTCAACCGGCTGCGGACGCTGTCCCGCAGACGCGAGCAGTACGTCGGCGAGTGGCTGCCGGAGCCGCTGCTCACCAGCCCCGACATCGCCGAGGACGTCGAACTCGCGGAGAGCGTCTCGTTCGCGATGCTCACCGTGCTGGAGACCCTCGGGCCCACCGAGCGGGCGGTGTTCGTGCTGCGCGAGGTCTTCGAGCTGCCGTACGAGGAGATCGCCGAGGCCCTCGGCAAGACCGCGGCCGCCGTCCGGCAGGTCGCCCGGCGGGCCCGCGGCCACGTCGCCGCGCGGCGGCCCCGGGTCCGGGTGACCCGCTCCGAGCAGGAGCAGGTGGTGGAGCGCTTCCTGCGGACCCTGCGCACCGGGCGGCTGCAGGACCTGATGGAGGTCCTCGCCCCGGACGTCGTCCTGATCGCCGACGGCGGGGGGATCGCGGCGGCCCTGCTGGCCCCGCTGCACGGCGCCGAGGCGGTCGCGGCCTTGCTCTCGCGCGCCCACCGGGCGCCGGTCGAGTTCGACACCGCGACCGTGTGGCTCAACGGCGCGCCCGCCGGCCGGATCGACCTCGGCGGCGACCTGTCGGTGGTCAGCGTCGCGGTGGAGGACGGCCGGGTCACCCGGGTCTACATCGTGCGCAACCCGCAGAAGCTGACCCGGCTCGACACCCCGGCCGCCCTCGCCCGGTAGCCGCCCCTCCCGGCCGCCGGCCCGACCCGGTAGCCGCCCCCGGTCGCGCGGCGGTGTTCCGAGCCCCCTCGGGACACCGCCGCGCCCCTTTCCCACCGAGCACACCCGCCCATCACGTACCGTGTTCGGACCGACACCAGTTTGGGTACGTACCTCGGCGCGCCCGACGGCCGGGCGCCCACCGAGCAGGAGACCCAGCGGACCATGGACCACAACCGCATCCCCCCGACCGTGCGCCAGACCTACGGCGCCGACGATCTCAGCACCGCGCCGTCATTGGGCGGTGGGACACCCTTGCACCATAGCTGACCTGCGCTCATGGCAGCAGCATCAGCACGGAACCCGTTCCACTCCGCCCCCAAAGTCCCCAACCACTCGCCGTCCCGAGGAACCTAAAGCCATGAACCAGGACCGCATCCCCCCGACCGTGCGCCGGACCTACGGCACCGACGATCTGGCCCAGGCGGCCAGCTTCGCAGGCGGATTCATCAACTTCGGCTACTGGCAGGGCATCGATCTCGCCGCCCCGACCCCAGAGGACCGGGTGCGCAGCCAGGAGCAGATGTACCGGCGGGTGTTGCGGGAGTTCCCGGAGCCGCGGGAGCGGTTGCGGCTGGCGGAGGTGGGCTGCGGGCGGGGGCTGGGTGCGGCATTGGCGTTGCGGGAGTTCCGCTTCGCGGCGGTGACGGGGGTGGACATCCACCCGGACCAGATCGAGCGGGCCCGTGCCGTCAACGCGAGAGCCCTGGCGACGTACCCCGATCGGCTGGCGTACACCCTGGGCTCAGCGGACGAACTCCCGTTTTCCGACGGCTACCTGGACGGTGTCTTCTCCGTCGAGGCGGCCCAGCACTTCCGCGAGCTGACCGGCTTCGCCCGCGAGTCCGCCCGCATTCTGCGCCCGGGCGGCCGCCTCGTCGTCACCACCTTCTTCACCGCCCCCGGCCCCGACGCCGCCGAACGCCTCAAGATCATGCTCGCCAGCTTCGCCGACGGCCTCGACGTCGCCCACCCCCTCGACGACTTCACCGCCGCCCTCACCCGCTTCGGCTTCACCGGCGTCACCACCGAGTCCATCGGCGCCGACGTCTGGCCCGGCCTCGACCGCTACCTCGCCGACACCGTCCCACCCGCCCACTGGACCCGCCACTTCCTCACCGCCTGGCGCGACGGCCTCCTCGACTACCACGTCGTCACCGCCATCCGCATCTGACGCTGGGGTTGGACCTGAGCCCGTCCGTAGCTGCTGCGGGCGGGCCCAGCCGACACTGTGCCTGTTACAAGCCCTCCAGGGCTGAGAACGACGCGCCAGAGCATCATCGACGGCGCGTGGGTCGTCGCGTTGCAAGCCCTCCGGGGCCTTCTCCTGCGGGTAGCCGAGCTGATCGTAGGCGTCGGCCTGGAGATCCTTGGCCTCGGCGTCGTGCGGGGCGGCGAAGACCAGGTGGTGCAGCACCTCGACGGCCCAGCGGCACTTGCCGTCGGCGAGGATCCGGTTGCGGCCGATCCTCGCCGCACCGGAACGTCGCCGAGATCGTGCGGGAGCTGGGTGTGAGCCCGGAAGGGCTGCGGGGCTGGGCCAAGCAGGACCGTACGGGCCATGGCGGGGGCAGGCCGACGTTATTCGCCCGTCCCGAAGAGAGTAGGACCAGACGAGTCAGAGCCAGGACCTGGCGCGGGCGATCCGGACCGCATCCATGCGGTTTCTGGCGCCCGTCTTCTGCACGGCGGACAGTAGATGGTTGCGTACGGTCCCAACGGACAGGTGGAGGTGGTCCGCTGTGTCCGCGGGACTCTCGCCCTCGGCCGCCAGACCGAGGATCTCGGACTCCCGCGGGGTCAGTGGGTTCGGCGTCTGTACGCTGCCCATGACGGCAATGTCGGTGCCGACGATGCGCCGACCGCAGCTCAGGTGCCTGATCACCTCGACGAGTTCGTCGGCAGTGACGTCGTCGGAGATCACTCCTGACACGTCGGCCTTGAGGGCGCGCTGTGTGCCGCCCGCTGAGAGCGCTCCTATGACCAGAAGGATTGCGCTCGCTCGGAAGGCCTCGCGTGCTCTGCGGAGCCTCTCGAACGCGGCTCTGCTGTCATCGGCGAGACAGAGAACCACCACATCGGGGTTCAGCAGGCTGTCACCCGGCGCAGAGGTGACGTCCTCCGCGTCCCCAAGCACCCGGATGCCCGCCCGGGAGGAGACCATGGCAGCGATGCCGCTGCGTGTGAGGGTCCCCTGGGCGAGAATCAGTACGCCGATAGTGTCTAGTTCGGTGCTGCCCGGCAGTTGGCCCGCAGCCAGCAATGAAGGTTTCGCCCCATATGCCGCGTGGCTCTGTCGGCCTGCTCCGCTTTGCGTGATGCTCACGAAATTCCCCCCCCAAACTAGAGAAAGTCAGGCACATGCTCGGCCGGGGTTCGCGCTGGGCGTCGCACACCTTTGCTTCACAGGCTGATACTTAGTCAAGTCCCAGTCCTCAAACAAGAATTGATTGACCCGCAGGATGCTAAGTCGATCGTCCACGTCCGTCAACTCGTGTGTCTGAGATGGCGCATCGAGGTGCACACGGGGTGTACCGGCACAATGAAGCGGAGGTGGAGGTTCGATGTGGCTGACGTAGAGAGCGTCGGTGAGCGTTCGTGCGCCGCCAAGTTGAACCACCTTTTTGAGACAATCATGCTGGCGAGGCGCGCGCCCGGCAGGCGGACTCAGGCACCTGGCTGCGGCGCCGGGCCTCCGAGCGGAGCCGTGTCGTACTGGCCGCGAGGTTTGGGCTGCGCCACCACCCGGAGTCGGGCCGCGTGGATGGCGTAGACCGCCGCGATCCCGCGACTCCCATTGAGGAGACGGTCGGCGCGATGGCCGAGCTGGCTCTTCACCAGGGATGTGGTGGAGGGCGACAATGCTGGATACCTGCCAGGAGCTTGGCAACGCGAGGATGCTGTGGAACACGGTGCCGGACAGTGCGGTAGCCGGTGGCCGCCGTCCGGAGCAGGCAATGTCCCGCCTTGGCCACTGACTCGCACCGGCCGTGGTCGCACTGGCTACGGGGCGGTGTGCAACTCCCCGTGGATAACCCACGAGTGTGCCGCCGAGTCGTATCCCGGCCGCCCGGCGGATCGATCCTGTAATGACAGGACGCGTCGGGTGAGGGGAGACAGCGATATGGGGTCCGGGAGAAGGAGCGTGCGCGGTGGAGGTACATGGCGGTGCATTGGCGGTCTGTTCGCCGTAGTTGGCCTGCTCTTTGCCGGTATCGGTCCGGCCTCGGCGGACACCGTCGGCCGCGCGCGGGCAGCCGACGACCCTGGCGTGCGCGAGCCCTCGATAGCCGTGCCCTACCGCGTGGACGAGCTGTGGCGGCAGGGGGTCACGGGCCGCGGCACCACAGTCGCGGTGCTCGTGTCGTACGGGGACCCGAGCCTGGAGCAGTTCATGGCGGACTACGACGCGCAGTACGGGCTTCCCGCTGTCGACATCCGGCGGGTCGAGCCGTTGGGGAAGCCGCCGTCCTGCACCTCTCCCGGCGTCGACACGAAGAACTGTCAGGCGTGGGTGTCGGAGACCCGGCTCGATGTCGCCATGATTCACTCGCTGGCCCCGCAGGCCCGCATCGTGGTCGCCGCCTCGCCCGTGGACGAGACGCAGGGCGAGAGCGGCATGCCCGAGATGATGCATGTCCTGGACCACCTCACGCGGCACCGCCTGGCGGACGTGGTGTCCATGAGTTTCGGCTCCGTCGAGCAGAACTTCGCGGACCCCGCGTCCATGCTCGCCTACGGTGCCGCGTTCGACCGGGCGCGCGCGGCGGGCATGACCCTGGTCGCCTCCTCGGGGGACACGGGGGCCAGCGGCCCGCTGCGTGACCACCCCGACCAGCACCACCCCCGGCGCGTAGTGGCCTGGCCCGCATCCGACCCCCGGGTGACCGCCGTCGGAGGGTCCCTGCTGCACGTCGATGGGCAGGGCCATCGCACCTCTCCCGACACGCTGTGGCCCAAGTCGGGGGCCGGGCACTCGTCGCTGTTCGCGCGCCCGGAATGGCAACGCTCGACCACGGCCGGTGACGTGGAATCCGGCCGTTCGGTCCCGGATATCGTGATGCAGGGGGCGGCCGGCACCTCCCAGTCGGCACCGCTCTTCGCCGGTGTGCTCGCCCTCGCGGTGCAGCTGCACCACGGGCCGATGGGCGACATCACCCCCACGCTCTACCGGCTGGGAGCGGCCGGGCCCGCCGCCGGAATCGTCGATGTCACCGAGGGCTCCAACACCTATGCCGAGGTCCCCGGGTTCACTGCGGGCCCTGGCTTCGACACGGCCAGTGGCTGGGGTACGGTCGACGTGCCCCGGTTCGTCCGAGTCCTGGCGCGGTCCGTGCGGTGAACCGACTTCCGGCCGCCCCGCGCCCCCGGCTCGGCACGACCGCGTGATGGCAGTCGTGTCACGACGAACGGAATCTTGTGCGGGTGGCCGGCGGTCACCAGGCAGTACGTACTGAAGCGAGAGAGAGCGCACGTGAGCGAGCACGCAGGCACCGGAGCGGGCCATCACTTAGGACGGGCCGCACAGCACCGGTCGCGGGATGGTGCCGAACCGCCGCCGAGGGAGCGGCCCTGGGCGGTGCGCCTCGATGGCGTGCGCAAGGTGCACGGAAGCGGCGGGTCCGCCGTGACGGCGCTCGACGGGGTCACCGCGCAACTGCCGTACGGGACGTTCACCGCCGTGATGGGACCCTCCGGCTCCGGCAAGAGCACCTTCCTGCACTGCGCGTCGGGTCTGGACCGCCCCGACCACGGCACCGTCGAGATCGGTGGCCGGGATCTGGGGCCGCTGGGTGAACGGGAGTTGACCGTGCTGCGGCGCGAGCGGATCGGCTTCGTGTTCCAGGGGTTCAACCTGCTGCCCGCGCTGACCGCCGAGCAGAACATCACGCTTCCGGTGCGGCTGGCCGGCCGGCGCGTCCAGCTCGACCGGCCCTGGCTGGAGGAACTGCTCGACTACACCGGGCTCGCCGATCGGCGCGGTCACCGGCCGGCCGAACTCTCCGGCGGCCAGCAGCAACGGGTGGCCATCGCCCGTGCGTTGATCACCCGCCCCGAGGTGGTCTTCGCCGACGAGCCCACCGGCGCCCTGGACACCACCTCGGCCCGCAAGGTCCTCGAACTGCTCCGCGGTCTCGTGGACGACGTCGGCCAGACGGTCCTGATGGTCACTCACGACCCGGTGGCCGCCTCGTACACCGACTCCGTACTGATCCTGGCGGACGGCAAGGTCACCGAGGTCCTGCACGGGGCGTCCGCCGGCACCATCGCCGAGCACATGGCGGGACTGGGGGCCTGATCCATGCTGTTCCTCCTAGCGTGGTGGTCCGTCCACACCCGTAAGGTCTCGTTCGCCGGATCCCTTGTGGCCATGCTCTGCGCGCAGGCACTGGTCACGGCCTGCGGGGTGCTGCTCGACTCCGGCCACCGGGCCGCGCCGGGGCAGGGCGGCGCGGACGTGGTGTCGTTCGTCGTGCCCTTCGGTTTCATCTGCATGTTCGTCATAGCCTTCGCGATCTCAGGCGCCTTCGCCCTGTCCGTCCAGCAGCGAACCAGGGAGATCGCCCTGCTGCGGGCCGTCGCCGCGACCCCCGGCCAGGTCCGTCGGATGGTCGCCTACGAGGCGCTCGTCGTGACCGTCCTCGCCGCCGTCCCAGGCTGTGGGCTCGGCCTGCTGCTCGCCGTGGGACTGCGGGCCTTTCTGGTGGCCCAGGGCCTGATCCCCGGCGCCTTCCGTCTCCAGTTCGGGCCGGCGAGCATCTCGATCGCGGTGCTGATCTGCTGGGTGACCGCCGAGGCCGCGGTGTGGAGCAGCGGTCGGCGGGCGTCTCGGGTGCGCGCCGTCCAGGCTCTGGGCGAGGCCTCGGTGCCGCGCCGCCGGGTGGGTGCGGTCCGTACGTGCCTCGGGCTCGCGGTCCTGGTCGGGGGTGTCTGGGGGCTCACCGCGATCAGGAGTTCGGGGGGCTCCGACGCCGCGACCACGGCCGGGGCCATGGTCATGGTGCTGATGACCGCCGTCGGACTGCTCGCCCCCTTGATCGGCAAGCTGGCCGGCAGCGTGCTCGGCCTGCTCTGCCAGCTCCTGTTCCCGGTGATGGGACTGCTGGTGAAGACCAACCTCACCACGGCCTTCCGCCGACTCGGCACCGCTGCCACTCCGCTCGCCCTCACCGTCGCGTTCGCCGCCGTGGCCCTGTTCGTACCGCAGATGAAGTGGCACGAAGTGTCGGAGCAGGACCGGCAGCGCATGGTGGCCGAGCGGATCGTGCAGAGGGCCGGTGACGGACTTCCGGACTCGGCTGCAGCAACGATCGGCGGTGCTGCGGGAGTTGGTACCGCGGTTGCCACCACGGGCAGCTATGTGAAGGTCGTCGGCGACTCCGAGTCCCGGCAGTCGGGCCCCGGCGGCATCGCACAGATCGTCTCGGACGGACCGCTGGACGAGGTCCTCGACCTGGGCGTCGTCCAGGGCCGCATGGGCCAACTGGGCGCGGGGGAGATCGCGCTGAGCGAGGACCTGGCCCGGCGCGCCCACGTTCGGGCGGGCGACGAGGTGCGCGTCACCCTGGAGGACAACCAGGTTGCGAAGGCCAGGGTCGCCGCCGTGTACAGCCGCTCCCGCGGCTTTGGCGATGCCGTCCTGCCTCAGCCTCTCGCGGCCGGGCACCTGTACGACAGGCCGCTCCTCCTGGACGCGGTGTACGTGCGCGCCCAGCCCGGCTGGGAGCGGCAGGTGGACGACAGCCTCGCGTCACTGCGCCGGGCCGAGCCGTCCTGGCAGGTGCTCGACCGCGAGGCCTACCGGGCCGAGGCCCTGCGCCGCCAGGACACCTCGATGACCGTCACCTACCTGCTCCTCGGGGTGGTGACGGTCTTCACTTCGATCTCGGTCGTGAACACGCTGGTGATGACGACGATGGAACGCTCCGGAGAGTTCGCCCTGCTGCGTCTCGTGGGCGCCACCCGCAGACAGGTCGCCCGCATGATGCTCCTGGAGACCGCCGTGATCGTGCTGATCGCGCTCCTGGTCGGATCGCTGGTCGCGGGGGCCGTTCTCGCGGCGTTCAGCCAGGCCCTGACCGGCTCGTCGTACCCGCGCCTCGAAGGCGCCACGCTCGCCCTCATCCTGGGCGGTGCGGGCGTCCTTGCTCTTGCCACCGGCGTGTCCACCACGCGCATCGCCCTTCGCCAGCGTCCGTCCGCCGCGCTGCGCGGAGCCGAGTAACGGGCGGGCCGCGCAGGCCCGACAGAACAGGGCCGTCGGCCCGAGCGGTGGGATCCGTTCGGGCCGGCGGCTTTTTGTGCTGCCCTGAAATCCGCCCCGCGGCAGATCTGTGAACCGGCTCGCCCCTCATGGATAATCCATGTGCACAGCCGTGGGGAACACACTTGTTCGACACCTCTCGACGGGTGAAGATATTCCTGTCAGTGAAACACCGGGAGATCCCAGGGGGAATGGTGGACAAGCGCTACGACGTCTACTGTCTGGCAGACCGCTATTTCTACGACCTGTCGGATCGGAAGGCGAGCGCCGAAGAGGTCGCCAAACTCGGCTTCGCCGCGGATTCCATCGAACTCCCTCCTGGATGGACCAAGTTCGCCAAGGAGGACTGGATCGTCTGCAATCCGCCTGAGCAGCGGCTTCCGATGCAGGGATGGAAGATTCACGTCTCGGCGACAGGCGACAACGCAGATGCCGTGCTGGAATCCGTGTACCGCTACTGCGTGCCGCGCGACATATCCTTCAAGTACCTTTCCGGGCGCCACGTCCTGAAGAATCGGAATCTCAAGTACTCCGACCGCGGGTCCAGCGGGAAGTTCATCACCATCTACCCGCTGGACGAGCGGATTCTGCGGACTACTCTTGAAGAGCTCGGCCAGGAGCTCGACGGCCAGGAAGGGCCGTACATTCTGAGTGACTTGCGCTGGGGAAACGGTCCGCTGTACGTACGTTACGGCGGATTCATCGAGCGGCACTGCATATCGGAGACGGGCGCACTCGTCGGCGCTATCGAGGACGACCACGGCACCCTGGTGCCCGACCGCCGTGACCCGGTATTCCACGTCCCGGCGTGGGTCACAGTGCCGGAGTTCTTCGCCCCCCACATCGAGGCACGCAAGAGCGGCACCACGGACGACATCGCCTACACCATCGAACGCGCCGTCCACTTCTCCAACGCGGGCGGACTGTACGAGGCCCGGCACCGGGAGAGCGGCCGCAAGGTGATCCTCAAGGAGGCCCGCCCCCATGCCGGGCTGACCATGGATGCGGCGGACGCGGTGCACCGGTTGCGTCACGAGCGGGACATCCTGGAGCGGCTCAGGGGTGTCACGGGTGTACCCGAACTCATCGACTACTTCGAATGGGGAGGGCACCACTTCCTCGTGCAGGAGTTCGTCGAGGGGGAGACGCTCAGCAGGACCTTCGCCCGGCGCTACCCGCTCAACGAGGGGGAGACCGACCCCGCCGAAGCGGCGCGTTACACGGAGTGGGCCCTGGAGGTGTCACGGCAGACCGAGGCCATCGTCGCCGAGATCCACGAGCGTGGCATCGTCTTCGGAGACCTGCACCCCTTCAACATCCTGGTGGGCGAAGACGGCACAGTCTCGCTGATCGACTACGAAGTGGCATCGGATGCCGAGGCAGGGGTGAAGCCCAGCCTGGTGAACCCCGCGTTCGCGGCGCCGGCCGACCGCACCGGATTCGACCATGACCACTACGCACTCGGCTGCCTGCGGCTCTCGCTGTTCATGCCGCTCACCACCCTGCTCCGACACGACTTCGGGAAGGCACACCACTTCGTCGAGTACATCCGGCAGGTGTTCCCGCTGCCCCCGGGTTACCTCGACGAGGCTGTCGAAAGGATCACCGCCAGCCCGACGCCCACCGTGCGTCGCCGGCCGCAGACCGCGCTGGACCGGATGCCGCGGATCACCGCCGACCCCGAGCAGTGGCCGCGGCTGCGCGACGCGCTCGGCCGGGCCGTTCTGCGCAGCGCGACCCCCTCGCGCGACGACCGGCTGTTCCCCGGTGACATCGAGCAGTTCCACACCGGGGCTCTGAACCTTCAGCACGGGGCCGCCGGCGTGCTCCTCGCACTCCTCGACGCCGGGGTCGACTTTCCGCCCGAATACCGCACGTGGCTCGCACAACGCGCTTTGACGCCCCGCCCGCAGGACCGGCTCGGCCTGTACGACGGCATGCACGGAGTGGCCCACGCCCTGCTGAGGCTCGGCGAAGAGGACACCGCGCGCGAGCTGCTCGCCGCGTGCCTCAAGGAGAAGTGGGAGATGCTCGGCAGCGACCTCAAAGGCGGTCTGGCCGGCATCGGGCTCAACCTCCTGGCGTTCAGCCGGAGGACGGGCGACACCGAGTACCTGCGCGCTGCCGAGCTCATCTCCGACCGGCTGGGCACGGCCGACTCCGTCGCCACCACCAGCGGAGGCGCACACGCCTACGCCGGGCTGATGCGCGGCTCCTCCGGACCGGCCCTCTTCTTCCTTCGTCTGTACGAGAAGACCGGCGACCGCGAGTACCTGCGGCTGTCCCGCACCGCCCTCGAACAGGACCTGCGCCGCTGCACCACACGCGACAACGGGATGATGCACGTGAACGAGGGATGGCGGACCATGCCGTACCTCTCGACCGGCAGCGTCGGCATCGGTCTGGTCCTGGACCAGTACCTCCGGCACGACTCGGACGAACGGCTCGTCACCGCCTCGGACGCGATCGCCCGCGCCGCCTCGTCCCAGTTCTACGTGCAGTCCGACCTGTTCAACGGGCGGGCCGGAATCATCCTGTACCTCGCCGAACGCGGCAGGACGCGCCCCAGTGAGGCAAGTCGTGCCGATCTCGACCGCCAGATCGGCCTCCTCAACCTGCACGCCCTGTCCTACGAGGACGGCCTCGCCTTCCCCGGCGAAATGCTCATGCGGCTGTCCATGGACCTGTCGACCGGCAACGCCGGCGTGCTCACCGCCCTGGCGGTGGCCCTGGGCCGGGAGCACCCCGGACTCCCCCTGCTGTCCACCGTCCTCCCCAGCGGCACCCCCAAGACTTCCCACCCGGACCACGGGTGGGACGGCACGGATCGACCCACGAAGGGAGGTGAACCCGATGGTGCTCGACCTTCAGGGACTTGAGCTGCCCGAGGGCAACGACATGGCAGCGCCCATGAGCGGCGTCAGCAACAACTGCAGCAACTCCAGTTACATCTTCTGCTGATCCCGAGTCGGCTCACGGCCGTACGGGCCGTGACGACGAGAGATGAACCGAGGGGAGGGAAGACTCATGGCGATCCTCGACCTTCAGGGGCTTGAGCTGCCGGACACGTCCGCGCAGCCGCTGGGCAGCTCGAACAGCGCGACTTGTTCCAGCCACAGCTGGGTGTTCTGCTGAGGCTGATCGAGATGTTCGTCCGGGTGGACGGCAGCCCACGGCGACCGCCGCCGCCCGGACTTCCGGCAGCGCCTCGGGGAGACGACAAGTCCCCGAGGCGCTCGCCACATCAGGGGCCGGCGCTCAGCCGCCGTGATCCGCACGAACGAGGTGGAGACCAGTGGTGGGTGGTACGGGGATACGACTGCTGCGCACCGCGGCGCGCGCCCAGGCCGCTGGCGCCGCCGTGCTCGCCGCCACCGGATGTGTGAGCGCCGCCGCCCAGCTCGCCCTGCCGGCCGTGCTGGGCAAGGCCGTCGACGCACTCGTCGACGGCATCGACCTCGGCCGGTGGCTGGCGACCTGCCTGGCCCTGGTGGTGGTCTACGTCGCGTTCGAGGCGTACAGCGATTACCGGGCCGGCGTGGTGCAGGCGCGCTCGGCGCTCTTCTACCGGCGGACGGCCGCCAGACGGCTCGTGGATGCGGGACCGCGCCCGCGGACCGGCGGAGGGCCGGGCGGCTTCGCGGCCTGCGTCCTGGAAAGCGCCGCCGCGGCAGCCATGGGGACCAACGCGGCGGTGTGGCTGGTGCTTTCCCTGCTTCCGGCGCTGGTGAGCCTGTTCATGCTGTGGTCGACGGACGTGTGGATCGGGCTCGTCTTCACCTGCGGCCTGCCCGTGGTCGCCTGGTGCCTCAGGTCGTTCGCCGCGGACAGCTCCCTCCTGGTCACCCGTTACCTGGAGGAGCAGAGCGCGGTGTCGAGCCGGCTCGCGGAGGCGCTCGGCGGTGCTCGCACCATCGCCGCGTCCCACACCCTGGAGCGCGAAGTGGCCCGCGTGGTGGAGCCGCTGCCGCAGCTGCGCCGTAGCGGGGACGCGCTCTGGCGGCTCCAGGCCAAGGTCACCGCGCAGGGCCATGTGCTGTTCCCCCTTCTGCACATCGTTGTCGTCGCGACCGCCGGGCTCGAACTCTGCCGCGGCCGCATCTCCTCCGGGCAAATGCTGGCAGCATCGGAGTACGCGGCCATCGGCACCGGCCTCGGCATGACCGTGCTGTTCGTCAACCAACTCGCCCGGGCCCGGTCCGGAGCGGAGCAACTGGCGACGTACGCGGCACTGCCGGCCCTGGAGTACGGCGAGGCAGACCTACCCGGGCCCGTCACCTCCACGGGCCTGGGCGTCGAACTCAAGAACGTGACCGTACGGCGCGCCGGGCGCACCGTCCTGTCGGGCCTCGACGTCGCCGTACCGCCCGGAGGGGTGGTGGCGCTCGTCGGGCGATCGGGCTCGGGAAAGTCCACGGTGGCGGCACTCATGGGCCGCCTCTTCGACCCCGACGGCGGCGCCGTGTACCTGGACGGTGTGCCCGTGCGGACACTGTCGAGGACCGCGCTGCGGCGCTCGGTCGTCTTCGCCTTCGAGCGGCCCGAGCTGATCGGTGACACCATCGCGGACACCATCGCGGTCGGCGCGCCCAAGGCCACGCTCGACGACGTGGCCCGCGCCGCTGGGCTCGCCCGCGCCGCGTCCTTCATCGAGAAGATGCCGGACGGATACGGCACCGGCGTCGAGTCCGTGGCCCTGTCGGGCGGCGAGATGCAGCGGATCGGCCTGGCCCGGACCTTTGTACGGCCCACCCGGCTCGTGCTGCTCGACGACGCCACATCGAGCCTGGACATGGCCACGGAGTACGAGATCGACCGGGCGCTGGCCGCCGACACCTCGGGGGCAACGCGGGTGGTCGTCGCCCACCGGGCCTCCAGCGCGGCCCGCGCCGACACCGTGGTCTGGCTTGACGCGGGGCAGGTACGCGCGACCGGAACGCACAGCGAGCTGTGGGAACTACCCGGATACCGGGCGATATTCCAGGAACGGCCCGAGACCCGCACACCCCTGGACGCAGCGGGAGCGACCCGATGAGCTCCGCCGGTAACCACACTGCGGGGCGATATCTGCTGCAGCGGCTGCGTGGCAACCGCCGCACGCTGTTCCGCGTCCTGGTGTGGACAGGTGTGGAGTCCCTGCCCGCCTTCGCGGCCGGGCACGTCGTGGCCTTGGCCATCGACCGGGGATTTCTGGCCGGTGAACCCTTGGCGGGCCTTGGGTGGCTGACTCTGCTCGCCGCGTCCTCAGCGGTGGGTGCGTTCGGGGCCCGTGGAGCGCTCCTGAGTACCGCGGCCCTCGTCGAGCCCCTGCGTGACGCGCTGGTGACCCGCACGGTGGAGGGCACACTGCGACACGCGCTGACCGGCGGCCGCGTGGAGCAGGACCGCTCCGGCGTCGCACGGCTCACCCGCCAGGTCGAGATCGTGCGGGAAGCGGCGGGCAGCCTGGTGGCGGTGGTGGGCCGCTTCGCCTTCTCCTTCGTCGGTGTGTGCGTCGGCACCCTCACACTGGAGCCGACGGTTGCCCTGCTGGTCTTCGCCCCCATGGCCGTCGGCGTCGGCTGCTATCTGGTGTCCCTGCGCGGGGTGGTCCGCACCCAGATGCGCAGCACCCTGGCGACCGAATCCCTCGCACACGAGGCCTGGCAGCTCTCTGCGGGACTGCGGGACATCACCGCATACGGCTTGGAGGAACAGGCTCTGCGGCGGCTCGACGACGCGGCGGAGGAGAACGCGTGCGCGGAGACCGTCCTCGCCCGCCTGACCGCGCTACGCACCGTCGCTCTCGGGGTGGGCGGCTGGGTGCCGCTAGTCCTGGTCCTGCTGTGGGCACAGTGGGGAGCCCAGGCCATGAGCGCGGGCACGATCCTGGGCATACTGACCTATCTCGCGCAGAGCCTGCGCCCTGCGGTGCAGACCCTGGTCCAGGGCCTGGGCACTACGGGCATCAGGCTATTCGTCACGCTCGGGCGTCTGCTGGATGCCCCGGGTCCGCGGCCGGGCGGCGCCGGGCCGGCGCCCGCACCGGCTGTCCCCGCCTCTGTATCCTCCACTGGAGTCGGGGAGGGAGACGCCGGGATCGAGGTGGTCCTGGAGTCGGTGTCCTTCTCCTATCCGGGGGCCGCGAACGACGTCCTCAGCGGCATCGACCTGCACGTGGCGCCCGGCGAGCACATCGCGGTCGTGGGCCCCAGTGGTATCGGCAAGTCGACACTGGCTTCCCTGCTGGCCGGCACCTACGGGCCCACCCGCGGCCGGGTCCTCCTCGACGGCGTCGACCTCACCTCACTCGCGCCCGTCCAGCAGGCCGCGCTGCGGGCCTATCTGCCACAGGAGGCGTACGTCTTCACCGGGACGTTCCGTGAGAACCTCGGCTACCTGGCAGACGGTCCAGCGGACGACCACCGGATGAACCGCGCGGTCACGGAGTTCGGCCTGACGGACCTGGTGTCCACGACCGATGGCTACGACGGTCTCGTGGACCCCGATGCCCTCTCCGCCGGCCAGCGCCAGCTGATCGCCCTGGCACGCGCCTACCTCTCGCCGGCCCGGCTGATCGTGCTTGATGAGGCAACGTGCCATATGGACCCAGCGGCGGAGGCCCGTGCAGAGGAGGCGATGCGGGAGCGCCCTGGCACGTTGTTCGTCATCGCCCACCGGATCAGCTCGGCCCGGGCCGCGGATCGGGTGATGGTGCTGGACGGCGGGATCCCGCAGATCGGGAGCCACGATCGGATGCTCGCGGAGTCCGCTCTCTACCGCGATCTCGTCGGGCTGTGGACCGCGAAGGTATGCACTCACGAGGAACGGGCCTGAGTTCTGACCGTGTGTGATTGTCGTTGGTCAGACGGGCAGAGCGATCGGGAGCATCCAGAGGTTGGAATCCACCCTGCGCTTGGACACTCTCTGTCTACGCCGGAGGGTGTGACCTTGCTGGTGCTCTCGGTCCCGCTCGACGACTGGGACCGCCCGCTTGCCGACGACCGGATCCGCCGCGCCGAGGGCCGGGTCATGCCCGACCCCGAGCGGCTGCGCGGCTCGCCGACCGAATTTCGGCGAGCCGCGGGGTGGAGGCGCAGACCGTGAAGGACCTGGAGCGCGCGTTCGAGGAGGTGTTGACCGCCGACCTGCCCATGGTCATCGTCGTCCCCACCGAACCGCAGAAGGCAATGCTGTGACAGACAGCGCCGTGGACGGTGCCGACTCCACCTGACCAACCGTGTGGGCGTCCTCGCCGACGCCGCGGCCCTCGCCGATCTGGTCACCGAACGGCTCGGCCGCCACGCGGCCAGCATGCTCACCACTCAGCGCGTCCCCAACGTGTGGTCCGCCTGCGCCGGCGCCCCGGAGCAGCGCGACCACGGAACCGAGGGCTGCCTGGTCATCGCGGCCGATCCGGCCCTGCGCGAGGCCCGGGCCAGTAGCGCACGCCGTGTGCTGATCAGCAGCTCCGGTTCTCTCCGCGTGGCGTCCAAGGCCGCCGACATGATCAGCCAGCGCCAGCATGACGTGGCCCTCCAGCTCGCCCTCGGGCACACCTACGACGACATCGCCGAGCGGGTCGGCTGCTCCGCCAGCGCCGCGTCCAACCTCATGTCGAAGGTGATGAAGAGCCAGGGCATCGCCGACCGCACCCGGGCCATCGTCGTGGTCCTACTGCTTGAGCGGCCCGGCCCGGTCTCTGCTGGCGGCGGTGCCCGATGAGGCTGGTCGAGTACCCGCAGCCCTTCGTCCCCGACGCCGGCCCGTCGCTCTACCGGGAGCGTTCCGGCGCCGGCCGCCCGGGATGGCAGACCAAGGCCGTCGCCCTGCTGGAGGAGGCCGGCTTCACCGGCGCCGTCCTCACCCCAGCCCGCGGCCTGCCCGCGAGCACCGGCCGGCTGGCAGGAGCACAACCTGCGGCGCTTCGGCGCCGTCCTCTTGTGGTGCCCCACCGGCATCCAGCAGGTTCGCGGCGTCCAGGACCGCGTTGTCCACCGCTCGCGCACCGTGTTGGTCGTCGGCTGCGACATCGAGGACCGAGCGCAGCGCTTCGTCCGCTCCGAACTGCTCTACGCGATGGCCCGGTTGACCGTCGTCGGCGGCCTCGCCGACATGGTGCGGGTCGGCCTTGCCGATGTGCTTGCTCACCGCCGCCTCCGACACCACCAGCTCCCGGCAGACCGCCGCGTTCGACCGGCCCTGCGCCATCAGCGCCAGCACCGGATCCTGCGCACCCGCCCGGTCGCCGCCGCCGCCCGGCATCCCGCCCCCGATTCCCCGCCCCCGCTCAGCCGACCGGCACCCCCGCGGGCCCGGCCGTCTTGGCCGCCGGACCGGCCAGGGCCGCCAGCCGGCGCAGGCTCGCCCGGCGCTGGAGCGCGCCGAGGCCGACTGTCGCCGCGCCGAGGCCCAGCCAGCCGACCGGACCGGCCGCCATCACCACCCCGGTCAGCAGCAGCGGCCCCACCGACTTCTGCACCGACTGGGACATCCCGGCCACCCCCAGGTAGGAGGCCTGGGCGCCCGGCGGTGCCAGGGAGACCGCGAGCTCCCAGGAGGTCACCGACCGCATCAGCTCCGCCAGGGTGACCAGCATCGCCGCGGCCAGCAGCGCGATCGAGGCCGTCCACGGCCCGCCGTCGGTGGCGAGCACGATCAGCAGGCAGCTGCCGAGCAGCGTCGCCCCGTACCAGCCCACCGCCGCGGCCGCCCCGCGCGGGCCCTCCGCCAGCGCCGAGACGCGCAGCTGCAGCAGCACCACGAGCACCGTGTTGAGGACCAGGAAGACCGGGACGACGGCGTGCGGCGCGCCGGTGTGGTGGACGAGCCAGAGCGGCAGACCGACGTTGAGGATCGAGTCGTCCAGGCTCAGCGGCATGTCCAGCAGGACGAAGAGCAGGTAGCCGCGGTCGCGCCAGGGGCTCGGCGGGGCGGTCGGGTCGGCGGCGGTCGGCTCACCGGCGGTCGACCCGGCATCGGTCGACCCGGCGGCCGCCGCGACCAGGCCGTGCCCGGCCGGCTCCCGGGTGCGCCAGATCAGCACGGCGGCCAGGACGTAGGAGAGCCCGTTGGCGAGGATCAGCACGCGGTAGGCGGTGGTGGTGCCCACGGCCAGACCGATCGCCGAGACGCCCGCGCCGAGTGCGCACCCGGCGTTGGCCACGCTGCGGAACAGCGCCTGGTAGGTGCCGCGCCGCTCGCCCGCGACCCGGGTGGCGAACAGCATCTCCAGGGTCTTGGCACCGCGCTCGGCCATGCAGGTCAGGGCGACCGCGGGGAGCAGCGCGGCGAAGTCGTCGACCACCAGCAGCAGGCCCATCGTCCCGAGCCGCAGCAGGTGGCACCCGATCAGCAGCCACCGCACCGGCAGCCGCTCGGCGGCCCGCCCGGCCAGCGGGGACCCGGCGATCCCGGCCGCCGCTCCCACCCCCAGCAGCAGGCCGAGCTGCCGGGCGTCCATGCCGCACACGTAGGTGAAGTACAGCACCGAGGCGGCTGCCCACACCCCGGTCCCGGTCCGGTCGACGCACTGCGCGAGCAGCATGATCCGCGCGTCCCGCCCGCCAGGCGGCTTCCGCAGCTGCGCTATCAGTCCGTTCCCCTGCATGGCTGGCCCCCGTCGATGGTCCACATTAATCTCGACGTCAAGATACTTCATGTCGAGAGAGTTGCGGAACCCCCGCTCCACCCCCGGCCCCGGGCAGCCGCCACCCACCGACCGGACCCTCGACGCGCGGCCGACCGTGCGCCACACTCTCCCCAGCAGACCCCGCCCCGGAGGAGCCGGCGAACCTCCGCGAACCCGCCCAACAGCCGCTGGAGGAGGCGGAGTTCCAGACCTCGGAACGCGGCGCACGACGGGACGGGGCCGCCCGCAAGCAGTACCTCCGCAAGCTGCGGCTGGGCCCGTCCCGGCTCTTCCCGCCGTCCACCGGGGACTCCACCCCCCTTTCGAGCCGCGCCCCGGCCTGACCTACGCCCTGGACGCCCTGGACGCCCTGCAGTCCCCCGAGGCGATCAGCCTCACCATGACGGCGGACCCGTCCGTGCTCCCACGCCCCGCGATGGAGCACTTCCTGTGCGGCATGGAAGAGTTGATCCTCACCGAGGCCGCCAGAGCGACCGCGGACCCAGCACCGGAGAAGCCGCCGGATCCGCCGCCGGGAACGCCGTCGGCGCTTGAACCTGACACCGGTGTCAGGTTCTACCGTACCGGCATGACCACCACCACGGAATCCCTGCTCAGCCCGTACCGCCTCGGCTCGCTGGACCTCCCCAACCGCGTCGTCATGGCCCCGATGACGCGCTACCGGGCCGCCGAGGACGGTACGCCGCTGCCCGTCGTCGCCGAGTACTACGCCCAGCGCGCGAGCGCCGGACTGATCATCACCGAGGGCATCTGGCCCAGCAGCCGGGGCCAGTCCGGCTGGTACCTACCGGGACTGGAGACGCCCGCGCACGTGGCCGGCTGGCGTGCCGTCACCGAGGCCGTGCACGCGGCGGGCGGGCGGATCGTCGCCCAGCTGATGCACGGCGGACGCCAGGGCCACCCGCTCAACCGGCTGCTCGGCGATCTGCCGGCCGGTCCCTCCGCCGTTCCCGCGCCGGGTCCGGTGCACGTCAAGGACGGCGGCAAGGCCGAGGCCGTCACCCCGCGCGAGATGACCCGTGCGGAGATCCGCCAGGCGGTCACCGACCACGTCGACGCCGCCCGCAACGCGCTCGCCGCCGGCTTCGACGCCGTCGAACTGCACGGCGCCAACTCCTACCTGATCCACCAGTTCCTGGCCGACAACACCAACCTGCGCACCGACGAGTACGGCCCCCGCACCCTCGCCGACCGCCTGCGCTTCCCGATCGAGCTGGTCGCCGCCGTCGCCGACGCGATCGGCCCCGACCGGCTCGGCCTGCGGCTGTCCCCCGGCAACCCGCAGTTCGGCATGGCGGAGGCCGACCCGGCACCGGTCTACCGGGCGCTGCTCGCCGAACTGGACGGCCTCGGCCTGGCCTACCTCCACCTCACCGACAATGACGACTACCCGGCTCTGGCCGACCTGCGCCCCCGCTGGTCCGGCCCGCTGATCGGCAACGTCGGCGAGAACCGCGCCGCCACCGACCGCGAGCGCGGCGAGGCGGTGCTCACCGCCGGACTGGCCGACCTGGTCTCCTACGGTCGCGCCTTCATCGCCAACCCCGACCTGCCGGAACGATTCGCCGCCCACGCCCCGCTCACCCCCGTCGACCCGACCCACCTCTACGGCCAGACGGCCACCGGCCTCACCGACTACCCGAGGCTCACCGCCCGACCGGAGCCCACCCACCTCGCTTGACACCGGGCCCTACCGTGGGGCCCATGCGGATCCCCCTCCTCCTCGGCGTCACCGCCCACCACGGCGACCAGGCGGCCACGGTGCTCGCCGGGGCGGGCGCCCGATGACCCCCGCCCCGGCCCCCGGCCCGACCGCCGCCCCGCGCATCGCCGCGCTGCGCCCCGAGCACGCCGAGGCCGTCCTGGCGATCTTCCAGGCGGGCATCGACACCGGCAACGCCACCTTCGAGACCACCGCCCCCACCTGGGACGCCTTCGACGCCGCCAAGCTCCCGGACCACCGCCTGGTGGCCCTCGCCCCCGAAGCCCCGGCGGACCCGGACGGCGCCGAACGCGTCCTCGGCTGGGCCGCCGTCTCCCCCGTGTCGGGCCGCTCCGCCTACGCGGGCGTGGTCGATCTCTCGGTCTACCTCGCCCCGGCGGCACGGGGCCGGGGCGTCGGGCGCGTCCTGGTCGAGGCCCTGCTGGCCTCCACCGACGCCGCCGGGATCTGGACGGTGCAGGCCGGGATCTTCCCCGAGAACACCGCGAGCCTCGCCCTCCACCGACGGCTGGGCTTCCGGGTGGTCGGCACCCGCGAACGGATCGGCCGACTGGACGGCCGCTGGCGCGACGTCGTCCTTCTCGAACGCCGCAGCCCGGTCGTGGACTGACGGAAGGCACCCCAGTCCTGACCCACTGTCAGTGCCACCCGCTATGGTCGACCCCGAACGATCGCACCACCACCGCACCACCACCGCACCATCGGCGCATCGGCACCACCTCCCGCTCCGGCGGGCCCGACACCGGCTTCACCAGGGGGCACCATGACCACACCCGGCACCACCCCGCTCACCACCGCCGACCTCGTCGAGGGCTGGCGCCGGGTGGGCGTCCGTACGGGTATGGCGCTGATCGTGCACTCCTCGCTGTCCAGCCTCGGCCGGGTCGAGGGCGGTGCGGCGGCCGTGGTGGCCGGCCTGCGCGAGGCGGTCGGGCCGTCCGGCACGGTCGTGGTGCCCACCTTCACCACCGACACGGTCCGCGATCCGGCCCCCGGGCACGCTGGCCTGCCCACGCCGGAGATCGCCGAACTCCGGGCCTCCGTCCCGCTGTTCCAGCCCGATCTCCCCTCCCGCACGGGCGCGGTGGCGGAGGCGCTGCGGGCCCTGCCGGAGAGCCGCCGCAGCACGCACCCGCAGGTCTCGGTCGCCGCCGTCGGGGCGCACGCCCGGGAGGTCACCGCCCGCCGCTCGCTCGGCTTCGCCGTCGGCCGCGAGTCGCCGTTCGGCGCGCTCCACGACCTCGGCGGGTACGTGCTGCTGGTCGGTGTCGGGCACAACCGCAACACCTTCCTGCACTACGCCGAGACCTTCGCGCCCAACCGCCGACTCAAGCTCCGCCGCTTCCCGATGGCGATCCAGGGCGAGCGGGTCTGGATCGAGGCACCGGACGTCGGTGACGACAACGACACCCACTTCCCGCGCGTGGGGCGGGAGTTCGAGGCCCAGGCGGGCATCCGCGAGGTGCTCGTCGGCGACGCTCCCTGCCGGCTGATCCCGGTCCGCGACCTCATACCCTTCGCCGTCCGCCGCCTCACCGAGCTGCTGGCGACGGACGGCCCCGGAGCGGCGTAGCCCGGCCGCCCGCTCGCGCCCGAGCGGCCGACCGGGCCACGCCCGTCACTTCACCTCGTTTGCCTCACCACCACACCGGACGCCCGGGCGTCGGCGTCAGCGCCCGTGCCCGTGCGCCGAGTTGGCCTCCTGGATCTTCTTCCAGGACTTCGGCTCCGCGGGCAGCTGCCCGTCCGCCTGGCCCGCACCCGGCGCCAGCGAGGCCGAAGCCGAGGCAGCACCCGAAGCCGCAGCCGCGGTACCCGCAGGCACCGGACCGATCGCGGGCTTCGCGGCGGTGAACAGCCAGGTCCGGAAGAGGTCGCCGAGCGGCTTGCCGGAGACCTTCTCCGCGTACGCCTGGAACTCCGGGATGGTGGCGTTGCCGTAGCGGCGCTCGGTGGGCCATCCCTTGAGGATCTGGAAGAACTTCTCGTCCCCGACGGCATTGCGCAGCGCCTGGACGGCCACCGCCCCACGGTCGTACACAGCGCCCGCGAACTGCTCGTCGGGGCCCGGGTCGCCCGGCTTGACGGTCCAGAACGGGTCGTCGGCCGGGTGCGAGGCGTAGACGTAGTCGGCCAGCTCCTGCGCGGTGCCCTCGTTCTCGTGCTCCGACCAGAGGAACTGCGAGTACCGGGCGAAGCCCTCGTTCAGCCAGATGTCGCTCCAGCGCGACAGCGAGACGCTGTCGCCGTACCACTGGTGAGCCAGCTCGTGCACGACCACCGAGGTGTTGGCGCCCTTGGCGAACTGCCGGGGGCTGTAGAAGATCCGGGTCTGGCTCTCCAGCGCGTATCCGGTCGGCACGTTGGGGACGTAGCCGCCGACCGAGCTGAACGGGTACTCGCCGAAGTAGCCGCTCAGCCAGTCGACCAGCTCGCCGGTGCGCTCGACGCTCGCCCGGGCGGCGTCCGCGTTGTCGCCGAGGTCCTTGCTGTACGCGTTGTAGACCGGCAGTCCGCTCGGCGTGGTGTCCTTCATGATGTCGAACTTGCCGACCGCGAGCGTGGCCAGATATGTCGCCTGGGGCTTGTTCTCGCGCCAGCTGTAGCGGGTCCAGCCGGCCTGGGAGGAGGTGCCGGTCAGGATGCCGTTGCTGATCACCTGGTTGCCGTCCGGCACCAGCACCGAGACGTCGAAGGTGGCCTTGTCACTGGGGTGGTCGTTGCTCGGGAACCACCACCACGCGCCCTCGGGCTCGCCCGCCGCCACCCCGCCGTCCGGCGTGCGCAGCCACGCGGTGAAGCCGTACTTCTTCACGCTGGACGGCACGCCCTTGTAGCGGACCACGACGGTGACCTGGCTGCCCTTGGCGAGCGGCCGGGCGGGGGTGACCTCCAGCTCCTGCTCGCCGCTGGTGGCGAAGGTCGCGAGCCGCCCGTTGACCCGGACCTCCGAGACGTTCAGCGCGAAGTCGAGGTTGAACCGGGAGAGGTCCTGGGTGGCGGTGGCCAGGATGGTGGTGGTGCCTTCGAGTTCGTCGGTGGCGGGCTGGTACTTCAGCCGGATGTCATAGTGCGAGACGTTGTATCCGCCGTTGCCGTAGGTCGGGTAGTAGGAGTCGCCGACCCCGGCCGCGCCGGCTTGGAAGTCGGATGCCGAGGCGGGGACGGCCAGGAACAGGCTCAGGGCGCTGGCAGCAGAGACGATCAGCCTCTTGCGCACGTGGTCCTCCAGGGATCACCGGAACGATGGGTCGGATCGATCCTTGTCCCGGAGGTCCCCGTTCCACTCCCTGATTGTGAGATGTTCATGAAAAGAAACGCGCCGAAATGACGCCGTCGCAGCAATGCCGCGACGCCGTCACCCCGCCCCATCCGTCATTCGGGACCCACCCGTCGCCTCCTCACCCGAACCCCGCCCGCCACGCGCGCGCCTCAGGCACCGAGCGTCACCGGCGCCCGCACCAGCGAGCCGTACTCCGTCCACGAGCCGTCGTAGTTCTTCACGTGCGGGTACCCGAGCAGCTCGGTGAGCGCGAACCAGGTGTGCGCGGACCGCTCGCCGATCCGGCAGTAGGCGATCACCTCGCGCTCCGCCTCCACGCCCTTGCCCGCGTACAGCGCCCGCAGCTCCTCCGCCGACCGGAACGACCCGTCGTCGTTGGCCGCCTGCGACCAGGGGACGTTGACCGCGCCCGGGATGTGCCCGGGCACCTGCGCCTGCTCCTGCGGCAGGTGCGGCGGTGCGATCAGCTCGCCCCGGAACTCGGCCGGCGAGCGGACGTCCACCAGCACCGCGTCCGCCCCGGGCTTGGCGAACACCTCGGCCTTGGCCAGTACCTCGTCCCGCAGCGCCCGCAGCTCCGGCCGCTCCGGCCCGGTCAGCCGGTAGGAGGTGTGCTGGTAGTCCATCACCTCGGAGGTGAGCTCGCGCTCCTCCAGCTCCCACTTCTTGCGCCCGCCGTCCAGCAGCCGCACGGGCCCGAAGCCGCGCAGCCGCAGCAGCCAGTAGGCGTACGCGGCAAACCAGTTGTTGTTGCCGCCGTACAGCACCACGGTGGTGTCGTCCTCCACCCCGGCAGCCCGCAGCAGGTGCTGGACGCCCTCGCGGTCGACGTAGTCGCGGCCGACCCGGCTGTGCAGGTCGGTGGTCCAGTTCCAGCCGACCGCACCGGGGATGTGGTCCCGGTCGTACGCGGTGGTGTCCTCGTCCACCTCGACGACCCGGATGGTGCCGTCGTCCAGGTGGTGGGCCAGCCACTCGGTCTGGACCAGCGTCTCGGGGTGTGCGTAGCCGTTGCCGGTCATCCCAGGCCCTCCTTGCCTGCCGTGGGCGTCCCGCGTCGCCGCGCCCGCACGTACGGACGTGCGCGGACGTGCGCCCGGTCGTGTGCGCTCCGGCCTGCACGCGGACGAGCACTGCGGCGCACGCGCGTCGGCACCGGCGACCGGGCCGGACAGTTCGAACCTACGCCGCCCGCCCGGCCCGGGCCACCCCGGCCGGAACGGCTCCGGTCAGCCCTCCGCCGTGGCGTCCAGCCGCGCCACGTAGTACAGGTTCAGCACGTCCCCCTCGACCCGCTTCACGTCGACCGACCGGAACCCGGCCTCCGCCAGCATCCGCCGGGCCATCTGCTCGCCCCAGACCGTCCCGAGCCCCTCCCCACCCTCACCGAGCGAGACGGTCATGCAGTAGAAGGTCGAGAAGGTGTAGAGCGCGGTCGCCAGCGGGTGGTCGATGTTCTCCTCGAGCTTGCTGCTGGCGGCGACGTCACACATCAGGAAGACGCCCTCGGGCCGCAGCGCCCCCGCGATGGCGGCCAGCGTGCGGGTCGGGCGGGCCAGGTCGTGGATCACGTCGAAGGCGGTGACCAGGTCGTACTTGCCGCTCAGTTCGGCGGCGTCGGCGACCTCGAACCAGGCGTTGTGCAGACCGAGTTCGGCCGCCGACTCGCGGGCGGTGGCGATCCCCTCGGCGGAGATGTCGATCCCGGTGAACCGGCTCGCGGGGAACGCCTTGGCGAGCACCGTGATCGCGTGCCCCTGTCCGGTACCGACGTCCACCACGTCGATCCCGGCCCGCAGCCGCTCGGCCAGCCCGGGCACCAGTGGCACGATCTCGTCCACCATCGCCAGGTCGTAGACCCGGGCGGTCTCCTCGGCCTGTAGGTGCTGGAAGCGGGGGTAGGCCGAGTACGGCATCCCGCCGCCGGTGCGGAAGTGGCCGAGCAGCTCCTGCTCGACCTCGCCCATCATGGCGAGGAAGGGCATCATGCCCGCCAGGTTGTCCGGCCCCGCCGCCGTGGTCAGTGACGCCGCGTGCTCGGGCGGCAGCGTGTAGGTGCCGCGCTCGGGGTCGTACTCGACGAACCCGCCGACGACCATGCCGCCCAGCCACTCGCGCACGTAGCGCTCGTCCAGCCCGGCGGCCCGCGCGATCTCCCCGCTGGTCGAGGCTGGGAGCCCGGCCATCAGGTCGAACAGCCCGGTCTGGTGGCCGAGGCTGGTCATCAGCCCCAGGCAGGCGTCGTTCAGGACTTCCACCACACGCCCGGCGAAGGCCTCCTGCTTCTCCGTGTCGAGTTCCCGTACGGACATCGTTCCTCCTCCGTCGGCGGGGCCGGCACACCCCCCCTGCTCACGCTACGCCGTCCCCCCGCGCCACCCCACCCGGTGGCGCGGGGCTCCGGAGGCGGCTCAGGAGAAGACCACGGAGCGCAGCTTCAGCCGGTCGCCGAGGATCTTGCCGGGGTTCATCGCGTAGAAGGTGTCACCGCTGCAGTCGAAGTCGAGGAAGACCGGAAGTCGCCGATGGCGGCGTTGGCGGAGGTGGGGACAGCCACGACGAGGGCGACGGCACTGACGACGGCGAGAACAGCATTACGGAGACGCATGAATGAGGGCCTTTCAGGTGGTACCCGGCGGTACCCGGTTTCATTGGTGCGAGATCACCCTAGAGCCCCCAAATATGCAGAAACGGTTCTCCCAATCCACCCGTTCGAGTGGTTTAAACGCCGAGCCCGCTACCCCGACTCCCCTGGAGGTGCTCTCAGTTCGGCGGGGCCGTGAAGAAGTACCCCGAGTCGATGAGCACCGGCAGGTAGGTCTTCAGCGCCGCCACCGTCTGCGACCGGTCCCCGCCGCCGTCATGGTTGAGCACGATCGCTCCGGGTCGGACGTCCTTGAGGATCCGGTCCGTGATCACCGAGGTCCCCGGCCGGGCCCAGTCCCTCGGGTCCACCGACCACCCCATGTTCCGCATCCCGAGGTCCGCGGCCACCTTGAGCGACGCCGGGGACCAGTCCCCGCCCGGCGCGCGGAACCAGGTGGGCAGCCGGCCGGTGGTCTTCTGCAGCAGGTCCGAGGTGCGCTGCAGCTCGTCCCGCACCTTGGTGTCGGACAGGTTCCGCAGGTCCGGGTGGGTCCAGGTGTGGTTGGCGATGTGGTGGCCGCGGTCCGCGATCTCTCGCACCAGGGCCGGGTGTTCGACCGCGTTCTCGCCGATCAGAAAGAAGGTCGCCCGGATCCCGTACTGCTGGAGCAGCGCCAGCACGGTGGGCGTGTGCCGGGGGTCCGGCCCGTCGTCGATGGTGAGCGCCACCACCCGCCGCGCCGCGTCCAGCTCGTACACCGGCTTGCTCTCCGCCTCCGTGAGCATCTTGTGCACGGGCATCACGCTCGGCGCGGCGGCGGAGGGGGAGGCGGCCGAGGGGACGGCGGACGGCGGCGCCGCCGAGGCCGTCGGGGACGGCGCGGCCGGCACCGCGCCCGGCGCGCCCTCCGGCCCGGCCGGCGCCACCGGGAGGGCGCTCTCGGCCACCCCTTCCCCGGAACCGCCCTCGGCGTCGCCGCTCCAGGGACTGCGGCAACCGGCGGCCGCCCCCAGCAGGGACATCCCGGCCGCGACCAGCAGCAATCTTCGCGAAGTAATCTGACGATCTGACAGCATTCTTGATGCTTGCCCCGGCCGCGACCGCCCCTCCCCGGGGGCAACTCCTACGGACCCGATCACCACTCCGACGGCCCAAAGGCGACCCGAAGCCGCCCCGAGGACGGCCCGAGGAGCAGCCCACGGGAGCCCGAGAGCAGTCGGGCGCTCACCCCGCTCCCCGCACCCTCCGCCACTCCCCCGACCGGTCGCTCCGCCTCCCGTCCGGACCGCTACGCTGTGCCTTCCCCAGTGTGATGATCTGCCATCAGAGGACGTGGCCATGACGACGAGTCAGGACTCCCCCCAGCAGGGCCCGCAGCAGGACGCCGCCGAGCTGACCCAGTGGGAACGGTTCGGCGTCGACACCACCACTCCGCACTCCGCGCGCGTGTACGACTACTGGCTGGGCGGCAAGACCAACTTCCCGCCGGACCGCGCCATGGGGCAGGCCATCGAGCAGGCCGTGCCGAGCGTCAAGGAGATGGCCAAGGCCAACCGCGCCTTCCAGGGCCGAGCCGTCCGCTACCTGGGCCGGGAGCACGGCATCCGCCAGTTCCTCGACCTCGGCACCGGCATCCCCACCTCGCCCAACACCCACGAGATCGCCGAGGCGGTCAGCCCCGGCACCCGGGTCGTCTACGTCGACAACGACCCGATCGTGCTGGCCCACGCCCGCGCGCTGATGGTCTCCAGCCCGGCCAGCCGCACCACCTACATCCACGCCGACCTGCGCAAGCCGGAGGAGTTGTTCACCGACCCGGCGCTCACCTCCACCCTCGACCTCACCCAACCGGTCGGCCTGCTGATGATCGCCGTACTGATGCTGATCGCCGACGAGGACGACCCCTGGGGCCGGGTCGCCGCGCTGCGCGACGCCCTGCCCGTCGGCAGCTGCCTCGCCCTCACCACCCCCACCCCGGACTTCGACCCGGAGGCCGTCGGCAAGGTCGCCGAAGCCGCCCGGGCCGGCGGGATGACCCTGGTCCCGCGCGGCTACGACGACGTGGTCCGCTTCTTCGACGGCTGGGAGCTGATCGAGCCGGGCGTCGCCCCGGTCCTGGCCTGGCGCCCGGACCGCGAGCCGCCGGCCGACCCGAAGGCCGCGTACTACTGGGGCGGCGTCGCCATCAAGCGCTGAACCCCGTCCGACCGGCCCCGGGCCCCGCGTCCGGGGCCGGCGCCGGTGTCCGACGCCCGCACGAGGCCCCGGGGGCCTCACTTCAGCAGGCGCGACATCCGGCGGTCCGCCAGCGGCTTGCCGCCGGTCTGACAGGTCGGGCAGTACTGCAGGGAGGAGTCCGCGAAGGACACCTCCCGTACGGTGTCCCCGCAGACCGGGCACGGCAGGCCGGTCCGGCCGTGCACCCGGAGCCCGAGCTTCTTCTCCGCCTTCAGCTCCCCCGCCGCCAGCCCGTGCGAGCGCTCCACCGCGTCCCGCAGCGTGCTGCCGAGCGCCTCGTAGAGCCGGGCCGTCTCCTCCTCGGTCAGCGCGGACGCCAGCTTGTACGGCGACATCCGGGCCGCGTGCAGCACCTCGTCCGAGTAGGCGTTGCCCACCCCCGCCAGCACGCTCTGGTCGCGCAGCACGCCCTTGATCCGGCGCCGGTCGCCCCGTAGCAGCGCGGCGAAGTCCTCCAGGGTGAAGCCCGGGTCCAACGGATCCGGACCGAGCCTGGCCACACCCGGCACCTCCGCGGGGTCCTTCACCACGTAGACCGCGAGGCCCTTCTTCGTCCCGGCCTCGGTGAGGTCGAAGCCGTCCCCGGCCTCGCCCTCCAGGCGCAGCCGCAGCGCCAGCGGGTTCTTCGGACCGGGCCGCGGCGGCTCGGCGGGCAGGCTGTCCTTCCAGCGCAGCCAGCCCGCCCGGGCCAGGTGGACCACCAGGTGCAGTCCGCCGGCCTCGATGTCCAGGAACTTGCCGCGCCGGGTCACCGGACCGACCGTCCGCCCCTCCAGCGCCGTCACCGGCGGGTCGTACGTCTTCAGCGCGCTGATCGCCACCGGCTGTACCCGGGCGATGACCCGTCCGGTCAGCCGCTCGGACAGGAAGGTGCTCAACGCCTCGACCTCGGGCAGCTCCGGCATGCGCCCAGTCTCCCCCAGCCCACCCCCCACCGCGCGCCCTGGCCCGAGCCTCCCTCGCCCCGCCCCCGTCCCCTCGCCCCCTCACGCCTCCCGCCCCTTCGCCCAGACCGCCCCGTCCCCTCCGTCCCCCTCCCCTCGCCCTGCCCCGTCCCCTTGCCCCTCCGCGCCCCGCCCCCATCCCTTTGCCCACCCTCGCCCCCGGAGCGCAGGCTGGAACGGAGGAGGTGCCGCGCCGCCATGAGCACCCTTGAGGAACAGATCGACATCGCCGTCCCCGTCCTCGCCGCCTGGGAGCAGCTGCACCGGGTGCACGAGTACCCGCGGTTCGTCGACGGCGTGCGCAGCGCCCACCCGCACGGGCGGAACCTCGCGCACCTCGGGGTGGAGGTCGGCGGCGCCGAGCGTTCGGTCGACACCGAGATCACCGACCGCGGGCGGGGCCGGGTGATGGCCTGGCGGACGCTTGACTCCCTCCGGTTGAGCGGTGCCTTCGCGCTGCTGCCGCTCGACGCCCGGCACACCCGGGTGCAGATCCGGGTGGAGTACGACCCCGAGGCCGTGCACCTGGTGTTCGGCGGGCCGCGGGGCTTCGCCCTGGCCGGGGCGATCGAGCGCACGGTCCGTGAGGACCTGCGGCATTTCCGGGAGCTGGTCGAGGCCAGGGTGAGCGCCGCGGACGACCGCCCGCAGGAGCCGTGAGGAGCCGTAAGGGGCGCATAAGCCCAGCTCAGCGAGGGTGGTGAGGCTGTTCACAGGGCCCTTCCGGCCCGGCCGTTTCGCTTTCGACCTGTGGCAGACTCGGATGCCATGGACATCGGCCCGGTCACCAGGACGCTCCGCGCGGCGGTCTTCGCCGCGCTGGTCGTGCTGCTCGCCGGGCTCGGCCAGGTGCTGGTCACCGGGCGCGCGCTGCCGGTGGGCCCGATGGTCCTGGCCTCGGTCGCGGTCTTCGCGGTGGCTTTCGCGCCGGCCGGCCGTGAGCGCGGCTACCCGGCGATCGCCGCGGTGTTCCTGCCGCTGGAGCTGGGCGTCAGCGCGCTGTTCGACGTCGCCCAGACCACCTGTCCCTCCCTGCCGCCCGGTGCCGGGCACGGCCTTCAGCCGCTGCTGTGCGGCGGCGGTTCGCTGGGCGGCTTCCTGCTCGGCCACGGCGTCTCCCAGCAGACCGGCGTACTGCTGCTCCTGCTGCTGCACACGGTGATCGCGCTGGTCGGCGCGTACTGGCTGCGCCGCGCGGACGCCGCGCTGAGCGGCACGGCCCGTACCGTCCGGATGCTGGGCGAGTTCCTGCACCGGCACTTCCCGGCGGCCGCCCGCTGGCTGCTGCTGCTCGCCGCGCCCGTCCCGGCCCGGCCGGTGGCGCGGGTGCCGTTCCCTCCGGCCAGCCGTGCGCTGGTCCCCGCCGAGGACATCGTCGTCCGTCCTGCGGTCCGGCGCGGTCCGCCGGTGTTCGCCCTGGCCGCCTGAGCCGCTGCGCTCCACTCGAGCCGCTGCGCTCCGCCGGTCCTCTCACCCCCGGCGCAGGCCCCGACCCCGGCCGCGCCCGCACCCCCGCACGCCCGAGAGCACAGGACGACGACACCCATGAGCAACACCCGCAAGTCCGACCGGAAGACCTCCGCCACCGACCGCATGCGCACCGCCCGGGCCCAGGCCGAGCGCTCCGACCGCATCCGCCGCCGGGTGGTGGTCGGCGCCGCATTCGCCGCCGTGCTCGCCCTCGCCGCGGGTGTGGCCGTCGCCGTCGGCGGCTCCTCCGGCTCCGGTTCGGGTGCCGCCGCGAACGGCCCGCTGGTCGTCCCCGCCAACGCGAGCGGCGCCGGCGGCACGGTGATCACCTACGGCAAGGCCGACGCCCCGCACACCCTGGAGGTCTACGAGGACTTCCGCTGCCCGTTCTGCGAGCAGCTGGAGACCACCACCGGTACGGCCGTCCAGCAGCTCGCCGACGCCGGCACGTACAAGATCGAGTACCACCTGGCGACGTTCCTGGACAACAACCTCGGCGGCAAGGGTTCGCGCACCGCGCTGGCTGCCGCCGGTGCCGCGCTGAATGAGGGCGTGGACAAGTTCAAGCAGTTCCACGACGTGCTGTACGCCAACCAGCCGGACAAGCGCAGCGACGCCTTCGGCGACGTCAACCACATCCTGGACCTGGCCGGCCAGGTGCCCGGCCTGAAGACCGACGGCTTCGTGAAGGCCGTCCGGGAGGGCACCTACGCGCCGTGGGCGGCCAAGGTCAACGAGGAGTTCAACAAGAGCGACGTCACCGGCACCCCGACGGTCAAGCTGGACGGCAGGAAGCTGGACGTCCTCAGCAACGGCAAGGCCGTCTCGCCCGAGCAGTTCACCGCGATGGTCAAGCAGGTGACCGGGTGACGCCCGCCGCCCGCACGCCCGCCGCCCGCACCGCTCGGAAGGCCCCTGCCGCTCGGACGGCCCACGGCGCGAGCCGCCCCTTCGCCTGGCTGCTGCTGATCGGCGGCGCGGTCGGCCTGTTCGCCTCGGTGGTCCTCACGCTGGACAAGATCCGGCTGCTGAAGGACCCGTCGTACGTCCCCAACTGCAACATCAATCCGATCATCAGCTGCGGCTCGATCATGCGCAGCGACCAGGCCGAGGCCTTCGGCTTCCCCAACTCGCTGATCGGGCTGGTGGCCTTCGGCGTCGTCATCGCCGCCGGCGCCGGGCTGCTCGCGGGTGCGGCGTACCGGCGCTGGTTCTGGCTCGGTCTGCAGGCCGGGACGGTCTTCGGGGTCGGCTTCGTGACCTGGCTGATGTACCAGGCGCTCTACCGGATCGGTGCGCTCTGCCCGTACTGCATGGTGGTGTGGGCCGCGGTGATCCCGCTGTTCTGGTACACCACGCTGCACAACCTGCGCACCGGGGTGATCCCGGTGGGTCCGCGTCTGCGGGTGGTCGTCCGGGAGGCGGCGCGCTACCACTGGGTCGTCCCGGCGCTGTGGTACGCGGTGATCGCGCTGCTGATCCTCAACCGGTTCTGGTACTACTGGAGCACCCTGATCTGATCCCCCGTCCGCCGTCCTCCCGTTCCCGCCACGGGCGGACGGCGGACCATTCCTCCTGGTGGGGCGCCATGCGACGCAGGATCGTCCTCTTCGTGTCCGTCTCGGTCGACGGCTATTTCGAGGGCCCGGACCACGACCTGAGCTGGAACCTCGTCGATGACGAGGTGCACACCCACTTCAACCGGGAACTCGCCCGGATGGGTGGTTTCATGTCCGGCCGGGTGACGCACGAGCTGATGGCCTCGGTCTGGCCCACCGCCGACCAGGACCCGGACGCCGACGCCCCGATGGTCGAGTTCGCGGGCATCTGGCGGGCGATGCCGAAGTTCGTCTTCTCCCGCACCCTCGACCACGCCGACTGGAACACCACGGTCGTCCGCGAGGTCACCCCCGAGTCGATCGCCGCGCTCGCCGCCGGTCCGGGCGGGGACCTCTGCCTCAGCGGTGCGAACCTGGCCGCGTCCTTCCTCGCCCAGGACCTGATCGACGAGTTCCGCCTCTACGTCCACCCCGTCGTCCTCGGCCGCGGCACGCTCTTCTTCCGCCCGACGGAGCACCCCACCCCGCTCACCGTCACCGAGACCCACCGTTTCACCAACGGCGTCACCCTGCTCCACTACACGCGCAACGGCCCGTCACCCCTCGACGGGTGACGGGCCGCCGACGGCGACCGGATCCGGGCCGGTCAGAAGGTGAACGCCTCGACCTCGGCCAGGAGTTCGGCCCGGCGCCGGTCGTCGATGAACGAGGCGCGGAAGGAGTTGGCGGCCAGCCGGCGCAGGGTCTCCCGGTCCAGTCCGAGGGCATCGCGGACGGCACGGAAGTTGTCCTCGACGTAGCCGCCGAAGTACGCGGGGTCGTCGGAGTTGACGGTGACCAGCAGGCCGGCGTCCAGCATCTCGCGCAGCGGGTGGTCGGCGATCGTGTCGATGCAGCGCAGGCGGACGTTGGAGAGCGGGCAGAGGGTCAGCGGGATCTGCTCGCGGACCAGGCGGGCGACCAGTTCGCCGTCCTCCAAGCAGCGCAGCCCGTGGTCGATCCGCTCGACGCCGAGGACGTCCAGCGCCTCGGTGATGTACGAGGCCGGGCCCTCCTCGCCCGCATGGGCGACGCGCCGCAGTCCGGCCTCGGCGGCCCGGCGGTACACCTCGCGGAACTTCGCCGGCGGGTTGCCGACCTCGGCCGAGTCCAGGCCGATGCCCGCGATCCGGTCGAAGTACGGGCGGGCGGCCTCGAAGGTCTCCAGCGCGGAGTCGGCGGACTCGTCCCGCAGGAAGCACATGATCAGCTGGGTGCTGATCCCGTACCGCTCCTCGCTGCGCGACAGCGCCCGGGTGAGCCCGTCCACCACCACGCCCAGCGGCACTCCGCGGGCGGTGTGCGCCTGCGGGTCGAAGAAGATCTCCGCGTGCCGCACGCCCTGCTCGGCGGCCCGGGCCAGGTAGGCGTCGGCGAGGTCGGCGAAGTCGTCCTCGGTGCGCAGCACGGCCATCAGCGCGTAGTACAGGTCCAGGAAGGACTGCAGGTCGCTGAAGGAGTACGCGGTGCGCAGCTCCTCGGTGTCGGCGTACGGCAGCTCGACGCCGTTGCGGGCGGCGAGCTCGAAGGCGAGCTCGGGCTCCAGGGTGCCTTCGATGTGCAGGTGTAGTTCGGCCTTGGGAAGGGGCATCAGCGATCTGTCCGAGCGGTAGCGGGGGAACCCGAAGGTACGGATGAATTCATCCTATGATCTTCTCGATCTGTGGGCGCGGCGGCCTCCGAACGCGGCTGCGGAGGCGCCGTGGGCAACTCCCGGAGGGTGCGCAGCGGCGAGCACAGCGGCAGCGCTCCGGCCGCCGCGAGCAGACCGGCCATGACCCACATCGTGGCGCGCAACCCGATCGCCGCACCGAGCGCGCCACCGGCCAGGGCACCGAGCGGGATGGTCGCGTGGAGGGCGAACATCGAGCCGGCGGCGACTCGGGTGAGCAGCTCAGGCGGCGTGTAGGACTGTCGGAAGCTGCCGAACACGATGTTGCAGAGCACCACCGCCGCGACCACCGCGAGCGACCCGACGACGTAGAGCGCCGTCCCGAGGCCCGGCCCGGCCAGCGGCATCAGCAGCCCGAAGGGGACGACGGTGAGCAGCACGGTCCGTACCCCGCGCGCCGTTCCGAGCCGCCGGCACAGCGGACGGGCCACCAGCGCACCGAGCACGCCGCCGACCGCGGCGACCGAGGCGAGGGCACCGACCCAGCCGGGGGCGATCCCGGCCTCCCGGACCAGGAACAGCGCCAGGATCGACTGGTAGCCCATGAGCGCGAAGTTCGCGGCCGCGCCGAAGCAGAGGAAGGCCCGCAGGTACGGGTCGCGCAGCAGGAAGGACAGCCCCTCCCGGACCTGCCCGAGCGTGCCCGCTTGCTCTTGCCGCAGTGCCACCGGCTCCGGCTCCGGCCTGGAGCGGATCCGCAACAGGGTGTCGGCCGCGATCAGGAAGCTCACCGCGTCGATGAGCAACCCGCCTGCAGCGCCCAGCAGTTGGACGGTCAGTCCGGCCAGTCCGCGGCCGGCTACCGCAGCCGCCGAGGCGCTGCCCTCCAGTTTGGCGTTCCCCTCGATCAGGTCCTCCGGTGCCACCAGCTCGGGCAGGTACGCCTGGTAGGCCGCGTCGAAGAACACCGACGCGACCCCACTCAGGAAGGCCACGGCCAGCAGGTGGGCCAGGGTGAGCCCGCCGAACCAGCCCGCCACCGGCACGCTCGCGAACAGCACGGCGGAGCAGAGGTTGCAGGCGATCATCACGGTCCGCCGCGGCGCCCGGCCGACCCAGACCCCGGCTGGCAGGCCGAACACCAGCCAGGGCAGCCAGACCGCCGCGGTCAGGGCGCCCGCCGCGAGTGGCCCGGCGTCCAGCGCCAGCACCGCGACCAGCGGCAGCGCGACGGAGGTGATGTTGCTGCCCAGCCGGCTGACGGTCTCGCCCGCCCACAGCAGCCGGAAGTCACGCCGGGCGAGCAGCCCCCAGCGCGAGCGGGCGGTCCCGGGCGCCCGCTCCGGGGCGGTGACGGCGGTCACGGCCTGGCCGGGACGCTGTGGGCGAAGGCGAGCACGGTCTCGCGCTCCCGACCGTCCTCGGGCTCCGGCCGGTTCGCCCACTTCTGGATCACCGCATGGAGGTCCCCTGCCAGCTCCCGGGCCTCCTCCGGGGTGAGCCGCAGCCAGGTCTGGGTGGCCACCGAGCAGCCGTCCCGCCAGTCGGGCCCGTACCCGCCGCGTCGCACCGCCCACTCGCGGACCAGCTCGACCTGGCGCTCCAGGAGGATCGAGCCGGCCGCGTCCGCGACGGCCTCGGCGACCGGGTCGCCGTCGAAGTCGGCCCTGGTCCAGCTGAGTTCGCGGTCGGCGAGCCGCCACCACCGCTCGCGGCGGTCCCGGGCGAGTTCGGGCGCCTCCGCGATCAGCCCGCTCTCGGCGAGCACCTTCAGGTGGTGGCTGACGTTGCCGACCGCCTGTTCGGTGCGCTCGGCGAGCTTCCCGACCGTGGCCGGGCCGTCCACCTTGAGGAGGTCGAGCAGGCGGCGGCGCAGCGGGTGGGTGAGGGAGGCGAGCACCCGGGAGTCCTGGATCTCCCGGGCGCCGCGCGGTTCGTCCGTCGTGTCGATCATGCCGGGATGCTATCGACAAGAGCTCTTGTACGACATCTCTTTTACAACTCCCCCCGTGCCTCCGTCCGACGCGCGCCCCCACCCGCCTCGAACGGGTGTACCGGCGGCGGTCACCGGGCACCCCGTAGGAGGGGACTTCCGCCGAGGAGGTACCGAGATGCGGCACGCCGACGCCACGCACATCCGGCCCGAGGGCATCTCCCCGCACGCTCTGGGCAACGACACGCTCCTGCACGAGCTGGAGCAGCTGCACCGCACGCGCCACGAGACCTTCCTGTACGGGTCGGAGGAGGCGCTGAAGCGGCACACGCTGCGCACCGGGCAGCTGGAGGCCGAGTACCTGCATCGCTTCCCCAACCGGCAGGTGACCGCCGGGCGGACCAGGGCCGGGGCCCGGGCCCGGGAGGCGGCGGCCCGGGTGGAGTCGCTGCCGGAGTGACGGGCCCGCACCGCACCCGCCCGGCGGGACACGCCGGGCGCGCCGCGGCGTGCCCGGAGCCCGGGCGTCGGGGAGGGTGTGAGGCAGACGGCACCGGGCCCGGCCCCCACCGGAACCGGTGCCCGCACCCGCACGCTGACCGGACGACCCAGACCCCCCTCGGGAGCCCCGCATGCCCATCGCCAGCGTCAACCCCGCGACCGGCGAGACCCTGGAGACCTTCGAACCGCTCGACGCGGCCGGCATCGAACGGCGGCTGGCCCGCGCCGAGGCCGCCTTCCACAGCTACCGCGACACCCCCTTCCCGGTCCGCGCCGGGCTGATGCTCGCCGCGGCGGACCTGCTGGACCGGGACCAGGAGGCGATCGCCCGCACCATGACCGAGGAGATGGGCAAGCCGCTCACCGCCTCCCGCGCCGAGGCCGCCAAGTGCGCCAAGGCGATGCGCTGGTACGCCGAGAACGCCGAGGCGCTGCTCGCGGACGAGCAGCCCGCCCCGGCCGACGTCGCCGACTCCGGCGCCGCCCGCGCCTACGTCCGCTACCGCCCGATCGGGCCGGTGCTGGCCGTGATGCCGTGGAACTTCCCGTTCTGGCAGGTGGTCCGGTTCGCCGCGCCGGCCCTGATGGCGGGCAACGTCGGGCTGCTGAAGCACGCGTCCAACGTGCCGCGCACGGCGGTGGCGCTCGAGCGGCTGTTCCAGCGGGCCGGCTTCCCCGAGGGCTGCTTCCAGACGCTGCTGATCGGCTCGGGCGCGGTCGAGGGCGTGGTCCGGGACCGCCGGGTCGCCGCCGTCACCCTCACCGGCAGCGAGCCCGCCGGGCGCGCCGTCGCCTCCGCCGCGGCGGACGAGGTCAAGAAGGCCGTGCTGGAGCTGGGCGGCAGCGATCCGTTCGTCGTCCTGCCGAGCGCCGACGTGGACGCCGCGGTGCGGACCGCCGTCCGGGCCCGGGTGCAGAACAACGGCCAGTCCTGCATCGCCGCCAAGCGCTTCATCGTGCACACCGACGTCTACGACCGCTTCACCGCCGGCTTCACCGGGGCGATGCGCGCGCTGCGGGTCGGCGACCCGATGGACGAGGCCACCGACGTCGGCCCGCTGGCCAGCCGCCAGGGCCGGGACGACCTGGAGGAGTTGGTCGAGGACGCCCGGACCCACGGCGCCCGGGTGGAGTGCGGCGGCGGCCGACCGGAGGGCTGGGACACCGGCTGGTTCTACGAGCCGACGGTGCTGACCGGCATCACCCCGGCGATGCGGATCCACCAGGAGGAGACCTTCGGCCCGGTCGCCACCGTCTACCGGGTCGCGGACCTGGACGAGGCGGTCGCGCTCGCCAACGACACCCCGTTCGGCCTCAGCGCCAACGTCTGGACCACCGACACGGACGAGCAGGAGCGCTTCGTCCGCGACATCCAGGCCGGCGGGGTGTTCTTCAACGGGATGACGGCCTCCCACCCGGCGCTGCCGTTCGGCGGCGTCAAGCGCTCCGGCTTCGGGCGGGAGCTGTCGGGGCACGGGATCCGGGAGTTCTGCAACATCACCACGGTGTGGATCGGCTGAGTCCTCCCGGGCTCAGCCGATCCACCCCGGCCGGGTCAGGTCGCCATCCGGTGCCTGCCCCGGCCGGGCGTCATCCAGCGGGCGAGCACGCCGAACATGGCGACGACCGTCAGGCCCCAGAAGATCGCCATCGGCACCAGCACCGCGAGCAGGCTCACCTGGGTGGCGACCATGCCGAGGCCCACCGACAGCGCGACCATGAACGTCACCACGGTCGGGCTGAGGGTGAGCAGCCAGTTCCAGGCCCGGTGTCCGAAGCCCTGGTTCCGCTGGGCCTCGGGGTGGGATTCGACTTCCTTGTAGGTCAGCAGGTCCATCGGGACCGCCTCCAAATGCTGGACGGGAGGGAACGCCTGGCCCGGGGGTCAGGAGGCCTTGCGGGGAGCCGCGGACTTCCGGCTCGCGGTCTTCTTCGCGGCGGAGGTCTTCGTCGAGGCGGAGGTCTTCGCCGTCGTGGTCTTCGCCGCGGCGGTCTTCTTCGCCGTCGTGCTCTTCGCGGCGGTCTTCCTCGCGGGGGCCCGCTTGCGCGGCGCGGGCTCCTCCTCCGCTTCCGCCTCCGGCGCCCCGGTCGGCCCGCGCCCGCCCTTGGCCTGCTTGAGGCTGCTGCGCAGCGCCTCCATCAGGTCGATCACGTTGTCCGGCGCCTCGCCGGGCTCCTCCTCGTGCGGGATCTCGACGCCCTCGAGCCGCGCGGTGATCACCTGCTGCAGCGCCTTCTGGTAGTCGTCGTGCAGCTGCGCCAGGTCGAAGTCCTCGGAGAGGGTGTCCATCAGCGACCGCGCCATCTTCAGCTCCTGCGGCCGTACGGTGACGTCCTCCTCGGGCGCGATCCCGGCCACCGGGCGGACCTCGTCGGGCCAGATGCAGGTCTGCAGCACCAGCGTGTTGTCGTGCACCCGCAGCACCGCGGGCGACTCCCGGGTGCGCAGCGCGATCTTGGTGACGGCGATCTGCCCGGACTCGGTCAGTGCGTCGCGCAGCAGCGCGTACGGCTTGGCGGCGGCCTTGTCGGCGACGCCCACGTAGTAGGCCTTGGAGAACATCAGCGGGTCGATCTCGCCCTCGTCGACGAAGGCCAGCACGTCGATGATCTTCTTGCTGGGCAGCGGCAGCTCGGCCAGGTCCTCGTCACTGAGCGTGACGGTCCGGCCGTCGGGGGATTCGTAGCCCTTGGCGATCTCCGCGTACGGGACCTCTTTCTCCTCCCGCTCGCAGTACCGCTTCATCCGCACCCGCCCGCCGTCCTTGGCGTGCACCTGGTGCAGCGGGACGTCGTGCTCCTGGGTCGCGGAGTAGAGGTGGACGGGGATGCTGACCAGCCCGAAGCTGATCGTCCCCTTCCAGGTGGTCTGCATGGGGTCGCTCCTGTCCGGCGCCGAGGAACCGGCGGGCGCCGAGCACGCTCGGGGACTTGCTCCGACGAATGCCCCGAGAATCCCACTCTGCCCGGGTTTGCCCCGATCGGCCACACCGCGCCGACAATGGGCCGAGGAGGTCTATGCCGATGACCGCCACCGGCCGGACCGGTCACGCCCCGCCACCGGACCGCACGACGTACCGGGTGACGTACGCCGCGCTCGGAGAGGTGCGCGAGGACGAGGTCACCGTGGTGCCCGGGTACTCAAGGGAGAGCGACATCCCGCGGATCCTCGCCGCCCGGCTCGCCGACCGGCTCGCGGCCCCGCCGTCGGGGTGGCGGCCGGAGGTCGTCGTGCTCGATTTGAGGGAGATCTGACCTCGGCCGACCCCCACCGACCTGACGATGCGTCAGATCTGAGCTTTTCCGACCCCCATCAAACCCGCCCTGACCTGGGCTTTTATGTCCGGTAAGCGAACAGTTATCAAAGCATTGTTCCGATACTCGGGCGTAGAAGTTAGGTTGCACCGCAATGCGCGGGTCTGTCCCCCCACCCTGCGGCGACGAGCCGAGGGTCCCCGCGCTGGAAAGGCACAGGGCACCCTCAGATGAGTGCGAACACCACCAAGCCGGCGGCAGCCGCGCAGCTCCCCCACCAGGCGGGACCGCACGGGCACGGCGGCGACGGCCACCTCAAGGCCGGACTCAAGAACCGCCACCTGTCGATGATCGCCATCGGCGGTGTGATCGGCGCCGGCCTGTTCGTCGGCTCCGGCGCGGGCATCGCGTCCACCGGCCCCGGCATCCTGCTCTCCTACGCACTGGCCGGCGCACTGGTCGTGCTGGTGATGCGGATGCTCGGCGAGATGGCCGCGGCCGACCCGCAGAGCGGCTCCTTCTCGGCGTACGCGGACCGCGCGCTGGGCCGCTGGGCCGGGTTCACCATCGGCTGGCTGTACTGGTTCTTCTGGGTCGTGGTGCTCGCGGTCGAGGCGACGGCCGGCGCGAAGATCCTCAACCAGTGGGTGCCCGGCGTGCCGCAGTGGGGCTGGGCGCTGATCGTGATGGCGGTGCTGACCTCCACCAACCTGTTCTCGGTCGCCTCGTACGGTGAGTTCGAGTTCTGGTTCGCGGGCATCAAGGTGGTCGCGATCGCCGCCTTCCTGGTGATCGGCACGCTGGCCGCCTTCGGCCTGCTGCCCGGCACCCACACCGTCGGCGCCAGCAACCTGACCGGCCACGGCGGCTTCCTGCCGCACGGGGTGGGCGCGGTGTTCACCGGCATGCTCACCGTGGTCTTCGCCTTCATGGGCAGCGAGATCGTCACCCTGGCCGCCGGCGAGTCGGAGGACCCGCAGAAGGCGGTGACCAAGGCCACCAACAGCGTGATCTGGCGCATCGGCATCTTCTACCTGGGCTCGATCCTGCTCGTGGTCACCCTGCTGCCGTGGGACTCCGCCGAGGTCAAGGCCAGCCCGTACGTGGCGGTGCTGGACCACATCGGCATCCCGGGCGCCGGCCAGGTGATGGACGTGATCGTGCTGACGGCCGTCCTCTCCTGCCTCAACTCGGGCATGTACACCGCCTCCCGGATGGCCTTCTCGCTCGGCCAGCGCGGCGACGCCCCCAAGGCCTTCGCGAAGGTGACCGACCGCGGCGTGCCGCGGGTGGCCATCCTCTCCTCGGTGGTCTTCGGCTTCATCGCGGTGTTCTTCAACTACACCTCGCCGGACACGGTGTTCGCGTTCCTCCTGAACTCCTCCGGCGCGGTCGCGCTCTTCGTCTGGCTGGTCATCTGCGCCACCCAGCTGCGGATGCGCAAGATCATCGAGCGGGAGATGCCCGAGCGGCACACCGTCAAGATGTGGCTGTACCCGTACCTGACCTGGACGGCCATGGGCATGATCGGGTTCGTCATGGCGTACATGTTCACCGACGAGGACGGGCGCAAGCAGATGTACCTGTCGCTGGTCGCCGCGGCGATCGTGCTCGCGGCCTCGGCCGTGGTGGGCCGACGTCGGCGGGCCGCGGTGGCGGCGGGATCCTGACCCGTCCCGCACCGCGCGTGAACGCCGGGCCCGGGAGCCGTTGCGGAGGCTCCCGGGCCCGGTCCCGCTTCCGGGCCGTCCCGCCCGGTGCCGTGTCCGGGCCGTCCCGCCCGGTCCGACCGAGGCGCCAGTTTGACCATGGCACGTCAAAGGGGATACCTGGGCATGGCGCTCCCCCACGAGCGCTCCCCCACCCTCCCCGGGAGACCCCGTGCCGCCCCTACCCGCCCCCACCTCACCCCCGCCGCCCCAGCCCCGGACCGAACCCGAGTCCGCACGCCTGCGCTTCGGACGCCGGCTGCGCCACTGGCGCGAGGCCCGCGGCCTCAGCCAGACCGAGTTCGGCCGACTGCTCGGCTACCACAACTCGCTGATCAGCCGGGTGGAGAACGCCCTCCGCTGGCCGCCGCCCGGAATGCCCGCCCGGGCCGACGAACTCCTGCTCGCCGGGGGCGAGTTGGCCGAGCTGTGGCAGACCGTCCGGCAGGAGCGCGAACGCCTCGGCGAACTCTCCGCCGCCACCCGGCCGCCGCTCGCCGCCGGCACCGCCCCACCGAACGCCGCCACCGTCGAGGTTCTCGCCCATCTGCTCACCGGCTACCGCGCCGCCGCCGGCCGGATCGGCGGCGAGGAGCTGACCGCCGTCCTGGAGCACCACGCCCGCACCCTGGCCGGCTGGCAGCACACCGCCCCCCGCGAGAGCCTCGCCACCGTCCGCTCGCTCGCCGCCCAGTACGCCGAACTCGCCGGCTGGGCCCACTTCGAGGGCGACCGCTGCACCCGCGCGCTCAGCTGGTACGCGACCGGGCTGGACTGGGCGCGCGCGACCGGCGACCGGGCCACCGCCGCCGCCCTGCTCGCCCGGCAGAGCACCCTGCACTGGTGGAACGGCGACCCGGCCACCGCCCTCGCCCTGGCCGAGGCCGCCCGGGCCGCCGCCCCGCCCCTGCCGGGGATCCGGGCCTGGGCCGCCGTCGCCAAGGCGCACGCCCACGCGCTGGTCGGCGAGGCACCGCAGGTCCGCGCGGCGCTCGCGGACGCCCGCAGACTCACCGAGGCCGCGCGGCGCTGCGGCGAGCCGACCCCCTGGTCGGGACGCGCCGACCTGGTCCTGACCGTCGCGCACGGCACCTGCCACCGGGACCTCGCCGTTCACACCGGCCGCCGCGCCCACGCCCGCACCGCGGCGGCCGGCCTGGAGGCCGCCCTGACCCTCCTCGACCCGGCCGCCCAACCCCGTGACCACACCCTGGTCACCGCCCGCCTCGCCGGCGCCCTCGCCCGCGCCGGCCACCCCGGCGCCGCCACCACCCTGCTCGCCCGGCTGCCCGCCGGCACCACCGGCCGCATCGCCCGCGAACAGCGCCGGGCCCGGGAATGGCTGCGCGGGTGAAGGCCCGGGCGGGGCGGACCCAGCCCGGGCACAGCTGCTGCGGATCAGTTCACGCAGCCCGGCACGGCGCCGCCGTCGCTACCGGGGTTCCCGCCGGACAGGCTCACCCGGTTCAGCGTGAGGCTGCCGCCCGGCGCCACCTGGAACAGCCGGAACGCGGGCGTCATGGCGGCGCCGGACCGGGCGATCGTTCGCTCACGGTGCGCACATCCTGACGGCGCGCTCTCAGCCAACCGCCGCACCACGGCGCACGCCACACGGAGTGGGCCGATCGGCGCCTGGCCCGAAGCGCGCGGCAGGACCGGCCACCACCTGCGGGTGTGGTGGCCGGTCCTGCCGTACCGGCTCGAACACTCAGGGGCTCCGGGGCTCAGAGGCTCGGATACCCAGATGCTCAGGGCCTCAGAGGCCGGCCGCCGCCGCGGCGATGTCGGCCGCGTAGGTGCTCACCTGGGTGTAGACGCCCGGGTAGCCGGCGCGGGCGCAGCCGTTGCCCCAGCTGACGATGCCGACCTGGATCCAGCGCCCGGCGGCGTCCTTGCGCACCATCGGGCCGCCGGAGTCGCCCTGGCAGGTGTCCACGCCGCCCTGGTCGACGTAGCCCGCGCAGAGCGAGCCGGCCTCGTTCAGGCCCGGGTACGCACCCGCGCAGGCGGCGTCGTCGACGAACGGCACGGTGGCCTTGAGCAGGTACCGCTGCTGGGCGCCGCCCTCGCGCGCGGCGCCCCAGCCCATGATGGTGAAGGTGCCGCTGTCGTAGGCGCTGGTGGTGGCGATCGGCAGGGTGCTGACCTGGCTGCTGTTCACCGGCGAGGCCAGCTTGATCAGCGCCCAGTCGTCGCCGTTCTCGGCGCCGGTGAAGGCCGGCGACTGGTAGACGTACGAGGAACGGACCTTGATCGCGCTGCCGCTGCGCAGGTCGACCACGCCGAAGGTGGCCGTGATGCTGCTGTTCGCGCCCGTGCCGTCGACGCAGTGGGCGGCGGTGAGCACGATCTGCGGGGTGTAGAGCGCGCCGCCGCAGCCCATCGAGAGCCGGACCATGAACGGGAACTCGCCCTGCGCCGCCCGCGTGCCGCCGACCACGGTCGGCGACGGCGCGGGCGAGGCCGCGGCGGGCAGCACGAGCGCGCCGGCGCCGAGCACCAGACCGGCCAGCAGGCTTATGACTCTGCCGAATTGACGCCTCATCAGGCTCCTCCTTGCAGTGGGGGGAGACCGAGAGTGGCCCGGCGAGGGGCCGCGGCAGGAGAGGTCCGACCTTGCCGGTCGAAACTGGCAGGAACACGGCAATGTCGGGTTCCGGGTGCGGACACCCTAAGGTGATCGCCCATGCGGGATCTTGTGGCGGGGATGAAGTACCTGGTCGAGGGCCAGCGGTGGGTGGGCCGGCACGGCCGCTGGTGGGGCTTCGGGATGCTGCCGGCGCTGCTCGCCCTGGCCGGCTACGTCGTCGCGCTCGTCTTCCTCGGCGCCTGGTCCCAGGACATCGCCGGCTGGGCCACCCCGTTCGCCGAGCACTGGGGCTCGCCCTGGCGGACCCTGCTGCGCGACGCGCTCGCGGCGGTCGTCTTCGGCGGCGGCCTGCTGCTCTCCGTGCTCACCTTCACCGCCGTCACGCTGCTGGTCGGACAGCCCTTCTACGAGGCGCTCTGCGCCAAGGTCGACGAGACCGAGGGAGGCGCGCCCTCCCCGCCGGACGCCCCGCTCTGGCGCGAACTGCTGATCGCGGTGCGCGACAGCCTGTCCGTGCTGGCCCGGGTGGCGGCGTTCGGCGCGGTGCTGTTCGCCTGCGGGTTCATCCCGGTGGTCGGGCAGACGGTGGTCCCGGCGCTGGGGTTCCTGGTGTCCGGTTTCTTCCTGACCGTCGAGCTGACGGCCGTCGCCCTGCAGCGGCGCGGGGTGCCGCAGCGCGAGCGGATCCGGCTGCTCCGCGCCCGGCTCGGGCTGGCCCTGGGCTTCGGCACGCCGCTGGTGCTGGCCTTCCTGGTGCCACTGGTGACGGTGCCCGCCATGCCGGGAGCCGTCGCCGGCGCCACCCTGCTGGCCCGCGACCTCGTCCCGACCGCGGCGGAGCAGGAAGAGGAGGAGTCGCGCCCGCTCCCCTCCCGGCCTCCGGAGCCGTGACCGTCCGGTCACGCTGCGCCGAAGTCGGCCCGCCCGACATGTGAGGCCGCCCACACGGGGTTCGGCATCTACTGCCCTCGATAGTGGTCCGGCCCCGTGCGGGCACCGCCGGGCCGCCCCGCCCGGGCCCGGACCACGCCCCGCGCCGCTGCGGCAGACCTGAAGAAGCCAGGCCACGGCCCCATCCGACCATTTCTTCCGTCCGCCGAGCCGCTCCGCGAGCCGCAAATGCACAAGTCGGACATTTCGCCCGAAACCCCGCCGCACGCGGCGTCGCGGCCGCCCCACAGCCACTACGCGGCGTAGTAGCGACTGCCTTTGCGGCCCGTCCCGCGCCCTGCAAAGAATGGCCCGTCGCCAAGGCAGCGCGACCGGTCCGATCCGCCGCGCAGCCCGCCCGCCCCGCCGCTTCCGCCGGGGCGCCACGGCCGTCTCCCGGACGGCCGCGCGGGCCCCGCCCGCCCGGAGCCCGCGCGATGCCCCGCGTCCGGCACCACCGGCGCGGGCCCCGACGGAGAAGGAACGCCCGCTTCATGCAGCTCAGCCATGCCCGCCGCAACTCCCTGATCACCGGCGTCGCCACCCTCGTGGTCGCGAGCGCCGCCACCGCCGCCCTCGCCATCCCGCAGTCCGGGAACACCGTCGAGGCCGCCACCCCCGCGGCCGCCGTGTCGGTGGACGGCAAGCCGGTCGCCGACCAGGCCCAGGCTGACACCGCTGCCGCTGCCGCTGCCCAGCAGGCCGCCCAGGAGGCCCAGGCCGCCCAGGCCAAGGCCGCGGCGGACGCCGCCGCCCAGGCGGCAGCCCAGGCGGCAGCCCAGGCGCAAGCCGAGGCCGAGGCGAAGGCCCAGGCGGACGCCAAGGCGAAGGCCGACGCCGAGGCCGCCGCCTCCCGCTCGCAGGAGCGCCAGAGCCTCGCCACCACCTACTCCGGCACCCCGCAGCAGATCGCCGCGCAGATCGTCCCGGCCGGCCAGCTGCAGTGCTTCAGCAACATCGTGTTCCGGGAGAGCAGCTGGAACCCGCTGGCCGTCAACGCCTCCTCCGGCGCCTACGGCCTGGTCCAGGCCCTGCCCGGCTCCAAGATGGCCTCCGCGGGCGCCGACTGGCGCACCAACCCGGCCACCCAGATCAAGTGGGGCCTCAACTACATGAACACCCGCTACGGCAGCCCCTGCGCCGCCTGGTCGTTCTGGCAGGCGCACCACTGGTACTGAGCCGACCCGTCAACTCGACGCTTCCGGCACCCCGGCCCACGACGCACCCGCGTCGTGGGCCGGCGGCCTTGTCGGCACACGACCGAGCGGCACCGCCGCCTGACGTGGACGCGACCGGAAGGCCGCGTGAAGATATGGCGGACGGCCGTACGATTTGCCGCCAATTGCTCGGAATTACACACCGTCAGGGCTTTGCCACGGTTCGCGGACCCTCTTACGCTCCGGCGTCATGCCCTCACCCCTGATCAGCGTCGTGCTCCCCGCTTACGACCAGCACGAACAGCTCGCCGACTGCCTGGACTCGCTGCTCGCGCAGTCCCTGGCCGACGTCGAGGTGATCGTGGTCGCCGACCGCTCCCCCGAGACCGCGGGCGGGCTCGCCGACGCGTACGCGGCGCGGCATCCGCGGGTGACCGCGCTGCACCTGAACGCGGCGGTCGGGGTCGGAGTGGCCCGCAACGCGGGGGCGGCCCGGGCGAGCGGCGAGTACCTGCTGTTCCTCGACGCCGACCACCTGCTGCCCCGGGACGCGCTCCAGACGCTCGCCGACCGGCTCAAGCAGACCGGCCCGGTGGACGTGCTGCTGTACGGCCACTCCCGACGGCACAAGGACCGGGACTGGCCGGGCGGGGCCGAGGCGCTCCTCGCCGAGGCCGGCCCCGAGGTGTTCGCCCCCTTCGACCGGCCCGCGCTGTTCGGCGCACCGCCGCTGATCTGGGACCGGCTGATCCGCCGCGGCCACTGGGAGGAGCTGGAGCTCGCCTTCCCGGCCGGCCGCTACGAGGAGGTCCCCGTCGTGCACGCGGCCCTGCTCGGCGCGCGGAAGGCGGCCGTGCTGCCGCGCGAGTGCGTCCAGCTGCGCCGCCGGGAGACCGTCCACCCGGCGGGCGGGCCGGGCAGCAGCGTCTTCGACCTCTTCGAGCAGTACGAGCGCAGCTTCGCCCTGCTGGAGGACCAGCCGCACCTGTACGCGGTGCGGGACGCGCTGTTCGTCCGGATGATCCGGCACTACCTGTTCGTCTTCGACCTCGCCGGCTGCGTCACCCGCGCCGAGCGGCCGCAGTTCTTCCACCGCGCCGCCGAGCACCACCGCCGCTTCCAGCCGCCCGGGCACCGCCGGCCGGGAGGCCGTGAGGGCATCAAGTTCTCCCTGCTGGCGGGCGGCGCCTACCCGGCGTTCGAGGTCGCCAAGCTCTCCCACATCGCGAAGGGCACGCTCACCGGACGGAAGTGACCCGGGCGGAGGTGACCCGGGCGGAGGTGACCCGGGCGGAGGTGACCCGAGCGCGCCGCACGACACTCCGTTGGCGGTACCCCCGTCATGCCCGGCACCCGGACGGGGCCCCGGCTGGGATCATCGGCGGAGCCATGTCGCCGTGCCGCCCGGAGGTCCCCCGTGAGCCGTCCGTCCGCCGTACCCGGGGCCGAACTGGCCCGTGAGCTGGGCGCCGTGCTGCGCGGGGAGGTGCGCTTCGGCACCGCCGAGCGGACCGTCTACAGCCACGACGCGTCCAACTACCGGCAGCTGCCGCTCGGCGTGGTCAAGCCCGCCGACCCGGACGACGTGCGCACCGCGCTGGCGCTGTGCCGCACGTACCGGGTGCCGGTGGTGGCTCGTGGGGCGGGCACCAGCATCGGTGGGCAGGCGATCGGCCCGGGCGCGGTGGTGCTGGACTTCCGCCGCCACCTCGGCGGGGTGCCGGAGATCGACCCGGACGCCCGCACCGCGCGCGTGCAGCCCGGCACCGTCCTGGACGACCTCCAGCGCGCCGCCGAGCCGTACGGGCTGCGCTTCGGCCCCGACCCGTCCACGCACAGCCGCTGCACCGTCGGCGGCATGATCGGCAACGACTCCTGCGGCTCGCACTCGCTCGTCTGGGGGCGCACCGCCGACAACGTCGAGCGGCTGGAGCTGCTGCTCGCGGACGGCACCGAGCTGACCGTCGGCGGCCGGCTCGGGGCCGGGGAGCGTGCGGCACTGCGCGAGGTGCCCGGGAGGGTCGGTGAACTCCACCGGCAGCTCCAGGAGTTCACCGACCGCAACCTCGCCGCCATCCGCCAGGGCATGCCCCGGCTGCCGCGCCGCACCTCCGGCTACCCGCTGGACGCGCTGCTGCCCGAGCACGGCCACGACCTCGCCCGGGCGCTCACCGGCACCGAGGGCACCTGCGCGCTGGTGCTCGGCGCCACCGTCCGCCTGGTCGAGGACCCCCCGGCGCGGGCTCTGGTGGTGGCCGGCTACCCCGACGAGGGCGCCGCCGCCGACGCGGTCCCCGCGCTGCTGCCGTACCGGCCGCTGACCGCCGAGGGCATGTCGGCCGACCTGATCGCCGCCCTGCTCGCGGCCGGCCCGCGCCCGCGCGCGCTGGACCGGCTGCCCGCGGGCGAGTGCTGGCTGTTCCTGGAGACCGGCGGCGCCACCCCGCTGGAGGCCTACCAGGCCGCCCGCGAACTCGCCGACGCGGTACGGCGCGAGCACTCCGCCGCCGTCGCCCTGGTCACCGATCCCGTCGAGCAGCGCGGGCTGTGGGCCGTCCGGGAAGCGGGCGCCGGGATCGTCACCCGGCTGCCCGGGGGCGGCGAGGCCTGGCCCGGCTGGGAGGACTCCGCCGTCCCGCCCGAGCGGCTCGGCGACTACCTGCGGGACCTGCGCGCGCTGCTGCGCCGGCACAGCCTGCGCGGCGTCCCGTACGGGCACTTCGGCGAGGGCTGCGTGCACCTGCGGATCGACTTCCCGCTGGACGAGCCCCACGGGGTGCTGGTCTTCCGGGAGTTCATGGAGCAGGCGGCCGATCTGGTGGTCTCGTACGGCGGTTCGCTCTCCGGCGAGCACGGCGACGGGCAGGCCCGGGCCGAGCTGCTGCCGCGGATGTACCCGGCCCACATCATCGGGCTGTTCGGCGAGTTCAAGCGGATCTGGGACCCGGAGAACCTGCTCAACCCGGGCGCGATCGTCGACCCCCGCCCGCTCGACGCCGACCTGCGCTTCGTCACCGCCCCACGCCGCCCGCTACCGCTCACCCTCCCGTACGAGCAGGACGGCGGCAGCCTGGTCAGGGCGGTGCACCGCTGTGTGGGCGTCGCCAAGTGCGTGGACCCGACCACGGGGGTGATGTGTCCGAGCTACATGGCCACCGGCGAGGAGCGGCACTCCACCCGGGGGCGGGCCCGGCTGCTCGCCGAGATGCTGCGCGGGGAGACGATTGCCGACGGCTGGCGGTCCGAGGAGGTCCGGGAGGCACTGGACCTCTGCCTGAGCTGCAAGGGCTGCGCGAGCGACTGCCCGGTCCACGTCGACATGGCGACCTACAAGGCCGAGTTCCTGTACCAGCACTACCGGCGCCGCCCGCGCCCGCTCTCGCACTACTCGATGGGCTGGCTGCCGCTCTGGCTGCGGGCCGTCGCGCTCGCGCCGGGGGCCGCCAACACGCTGGCCCGCTCGCCGCTCGGCGGGCTGCTCAAGCACCTCGGCGGGATCGACCCGCGCCGCGTGCTGCCGGTCTTCCCGCCGGAGACCTTCACCGCCTGGTTCCGGCGGCACCGCGCCGGCAGCGCCGGTCCGGACGGGCCGGCCCCGGCGGGCGGGCGTCCGGTGCTGCTGTGGCCGGACACCTTCTCCGACCACCTCCAGCCGAACGTGCTGCGCTCGGCCGTCGAGGTGCTGGAGCACCTGGGCTTCGACGTCCGGCTGCCGTCCGGCCCGGTCTGCTGCGGCCTCACCTGGCACTCCACCGGCCAACTCGGCACCGCCCGCCGGGTGTTGCGGCGCAGCCTGCGAGTGCTGGCGGCGGACGGGCTCCCGGCCGACACCCCCGTGGTCGGCCTGGACCCGAGCTGCACCGCCACCCTGCGCGAGGACCTGCCCCGGCTGCTCGGTGCGGACGGCCGCCCGCTCGCCGAACGCACCCGCACCTTCGCGGAGTTCCTCGACGAGTACGCCCCGGACGCCCCGCTCCCCCGCATCCCGCTGGACGCCGTCACCCAGACCCACTGCCACCAGCACGCCGTCCTCGGCAGCGCCGCCGACCGCCGGGTGGAGGCCCGACTCGGCCTGGACAACCGGGTGTTGGACTCCGGCTGCTGCGGCCTGGCGGGCAACTTCGGCTTCGAGAAAGGCCACTTCGAGGTGTCCGAGGCGATCGCGGAGCGCGTCCTGCTGCCCGAGCTCCGGGCCGCCGGACCGGACACCGTGGTGCTGGCGGACGGCTTCAGCTGCCGCACCCAGATCGCCCAACTCGCCGACGGCCGCCAGGCCTTGCACCTGGCCGAGCTCATCGCCCGGGAGCTGCGCCGCGAGCGGTGACCAGTCGCCCGGCGAGTCACCCGGACCGGCGGTCGAAGCCGCGCCGCTCCGGCGCGAACGGGACGCCGGAGGCCAGTGCGCGCCCGCCGACGACCAGCGCCTCCCCCAGGAAGCCGACCCCGATCGACAGTTGGACCGGTCGGGCGTCCCGGGCGAGGCCGAAGTGCTCGGCGACCAGGGCGAAGCCGGCCATCACCGCCAGGGAGAGCGCGGCGACCACGAGGGTCCAGCCGGTGTAGCGCTGCCACAGCACGCCCCCGCGCTCGTGCACCCGGATGGTGGCGCCGCGCACCGCCCCGAGGGCGACGCCCAGCAGGGCGCCGCCCGCGACCCAGGCGTGGTCGCCCGCGCCGAGGCCGTGCCGCTGCCACAGCGCCCACAGGCCGAGGCCGGTGAGCACCACCGGCGGCGCGAACAGGTCCCGCGCGTTGAGCGGCTCACCACGCAGCCGACGGACCACCACCATGACGACCACCGCGCCGATCAGCGCCACGTGCACCCAGTTGTTCATCCCTGCTCCCCGGATTTTTTATAGCTCGGTCGTGCTAAATCAGCAATTTAGCTCGCCCGTGCTATAACGGCAACATGCCGAAGATCGTCGACCCCGAGGAACGCCGCCAGGCCGTCGCCGACGCCGTCCTGCGCGTCGCGGCCCGGGAGGGCCTGGAGCACGCCTCACTGCGCAACGTCGCCGACGAGGCCGGACTCGCGATCGGCTCGGTGCGGCACTACTTCGCCGGCAGCTCCGAGCTGATGCTCTTCGCGATGAAGGAGCTGGCCCGCCGGATCGAGGGCCGGATCCGCACCCACGCCCGCGTCCTGCTCGACCCGGCCCCGGCCGCCGGCACCGACCGGCGCGAGCGGACCGTACGACTGCTCGCCGAGACCCTCCCGCTGGACACCGAGCGCCGGGAGGAGTCCGCGCTCTGGCTCTCCTTCGTCACCGCCGCCCGCACCCGCCCCGAACTCCGGGCCCGCGCCGCCGAGATGCAGTCCGGCCTGGACGACCTGGTCCGGCGCGTCCTGGCCGGGGCCGACCGCACCGGCGCCCTGGCCCCCGGACTGGACCTCGCCCTCGAGACCCGCCGCCTCTCCGCCCTCCTCGACGGCCTCACCCTGCAGGCCGTCCAGCACCCCGACCTGATCGGCCCGGACGAGCTGCGCGCGGTGCTCCGCCGCCACCTCGACACCCTGGGAAGGGTCTGACCTCCTGACACCGCGCCAACACCCCCGTCACGATGGCGCGATGACCCTCACCACCGCCGAGGCGGACAAGCTCCTGGCCGACCACTTCGCCCCCTGGGTGCAGGCCCTGGGCCTGTCGACCGCCGAGACCGGCGAGCGCCACGCCGTCCTGCGCCTGCCCTGGTCCGACCGGCTCGCCCGCGAGGGCGGCGGGCTGTCCGGCCAGGCGCTGATGGCCGCCGCCGACACCGCCTGCGTGATCGCCCTCTCGGCGGCCCGCGGCGGTTTCGGCCCGATGACCACCGTGCAGCAGTCCACCACCTTCCAGCGGGCCGTCCTCGCCCGGGACGTCCTGGTGCACGCCCGGATCACCAAGCTCGGGCGCCGGATCGCCTTCCTCGACATCACCCTCACTCCCGAGGGAACCCGGGGAGCCGACGGCACCGACGGCACGAACGGCGCCGAGGAGCCCGCCGCCCACGCCACCGCCGTCTACGCCCTGGGGTAGCCCGGGCGTGTCACACCCGCGCGCCCGCCGGTGTCTTGATGCCCGCACCAAGTCATCGGATCAATGGAGCAGAAGCATGAGCAAGGTCTGGTTCGTCACCGGTTCCTCCCGCGGCCTCGGCCGCGCCTTCGTCGAGGCTGCGCTGTCCCGCGGCGACCGGGTGGCCGCGACCGCCCGGAACGCCGAGGACCTCGCCGGGCTGGTCGCCGCCCACGGGGACGCGGTGCTCCCGCTGCCGCTCGACGTCACCGACCGGGCCGCCGTCCACCGCTGCGTGCAGCAGGCCCGGGCGCACTTCGGCCGGCTCGACGTCATCGTGAACAACGCCGGGTACGGGCTGTCCGGCGCCGTCGAGGAGCTCTCCGAGGAGCAGCTGCGCGACCAGCTGGACACCAACCTCTTCGGCCCGCTGTCGGTCGTCCAGGCCGTGCTGCCCCACCTGCGGGCGCAGGGCTCCGGCCGCATCATCCAGGTCTCCTCGGTGGCCGGCGTCGCCGCGTTCCCGCTCGGCGGCGGGTACTGCGCCTCCAAGTGGGCGCTGGAGGGCCTGAGCGAGGCCCTCGCCCAGGAGGTCGCCGGGTTCGGCGTGAAGGTGACCATCGTCGAGCCCGGCAGCTACGCCACCGACGCGATCGCCTCCGCCGTCCGGGCCGAGCCCGACCCGCTCTACGACGGTCTGCGCGCCGCCTTCGCCGCGAACGCGCAGTCGCTCGACGTCGGGGACCCGGCCGCCGCCGGCCAGGCCCTGCTGAAGCTCGCCGACGCCGAGAACCCGCCGCTGCGGGTGTTCTTCGGCACCCAGGGGTACCCGATGCTCCAGCAGGCCTATGCCGAGCGGCTCAAGACCTGGGGCGACTGGCAGGACCTCTCCCTGCAGGCCCACGGCCGCTCCGCCCCGGCGGTCTGACGGCTCCGGCGGTCCGACGGCTGCGACACGGCCGCGGTCCCCACCCTCGCCGGGATGGGGACCGCTGCCCTCGCGTGCGTGCGGCGGCGTCAGTCCAGGGCGGCCTTGGTGGGGGCCTCCTCCGCGCAGACCGCCGACACGAACTCGGCCAGCCGGGCCTGCGGCAGACCGCGCGCGATGTCCGCCTCGCTGATCATGCCGACCAGCTCGTGCTCCGGGTGGTTGATCACCGGCAGCCGACGCACCTGGTACTGCTCCATCACCCGCAGCACCTGCTCGCAGTCCTCGTCGGCCTCCACCGTCATCGGCCGCCCCTGCGCCAGCTCCCCCGCCGTCACCGACGCCGGGTCACGGCCCTCGGCGACGCAGCGCAGCACGATGTCGCGGTCGGTCACGATGCCCAGCAGCTTGTTGCCCGGCCCGCAGATGGGCAGGGCGCCCACGTCGCGTTCCCGCATGATCCGGGCGGCGGCGGCGAGCGTCTCGTGCTCGCGGATGCACGCCGCGCCCGGGTGCATGATGTCGCTGGCTTTGGTCATGGTCCGCCTCCTGACCTGGCTTCCTCCCCCTGTCCATCGTGCTGCGGGCGGGTTGCCGACGCCACCTCTCAGGACGCCGCGTCCGGCTTCGCGCCCGCCTCCGTGTCCGGCTTCGTACCGGCGCCGTGCTCGGAGCGCCCGTCCGGCGACGCCGCGCCCTCCAGCGGCGAGTGCTCCAACAGTTCGTCCAACGGCGGCAGTTCGTGCCGGGGCGGTTCCTGGTCGAGCTCCTCCTCGGGGACCTCCCCGCTCTCCACCGCCTCCTCCACGGCCTTCGCCCCGGCGGCGACCGCGGCGGTCGTCAGCAGGTTGCGCTGCTGCACCTCGGTCGCGCTGTCCAGGAACCGCAGCAGCTCCACCGGGAAGGGCAGCACCAGCGTCGAGTTCTTCTCCGCCGCCACCTCCACCACGGTCTGCAGCAGCCGCAGTTGGAGCGCGGTCGGGGTCGAGCTCATCACCGCCGCGGCCTCCGACAGCCGCTCCGAGGCCTGGTACTCGCCGTCCGCCGTGATGATCCGCGCGCGCCGCTCCCGCTCGGCCTCGGCCTGGCGGGCGATCGAGCGCTTCATCGACTCCGGCAGCGCGACGTCCTTGATCTCCACCCGGTCGATCTCGATGCCCCACCCGAGCGCCGGGCTGTCGATCATCAACTCCAGCCCCTGGTTGATCGGTTCGCGGTTGGCCAGCAGGTCGTCCAGCTCGCTCTTGCCGATGATCGAGCGCAGCGAGGTCTGCGCGACCTGGGAGATCGCGAAGTTGTAGTCCTGGACGTTGACCGTCGCCTTCACCGGGTCCACCACCCGGAAGTAGACCACCGCGTCCACCCGCACGGTCACGTTGTCCCGGGTGATGCCCTCCTGCGCCGGGATCGGCATCGTCACGATCTGCACGTTCACCCGGCGCAGCCGGTCCGCGATCGGCACCAACGCCACCAGCCCGGGCTGGCGCACCTCGTCGCGCACCTTGCCGAAGCGGAACACCACGCCCTTCTGGAACTGCTGGACCACCCTGATGCTCAGGCTCGCCCAGATCGCCCCCAGTCCGACCAGTCCCCCGAGGACCCCCAGCACCGCATCGACGATCATCGCGGCCTCCTCGCGGCCTGCGCACACCGGAGCCTCCGACCACCGCCGGGCCCGGCCTGGGCCGGGGGCCGCCGGAGCAACTGCTTCCTCCACGCTACGTCTGCCCGGCCGCGACCGGGTCGAACCCGATCGGAACGGGACGAAACGCCCGGACGCCCGAGGGCCTGGAAGCCCTACGATCGGAGCCATGCCGACCGTGGCCGCCCCGCAGTCCCCCGCCGACGATCCCCGCGACTCCCACCACCCCGCCGAGGCCGCCGCCCGCGCCAGCGGACTCGCGGCGCTCGACCGGGTGGTCACCGGCTGCCGGGCCTGCCCCCGCCTGGTCGAGTGGCGCGAGGAGACCGCCCGGACCAAACGCCGCGCCTACCTGGACTGGGACTACTGGGCCCGCCCCATCCCCGGCTTCGGCCCGCCCGACGCCCCGCTCGTCCTGGTCGGCCTCGCCCCCGCCGCCCACGGCGCCAACCGCACCGGCCGGATCTTCACCGGCGACCCCTCCGGCGACCTGCTCTACGCGGCCCTCCACGAGCTCGGGCTGGCCAACCGCCCCGAGTCCGTCCGCCACGGCGACGGCCTGGAGCTGTACGGGGTGCGGATCACCGACCCGGTCCGCTGCGCCCCGCCCGACAACAAGCCCAGCACCGCCGAACGCGACACCTGCCGCCCCTGGATCACCCGCGAACTGCAGCTGCTGCGCCCGACCGTACGGACCGTGGTCGCCCTCGGCGGCTTCGCCTGGCAGGCCCTGCTGCCGGTGATCGCGGACGCCGGCTGGCAGCTCCCGCGCCCCCGGCCCGCCTTCGGCCACGCCGCCCAGGCCGTCCTCCCCGCCCGGGACGGCGGCCCGCCCCTGCGGCTCTACGGCTGCTACCACGTGAGCCCGCGCAACACGAACACCGGCCGCCTGACCACCCCGATGCTCCGCGACCTGCTCCGCGACGCGGCCCGCTCGGCGGGGCTCAGCCCCCGGTAGCGCGAGCACGCCCGGCCGCACGGCTCCCGAACGCCGCCCGAACCGCTACTTGAACCGCGCCAGCTTCCGCTTGCCCGCCCGCCGCCACACGCCCGGCAGCCGCTCGCGCGCCGTCTCCTGCGCGGCCAGCTGGCGGGCGTACAGGGCGCCGTAGCCGAAGGGCTCGCCGGCGGTGGGCGCCTCGGCGGCCAGGGTGGTGGCGGCGACCACGGCGTCCTGGTGTTCGCCGAGCACCTCCTGGACGGCCTTCATCCGCTCCGCGTACCGCTCGGCCCGGGCGCCGGCCTCCGGGGCGGCGGTCTCGCCGGTGTAGCGGGCCCGCTTGGCGGCCTTGCGGGCGTCGTGGAGGGCCCGGTCGCGGTCCTCGGGCCCGGCGGCGAGGGCCGTCCGGACGCGGTCGGCCGTGCGGCGCTGCTCGCGGGCGGCGATGCGGGACAGCTCGGGCAGGGCGGGGCGGGCGGCGCGGTGGCGCAGCGGCGGGTGCGCGAGGAGGGCGGCCAGGGCGTCGCCGAGGGCGCGGCGGCGGGGGCTGTCGAGGGCGGCGAGCACCTCGGGCCAGACCCGGCGGTACTCGGTCTCGCCCCAGTTCTCCAGGGCGGCGGCGACCCGCTCCGGCGCGCACTCGGCGGGCAGCTCGCGGGCCTGGGCGGCCAGCCGTTCGGCCAGCACCTCGCGGTCGCGCGCGCCGCCGAGGGCGGCGGCCAGCCAGCGCAGTTCCGCGACCAGTCGGTCCGTCGCGCCGCGGGCGAACAGCCGCCGGAAGGTCCGCAGGGCGCTGCGCAGCCGTCGGCAGGCGACCCGCATCCGGTGCACCGCGTCCGGTTCGTCGGCCCGCACGGCGTCGTCCAGTCCGGCCAGCACGGCCGCCTGGGCCTCGATCCGGGCCAGCAGGACCTGCCCCACCGTGGTCTCGGGCTTCGCCATGCGCGTCCATCCCCTCACCGGGGTCGCCGGGAACAGAATCGCCGGGAACGCTTCCAGGTTAGGGCGTGTCCGATGATTCGCGTCCGGTTGAGTGCTCGTCAGCAGGAGCGCAAGGGTCCATGCGCCCTCGTGCGCGGTGTGAGCGTCATGGCATACTCCGGAGCGTGACGACCTCCAGCCATGCGACCAGGGCCCTGCGGGCCGCGGTGTTCACCGCGCTCGCCGTGCCGATGGCCGCGTTGGGCCAGGTGGTCATCACGGGCCGCCCGCTGCCGCTGTCGCTGGTGGCCTCGGCTTGCGCCGTCGTCTTCCTGGTCGCGGCCGTGCCGGCCGGCGCGGAGCGTCGGATGCTGCACATCTCCGCCGTGATGGTGCCGGTCGAGCTGCTGCTCAACACCACGTTCAACCTGGGTCAGACCGGTTGTGGACCGGTGTTCTCCGGGCAGGTCCCCGCTCGCGGGGTGAACCTGCTGGTCTGCGGCGGCGGTTCGATGGACGGGTCGCTGCTCTCGGGCCCGCTGGGCCACGCCGGGCAGTTGGCGCCGGCGCTGACCCAACTGCTGCTCCTGCTGGTGCACCTGGTGATCGCGCTGGCCGCCGCCGCCTGGCTGCGCCTGGGCGACTCGGCGCTGTCGGGCCTGGCCCGGGCGCTGCGCGCGCTGCGCGAGTCGCTGGCCCGGCCGCTGCGTGCCCTGCTCGTCCTGCTGGTCCCGGCTCCGGCGCGCCCGGTGCTGCGGATGCCGCTGCCGGTGTCGGACCGTGCGCGGCCGCGCCGCGAGGACGTGGTGCTGAGCCCGGCACCCCGACGCGGCCCGCCCGCGTTCGCGCCTGCCTGCTGATCGCTTCCGTACCGGGTCATCCCCGTACGCCGATCCCTTCCGTACCCGGCCGGACACCGGCCCCGGTACGCCCGCAGGCAGTGCGCACGACTCCCGCGTTCCCCCGACCCCGCCGCACCCGGTGCGGCTTCCCGCGCGCACCCGCGCGCCGCGTACAGGAGTTGACTTCCCATGGCTCAGGCCCCCAGCAAGCAGCAGGCCAAGCGCATCAGTGCCCGTGAGCGGATCCAGGAGGCGCAGCGCCGCGAGCAGCAGACCGCCAAGCGCCGTCAGCGGATCGTCGTGACGGTCTCCGCCGTCGCCGTGCTCGCCCTCGCGGGCGGTGCCGCCGTCGCGATCAACTCGGCGTCGAAGAAGGACGACAAGGCCGCCGCGGCCGCGACCTCGGCGCCGCTGGTCGTCCCGGCGAACACCAGCGGACCGAACGGCACGGTGATCACGTACGGCAAGGCGGACGCCCCGCACACCATGGAGGTCTACGAGGACTTCCGCTGCCCGGTCTGCAAGCACTTCGAGGCGGCGAACGGCGAGACGGTCAAGAAGCTCACCGAGGACGGCCAGGTCAAGGTGGAGTTCCACCTGGCGGCCTTCCTGGACAAGAACCTCGGCGGCAAGGGCTCGCGCACCGCGCTGGCCGCGGCCGGTGCCGCGCTGAACGAGGGCGTGGACAAGTTCAAGCAGTTCCACGACGTGCTGTACGCCAACCAGCCGGACGAGCGCGAGGACGGCTTCGGCGACACCGACCGCATCCTGGACCTGGCCGGCCAGGTGCCCGGGCTGAAGACGGACGCCTTCGTGAAGGCGGTCACCGACAAGACGTACGCGCCGTGGGCGGCGAAGGTCGCCGACGCGTTCAACGACAGCGGGGTGACGGGCACCCCGACGGTCAAGGTGGACGGCAAGCCGGTGACGCTGTTCGCCGGCAAGTCCGTGGTCACGCCGGAGCAGTTCACCGCGCAGGTCAAGCAGGCCGCCGGCCTGCAGTAGGCCGGGCCCTTCGCACCGCACCGCACGGCACCACCGGCCCGGCCGAATTCCCGGCCGGGCCGGCCCCTCCCAGCCAGCCACCGGAGTGTGCTGCCATGTCCGCCGCTACCACCGTGCACCTCTCCCGTCCCGCTCCCGACGCTGCCGGCCGGGCCCCGATCGGAGCGAGCCGGGCCTACGCGCTCCTGCTGTTCCTCGGCGGGCTGCTCGGGCTGGCCGCCTCGGCCGTCCTGACCTTCGACAAGCTCCGTATCCTGGAGAACCCCTCCTACATCCCCAGCTGCAACATCAACCCGGTGATCAGCTGCGGCTCGGTGATGCGCACCGAGCAGGCGGAGGTCTTCGGGTTCCCCAACCCGCTGCTGGGCCTGGCCGCGTTCGGCGCCCTGGCGGCGATCGGGGCGGGGCTGCTCGCCGGTGCCGCGTACCGGCGCTGGTTCTGGCTGGGCCTGCACGCGGGCACCGCGCTGGGCGTGGTGTTCGTGCACTGGCTGATCGACCAGGCGCTGTACGACATCGGCGCGCTGTGCCCGTACTGCATGGTGGTGTGGGCGACGGTGGTGGCGCTGTTCTGGTACACCACGCTGCACAACCTGCGCACGGGCGTGCTCCCGGTGGGTCCGCGCCTCGCGGTGGTGGTGCGGGAGGCGGCCCGGTACCACTGGGCGCTGCCGGTGCTGTGGGCGGCGGTGATCGCGCTGCTGGTGCTCAACCGGTTCTGGTACTACTGGAGCACCCTGCTCTGACCGGTCAGCCGAACACCGCTCGCCGGTAGGCGTTGCGCAGATCGGTCAGCGGCTGGGTGACCCGGTCGTGGTGCACCTTGTTGGTCAGCAGCAGCGCCCAGCGTCCGAGCCGCCGGGAGACCCAGAAGCCGGTGCCGGTGAAGCCGTAGTGGACGAAGGTGCCCTCGGCCGGCTCGGTGCCGGGGGCGTAGAGCCAGGACAGGCCGCGGGCCGGCTCCAGTCCGCCGGTCTGCTCGCGCAGCGACTCCTCGGTCCACGGCCCGCCCCACGGCAGTCCGGGCAGCGGGGCGAGCAGCGCGGTGAGGAAGCGGGCGAGGTCGCGGGCGGTGGAGAAGGCCCCGGCGTTGCCGGAGACCCCGCCGAGCAGCCGGGCGGAGGGGTCGTGGACGACGCCGCGCAGGTGGCCGCCGGACCGCTCGTCGTACTCGGTGGGCGCCGTCCGGTCGGCGAGCGCGGCGTCGAGCGGCCCGTACCGGGTGTCCGCCATGCCGAGCGGGTGCCAGGCCCAGCGCGCGGCGAGCGCGTCCAGCGGCGCGCCGCCGAGGTCCTCGACCAGGTACGCGAGCAGCACGGCGGCGCGGTCGGTGTACTCGACGGCGGTACCGGGTTCGCGGTGCAGTGGCGCACCCACCACCCCGGTCCGGATCGCCGCGCGGTCGCGCCCGTAGAGCTGCTCGAAGCGGGTGTACGGGAGCATCCCGGCCGTGTGGGCGAGGAGCTGCCGGGCGGTGACCGCACCGGCGGGGCGCCCGGCGGCCGGCGGCCACCAGCGGCCGAGCGGTTCGTCCAGCGGCAGCCGCCCCGACTGCCACAGCACGCCGGCGCAGGGCCAGAGCGCGACGATCTTGGTGAGGCTGGCGAGGTCGTACAGCGTGTCCGGCCCGGGCACCAGCCGCGCGTACGGGCCCTGCCCGAGCACCCCGTGGCTGCCGCCGCCGAGCGCGCCCCCGGCGTCGCCGACGGCCCAGACCGCGCCCGCCCCGACGGTGCGCACGCCCGCGCCGACCAGCCGGTCCAGCTCCCCGCCGGGCGCGGCCAGGGCGGGGAGCCGATCGGCTCCGGGTGCTCGGTGGCTCATCCCGTCTCCCCTCGGCATCGTCAGGGCGACGGGAGCGTACCCGGCGGGGCGGCGGCTCAGACCGCCGCGGCGAGCTCCTTGCCGAGGCAGACGTTCAGCGGGTGGTCCTTGTAGAGGCCGAACTGCCGGATCGCGGCGTAGCCCTCGGACTTGTAGAGCGCGATGGCCTCGGGCTGCTCGGTGCCGGTCTCCAGGATGAACCGGGTGCGTCCCGCCTCGACCGCGGTCTGCTCCAGCCGGCGCAGCACCGCCCGGGCCAGGCCCCGACCGCGGGCGTCCGGCACCACGAACATCCGCTTCAGCTCGGCGTCGCCGTCGCGCAGCCCGTCCGGGCCGGCCTGCTTGGCCCGCCAGCCGCCGCAGGCGACCGGGCGGCCGTCCAGGTAGGCGATCAGGAACAGCCCCGCCGGCGCGTCGAAGTCCTCGGCGCGGATCTCGGTGAAGTCGGGGTCGCCGTAGCGCCGGACGTACTCCTGCTGCACCTCGGCCGACAGGGCCTGGGCGTCGGCGTGGGCGAAGCCGGTGATGCGGAACTCGACGAGGCCGGTGTCCTTGGTCGCGGTGGTGTCCATGGTTGAAAAGCCTACGATCTCCGCTCAGCGGGCCTCGAACCGGGCGACCAGCTCGTCCTTGCCGAACATCCGGGCGGTGTCCAGAGCGCTCGGGGTGCCGGCGAGCGGGTCGGCGCCGCCGGCCAGCAGGGCGGCGAGCACGTCCTCGGCGCCCTTGAAGACGGCTCCGGCCAGCGGGGTCTGGCCGCGGTCGTTGGCGAGGTTCGGGTCGGCGCCGCGCTGGAGCAGCGCTTCGACGGTGGCCGCGTGACCGTGGTACGCGGCGAGCATGACCAGGGTGTCGCCGCGGTCGTTGGTGAGGTCGGCCGGGGCGCCGGCGTCCAGGTAGGCGGCCAGGGTGTCGGTCTCCCCGGCACGGGCGGCGTCGAAGAGCTTCCCGGCGAGCGCGATCACCTCGGCGTCGGGGGCGTCGGCGGGCTGCTGGCTGGCGGCGTCGGTCATGGTGGGCGGCCTTTCCGGTCGATTTCGTCGGGCGGTCTCGGGCTGCGCCCAGGGCACGGTAGCGGCCGGTGCCGGAGCGGGCCAGCCGTGTCCGTGATCCGGATGACGGCCCGGGCCCGCCACGACACGCGGCCGCCCGGGTCGCGCAGCCATTCGAGCGAACTTCCCGGACCCCCCGGAAACTTCCCGCCCACCCCGCGGGAATGCCTCCGCGCACCGAATCCCCACGGCAACCGGCCCCCACCCCGGCCGGTTCGCATACCGCCGTCCGGCTTCCGGAACGGTATTGGACGGCAGAACCACCCATTTGCACCGTTCCATCATCTATTACTTTTTGTCACGATTAATGCACTTTCCGTAACACCCCCGCTTGTCCCCCCTCCCGAGGAGCGCAACGTGATCCTCTCGATTTCCGGCATCGTCTTGTTCGGCACCATCGCCTTTCTCTTCTTCCGCAGGGACGGACTAAAGGTCTCCCACGCCATCGTCTGCGCCCTGCTCGGCTTCTACGTCGCCGGCTCGTCGATCGCCCCCAGCATCACCGCGGGCGGCGCCAGCCTCGCGAGCCTGCTCAGCGGCATCAGGTTCTAGCCGCCGCCACTCCCCCGTACCGGCCCGGGCGCGGATCCCACCGCCCCGGGCCCCGTCGTACCCCACGCCCGCACCCCACCCGTCCCACCCGGGGAGTCAAAAGGAATGCCGCTCCACCGCCACCTCAGCAAGGGCCGAGAGATCGCCCGGACCGCCGGGGACCACGCCTCCGACATGTTCGCCCCGCTCTCCGTCATCGGCCGCGGCATGCGCCACCACGTCGCCTGGGCCAAGGCCCGCTGGCAGGCCACCCCCAAGGAGCGCCGCGGCCCGACGGTGTTCCTCACCGCCGCGATGCTGGTCGGCATCTACCTGCTGCCGCACGGCCTGCTGTTCGCCCTGATCGCACTGATGGCCAGCGCCGCCTGGGCCGGGCGCTCCCCCAAGGCGCCGCCCGCCCCGCCCACGCCGGACGTCGCCGACGTCAAGCTCGGCGCCCTCTACGCCGCGCTCACCCCGTACCTGTGCGGCCCCGAGGACGCCAACCCGCTGTACCACTTCGAGGGCAGCTACCAGAAGGCCTTCGACTCCTGGGAGTTCGACGGCGAGGGCCGGCTCTCCCGGCTCGACCTGACCTACCCCGCGTACTTCACCGACACCGAGCCGGCCGCCCGGGCCCGGATCGAGCAGGTCGTCCAGGGCAAGGCCGGGCGGGCCCGGGAGTACCGCTTCGACTGGGACGAGGAGTCCAACCGGCTGCGGATCACCGCCCTCGCCCCGCTGCCCGCCGACATCATCGCCCAGCGCTTCGTGACCGCCCCCGGCGAGATCGTGCTGGGCTTCACCGACGAGGACGGCACCGCCCGGACCATCCCGGTCACCCGGGGCGGCACGACCGTCCAGCAGCCGCCGGTGGTCTGGCGCACCGGCCCGCGCTCCTCCGAGCCGCACCTGCTGGCCCTCGGCGTCACCGGCTACGGCACCTCCAGCCTGCTCCGCTCGATCGCGCTGCAGGCCCTCCCGTACGCCGACCTGGTGGTCGTCGACGGTGCGGGCACCGGGGAGCACGCGTGCCTGGTGAACCGGCCCGGGGTGCACACCGTGGAGACCAGCCTGCACGGCGCGCTGGCCGCCCTGGAGTGGGCCGTCCAGGAGACCGACCGCCGGCTCACCGCGCTCAACGCCGCCCGGCACGCCGGCTCCGCCCCGCCCGAGGACGTCACCCGGCCGCTGTGGCTGCTGCTGGACCACCCGACCGAGCTGAGCGAGCTCGCCCAGGCCGAGGGCCGTCCCGACCCGCAGGACCTGCTGGAGCTCCCGCTGCGGCACGGCCGGGCCGCCCGGGTCACCGTGGTCATCGCCGACGACGTCGAGGCCCGCGACCGGATCACCCCGACCGTCCGCGCCACCACCCGGGCCCGGGTGCTGCTCGGCCCGGTCGGGCCGGACGACGGCCGCGCCGCGCTCGGCGCGCCGCTGGACATCGTGCCCGCCGCGCACGCCCCGGTCGGCCGCGGCTACGCCCGGATCGGCAACGGCACCCCGGTCCGGCTGCAGGTGCCGGCCACCGTCGACCCGCTGGACGACGAGGCCCCGGCCCAGCTGCGGGAGGCGGTGATCGCCCTGCTGCCGCACCGGGACACCCGCACCGAGGCCGCCGCCGGGGTGCCGCCCCGCCCGGAGCGCCCGCCACTGGCCGTACCGGTCGAGCCGGCCCCGCGGGCCCGCCCGGTCGACCTGGCCAAGGGCGAGCCGATGATCCGCTCGCGTCCCATCTCCTGACCGGCCTCCCGGCTCCGGATCGGGGGCGGCGAACGCGGTCGGACCCCGTCCCGGTACGCTCGTCACAGAAAGTCCGCACGATCGCCCGATGTGAAATAGGTGACACCTGGAGTGATATCACCGGCCAGATGTGACAAATCGGGCGCAGGTGGGTACAAACAGGGGCGGCACTACAGACGACGCATGTCCCGGGACGGGAATCTTCGTCGGAAGCCGAGCGTTGACCGAACGACGAAGAACAGCGACCACTAGTCCTGTGGGCCATAAGCCCGGGAGGCACGATTCATGAGCGAGCGAGCTCTCCGCGGCACGCGACTCGGGGCCACTAGCTACGAGACCGACCGTGGTATCGATCTGGCTCCCCGCCAGACCGTCGAGTACGCATGTCAGAACGGACACCGATTCGAGGTTCCTTTCTCGGTCGAGGCGGAGATTCCCGCAGTCTGGGAATGCCGCTTCTGTGGCCAGGAGGCAGCACTCCTCGACGGTGACGAGCCGGAGGAGAAGAAGACCAAGCCGACGCGCACCCATTGGGACATGCTGATGGAGCGCCGGACGCGGGAGGAGCTGGAGGAGGTGCTGGCCGAGCGGCTGGCCGTGCTCCGTTCCGGTGGGATGAACCTCGCGGTGCACCCGCGGGACACCCGCAAGAGCGCCTGACCTCGTCCCCGCCCCGAGCGGGGAGGACGCGAAAAGGGACCCTGGTTTCCAGGGTCCCTTTCGCGTTGTCGGGCCTCGTCGGCATGGTCGGGGTTCGTCGGCGTTGTCGGCGGGCCTCGTCGGCGTTGCTCGGGCCGTCCGTTCCCGGGTGGCCCGGTCGGCCGCCCGGGGGAGGCCGACCGGTCGGAATCAGCCCGCGATCGGCGGGCGGTAGGTGGTGTCCGGGCCCTGCGGGCCGCGCGGGCCCGCCTCGGGCTCGACCACCTCGCCCTGGATCACCTTGCCGTCCGGGCGGTGGATGCGCAGCTGCTCCTGCAGCCGCACGGCGTCCGCGAACGGGTCCGCGCCGACGCCGACGGTGCTGTGCAGCGCCTTGTCGGCGAGCCGGCGCCCGGCCGCCCGCCACAGCGCCCGGGTGGGCGGGAACAGCAGGGTCAGGGCCACCAGGTCCGACAGGAAGCCGGGGACGATCAGCAGGACGCCCGCCAGCACCGTCATGCTGGTGCCGGTCTGCGGCTGTTGGGACTGCGGGTTCTTGCTCTGCTCGATCGCCGCCGACAGCGCCTTCAGCCCCGCCCGCTTGATCACCGAGCCGCCGGTCACGGCGCCCACGATGAGCAGCAGCAGGACGGTGAGGCCGCCGAGCCACGAGCCGACCAGGACCAGCAGCCAGATCTCCAGCACCAGCCAGGCGGTGACCAGCAGCGGCAGCACCCGGCGGAGCCTGCCGCGCGGGGCCGGACGGGTGGGGGTAGCTTGCTGCGTCACGGTACGGATCCACTCCAAGCGGTGCTCTGCGCGCCGCACGGGAGGTCCGGGCCGGCTACGGCACCACCCGGTCCAACGCTTCCCGCCCGGCCGGTGTTCCGGCGCTTCCCCTCCGACGGCGGCCGACCAGCACCGCGGCGCCGCAGGCCAGCAGGCCGCCGATCGCCAGCGTCCACTCGGGGGCGGCGCCGACCCGGTCGGCCACCGTGGTGCCGTCGCGCAGCGGGACGGACGCCGACAGCTCGGCGGCGGTCAGCTCCTCGGTGCGCTGCTGGACGGTGCCGTCCGGGGAGATCACCGCGCTGATGCCGCTGGTGGCGGCGATCAGCACCGCCCGGCCGTGCTCGACGGCCCGCAGCCGGCTCATCGCGAGCTGCTGCTCTGGCTGGCCGGTCTTGGCGTAGGTCGCGTTGTTGGTCTGGACGACCAGGACGCGGGCGCCGCTGTCCAGGGTGTCGCGGACGATCTCGTCGTACGCCACCTCGAAGCAGATGACGTCGCCGATCCGGGCCGGGCCGAGCTGCATCACGCCGTTGTGGTCGCCGGGGTAGAAGTCCCGGGCGACCCGCTGGAGACGGGTGATCACCTTCATCAGCTGGGCGCGGAAGGGCACGTACTCGCCGAAGGGGACGGGGTGCTGCTTGGTGTAGGAGGCGCCGGGGCCGGTCTGCGGGTCCCAGACGATGCCCTCGTTCTGGACGTGCTGCGCGTCCGGGCCGTCCACCAGGGTGCCGACCAGGGTCGGCACGCCGATCGCCTTGACGGCCTCGTCGATGCGCTGACGGGCCAGCGGGTCGCTGAACGGGTCGAGGTCGGAGGAGTTCTCCGGCCAGATCACGACGTCGGGGCGCTCGACCTTGCCGGCCGCGATGTCGGCGGCCAGGCGCTCGGTGGCCGAGGCGTGGTTGTTGAGGACCATCATCGGACGGCCGAGGAAGTCCATGCCCGGGTTGGGCACGTTGCCCTGGACGATGGCGACCTTCACGGTGTCGGCCGCGGCGGTCGGCACCGGGACGAGGTAGCCGGCGAGCAGCGCGGCCACCGCGCCGAGCGATGCCAACGCCGCGGCCTGCGGCGCCTTGCGCGGCCCGCGCAGGCGCACCGCGGCCCAGGCGAGCAGGGCGCCGGAGAGGGCGACCGCGAAGGTCACCAGCGGCGCGCCGCCGAGCGCGGCCAGCGGGGTGTACGGGGTGGCGGTGTTGGCGAAGGCGAGCCGGCCCCAGGGGAAGCCGCCGAGCGGCAGACGGTCGCGGGCCCACTCCTGAGTGATCCACAGGCAGGCCGTCCAGAGCGGCCAGCCGGGCAGCCGGGAGGTGAGGGCCAGTCCGCCGCCGAGCAGGGCCAGGAACAGCGACTCGACGACGGACAGGCCGACCGTGGCGTCCCAGCCGACCACCCGCAGCCAGCTGAGCAGCATCAGGAAGAACGGCAGACCGAAGGTGAAGCCCGTCCACATCCCCTGGCGGAAGGTGCGGCCCCGGGTGAGCAGCGACAGCGCGGCGACGCCGAGCAGCGACAGCGGCCAGAGGTCGTACGGGGGGAAGGCGAGGGCGAGCAGCAGGCCGGCGAGGGCCGCCAGGCCGGTCCGGGGCAGCCCGGCGCGGACCTTGGCGAGGGCACGGGCGCCGCGGCCCGGTCGGGGCGCCGGCTCCGGGGACTCGGGCGCGGTCCCGGACCGCTCCTGGGTGACGGGAATGGCCACCGGCGCACCATCTTCCTGGGGCTTGCTGTTCGGACGCTGTGCGAAGAAGGTACCCCGGAACGTCGGTGGGGCGTGAGGTGAGGGTGGTGGGGCCCCGGGCCTCCGGGGCCCCACCGGCGGTCAGCGTTCGGCGTAGCGGATCGGGCCCAGCGGCCAGTGCTCGGTGAGCCATGCGGAGACGGCCCGGTGGAGCGGGGCGTCCAGGTGGGCGCGGTCGGCGCGGACCCAGGAGCTGACGGCGACCACGGACGGCTCCTCCTTGTCCGGGTAGATGTAGACGCAGCCGATCACCTCGTCCCGCTCCGGCTCCAGGACGGTGTAGGTGAAGCCGGTGCGGGCGGCGAAGTCGGCGGCGTGGCGGCGCAGGTCGGCGAGGTTCCGCTCCGGCGGCATCCCGTCGACGGGCGGCCAGTCCCGGCCGACGAAGCCGGGGGTGGCGCGGATGTGCTCGATGCTGCCGGTCCAGGCGGCGAGGTCGGAGGCGTTGTGCTGCTCGCCCAGGGGCTCCAGGCGGAACTCCGGGGCGAGCAGCTCGCGCGGGACGGTGAAGTCGGCGGGCACCAGCGGGTCGGTCGTCATGGTGATCAACCTACGGGCCGGTGTGCCGTGTCCTCATCCGAGTAAGCGCCGTACCGAGCGCCGCACGGGGTTCAGCGCTGGTGCACCGTGCGGCCGCGGACCACCGTGCGCAGGCAGGTCGGCAGCGGGTGGCCCGGGGTGAGGTCGGGCAGGCCGGGGGTCCCGGAGCGCGGGTCGGTGGACCAGCCGGCCACCCGGGAGTCGGGGGCCTGGACGACCAGCTCGGCAGCGGCCCAGATCGCGTAGCTGGCGACCGCGCCGGGCACCAGCACGCCGTCCTGGTCGCGGCCGATCGCGCGCCAGCCGCCGCGGGTGTGGGCGGTGAAGGCGGCGCGGACCGAGATCCGGTGGTCCAGGGTCCGGTGGAAGGCTGCGGCGCGGACGGTGCCCCAGGGGTCGAGCGGGGTGACCGGGGCGTCCGAGCCGAAGGCCAGCGGGACGCCCGCCCGCAGCAGGGCGGCGAAGGGGTTGAGGGCGGCGGCCCGCTCGGCGCCCAGGCGCTGGACGTACATGCCCTCCGGGCCGCCCCAGGCGGCGTCGAAGGCGGGCTGGACGGAGGCGGTGAGACCGAGCTCGGAGAAGGCGGCGATGGACTTGTCGTCCAGCGACTCGGCGTGCTCGACGCGGTGGCGCAGGGCCTTGACCCGGCCGGCGCCGACCCGCTCGCCGGCCGCCCGGACGCCCTCGATCACGGCGGCCATGGCCGCGTCGCCGATGGCGTGGAAGCCGGCCTGCAGCCCGGCCTCGGTGCAGGCGGCGACGTGGTCGGCGACCTGCTCGGCGGTCAGGTAGGCGGTGCCGGTGTGCTCGGCGTCGTCGTACGGGGTGTGCAGGCAGGCGGTGCGCGAGCCGATCGCGCCGTCCACGAAGAGGTCGCCGCCGGCGCCCACCGCGCCGAGCCGGCGGGCCGTCTCGACCCCGCCCAACTCGCCCCAGTAGCCGAAGACTTCGGGTCCCTCACCCTCGGCGGCGAGGGCTAGCAGGGCGGCCAGGTCCTGCTCGGAGGAGATCTCCGGACCGGCGCACTCGTGCAGGGCGCCGATGCCGAGTTCGGCGGCCCGGGCCAGGGTGGCGCGCTGGGCGCGGCGGCGCTGCTCGGGGGTGAGGTGGGCCAGCGCGGTCTGCCGGACGGCGTGGTGGGCGTCCTTGGTGAGCGGGCCCTCGGGGTGGTGGCCGGGCCGCTCGGCGAGGCCCTCGGTGAGGGTGCGCAGCGCGGTGGTGGCGAGCGCGGAGTGCACGTCGGTGCGGGAGAGGTAGAGCGCGGCGCCCCCGGCGGCGGCGTCGAGTTCGGCGAGCGTGGGCGGGCGGCCCTCGGGCCAGCCGGTCTCGTCCCAGCCGTGGCCGATCAGCACCCCGCCGGTCTCGCCCCGGGCGTCGACGAAGGCGGTGACGGCCGCCAGGGCGGCGGCCAGTGAGGGGCTGCCGGTGAGGTCGAGGCCGGTGAGCGCCAGGCCGGTGGCGGTGGCGTGCACGTGGGCGTCCACGAAGGCGGGGGTGACCAGGGCGCCGTCCAGCTCGACGATCTCGTCGGCGGTCGCGGCGTACGCCTCGGCGGCGCCGTCGCTGCCGACCCAGGCGATGTGCTCGCCCTCCACGAGCATCGCGGTGGCGAAGGGGTCGGCGGGGCTGTAGACGGCGCCGCCGCGCAGCAGGACGGTCCGGGAGGTGCGTTCGGTCATGACGCCAAGTCTGCACCCCCTCGCTCCGGCCTCAGAGCTTCGGGGGTCGCGCCTCGTACGGGGTGGACAGGACGACGGTGGTGCGGGTGGAGACGCCGGCGGCGCTGCGGATCCGGGCGAGCAGGTCCTCGAGGTCGCCGGGGGCGCCGACGCGGACCTTGAGGATGTAGTTCTCGTCCCCGGCGACGCTGTGGCAGGCCTCGATCTCGGGCAGGCCGGCCAGGCGCTCGGGGGTGTCGTCCGGGGCGCTGGGGTCGAAGGGTTTGACCGAGATGAACGCGGTCAGCGCCAGGTCGACGGCGTCGGGGTCGATGATCGCGGTGTAGCCGCGGATCACCCCGCGCTGTTCGAGGCGGCGCACCCGCTGGTGCACCGCCGAGGTGGACAGGCCGGTGGCCTTGCCCAGGTCCGTGTAGCTCATCCGGCCGTCCTCGACGAGCAGCTGGACGATGCGTTGGTCTAGATCCTCCACAGTCCGCAAACCTACCCGGTCGGGAGCACGGGGGGCGCACGAGGTGGCACGGGGAGGGATCGCAGGCACATGCCGGATGAATGTGGCGCGGGGTGTGGTCAAGGACACACCCGGTGCATCACGGTGCACACGACCGCAGGATTATGAGTCCTGATCGCAGGGAAGTGCTGGTTGTGGCCCTGGACGACCACGCCGGGCCCGATCCTAGGGGGATCCACATGCCTGCTACTGACCAGCGCGCGCTGGGCGCCGACGAGACCGACGATATGGCCGGCCGCGAAAACCTCGCGGTCGACCACGCGCCGGGCACCGATCCCGGTGAGGCCGAGACCTGGGACATCTTCCGGGTCAACTGCCCCGAGTGCCGCCGCCCGATCGCCCTGGTGGCGGACGAGGAGCGGTTGCCGCAGCACGCCCTGCTGCCGACCGCCTGGAACCCCTTCGCCCCCGCGATCTGCCCGGGCTCGGGCACGCCCACGGACGACCTGGCGGAGGTGGAGGCCTCCGAGGACGCCGAACCGACCGCGCTCGCCGCGCTGTTCAAGCTCCCGAACGAACTGGACTGGCGCACCCAGCCGTTCTCGCACGCGGTGGCGCACCGCCCGGTGCGGATCGCGGCGGCCGACTCGGCGGTGCCCGCCGTGCCCGTCCCGAACGTCGCCGCGCTGCGGTCGATCCCGGAGCAGCGCCGCCGGACCCGTCCGGCACTGACCGCCCGTTCCGCTCGGGCGAGTTGACGCTCCGACAGGAACGCCTCCGGCCGTCACCCCGCACCCTGGAGTGACGGCCGGAGGCCGTTTGTGCGGGGAAGGCGCCCGGCCTTCCCCGGAAGGTCAGCCCTTGGTGAGGTGGCGGCCGATCACCAGGCGCTGGATCTGGTTGGTGCCCTCGACGATCTGCAGCACCTTGGCCTCGCGCATGAAGCGCTCGGCCGGGAAGTCCTGGGTGTAGCCGTAGCCGCCGAGCACCTGGACGGCGTCGGTGGTCACCCGCATCACCGTGTCGGTGCAGAACAGCTTGGCCATCGCCGCCTCCTTGGAGAACGGTCGGCCCGCGTCCTTGAGGCGCGCGGCGGACAGGTAGAGCGAGCGGCCGGCCTCGATCTGGGTGGCCATGTCGGCGAGCATGAACGACAGGCCCTGGAACTCGGCGATCGGGCGGCCGAACTGGCGCCGGGTGCGCGCGTAGTCGACCGCGAGGTCGAGCGCGGCCTGGGCGACGCCGATCGCGCAGGCGGCGATGCCGAGGCGGCCGGAGTCCAGCGCGGCGAGCGCGATCTGGAAGCCCTGGCCCTCCTCGCCGATCAGCCGCTCGCGCGGGACCCGGGCGCCGTCGAAGTGCAGCTGGGCGGTCGGCGAGGAGCGCATGCCCATCTTGTGCTCCGGCGGGGCCGAGGACAGGCCCTGCTGGGTGCCGGGGACCAGCAGGCAGCTGATGCCCTTGGCGCCCTCGCCGCCGGTGCGCACCAGGGCGCTGTAGAAGTCGGCCTGCCCGCCGTGGGTGATCCACGCCTTGGTGCCGTTCACCACGTACGCCTCGCCGTCGAGGTCGGCGCGGGTGCGCAGCGCGGCCGCGTCCGAGCCGGACTGCGGCTCGGAGAGGCAGTAGGCGCCGAGCTGCTCACCGGAGAGCATGCCGGGCAGCCACTTGTCGCGCTGCTCGTCGGTGCCGAAGGTGGCCAGCGCGTGGCAGGAGAGGGTGTGCACGCTGACGCCGAGGCCGACGGCCAGCCAGCCGGCCGCGAGCTCCTCCAGCACCTGCAGGTACACCTCGTAGGGCTGCTCGCCGCCGCCGTACTGCTCGTCGTACGGGAGGGAGAGCAGGCCCGCCTCGCCGAGGGTGCGGAAGACCTCCCGGGGGAAGCGGCCGGCGGCCTCGTCCTCCGCCGCGCGCGGCTGCAGCTCGCGCTGGACCAGGTCCCGGGTGAGGCTCAACAGCTCGCGGGCCTCCTCGCTGGGCAGCTGGCGCTCCACGGCTTTCACAGGGGACGGGGTCATGGCGGCGGTCGCCTCCTCGATCGGGGCACCGGACCGAGGGTGTGCTCGGCACGGGGCGTGTGTGGCAGGTCGGCCCGACCGGCACCGGGTTGCGGTGAACGGCCGTTCACATGTGTGGCGAAGCGAGTATGCCCGAATCCGCTGCTGCCGTCACGACCTGCGGAGATGAACTAGCCGCAGTGGTGGGCTACGGCACCGTAGGGTTGACGTTGTGGCTGCATCCGGAACCCTCCCCCCGCTCGTCGACGACGCCCTGCGCACCCTCGCGTCGGAGCTGCGTGCACTGCCGCCGTCCTGCGGACCGGTACGGCTGGTCGCGGTGGACGGGCACGCGGGCTCCGGCAAGACGACCTTCGCCGGGCGGCTGGCGGCGGCGCTCGGCGGGGCGCCGGTGGTCCACCTCGACGACCTGGCCACCCACGAGGAACTCTTCGAGTGGACCGGGCGGCTGCGCGAGCAGGTGCTGGAGCCGCTGGCGGCCGGGCGGGACGCCGCGTACCGGGTGTACGACTGGACGCTGCGCCGCTTCGCGGGCACGGCCGAGGTGCCGGCCGCCCCGGTGGTGCTGGTCGAGGGGGTCGGCGCGGGACGGCGGGCGGTGCGCCCGTGGCTGGCCCGGGTGGTCTGGATGGAACTGGACGCCGCGGCGGCCCGGCGGCGCGGCGAGGAGCGGGACGGTCCGGATCTGGCCGAGTTCTGGGCGGGCTGGGCCCGGGCCGAATCGGCCCATTTCGCCGACGACCCGAGCCGCCCGTACGCCGCGACGCGGGTCGACGGAGTGACCGGACGGATCGCGCCGGGCACCGTCGGTGAACCTTCAACAAGCGCCTTGACCTGCGACATCACCAGGATTTAGGTTCTCCTCAGTCGCCGGAACGCAAGCGTCCGGCGGTCTCGGACCCGGCGCCCCCGGCTTGTTCCCCCGTGAGCCGGGGGCGCCGCTCGGTCCCTTTCCGAATCTCGCTCCCCCGCCGCCCTTTTCGGCGCCCGGCCGCTCAACGGCCGCTCCCGCGATCGCATTTGACCCTGTGCGGCACCCTTCCGGATCAGCCCCGCGCCGGTACGATTCCTGGCAGGCGCATATGCGCCGCAGGGGCTCGACGACCACCGGCCAGGCTGTGCGAAGCGCCTCGCCGGCCGAGCCCCGGGCCACACCGCGGGGGGCGTGAGTGACGACGGTGGACAGTTCCGACAGCACGGCGGGCGGCCCGGACCGGCTCGCCGACCGGGCCTGGCTGCGCGCCATGGACGCCTACACGGCCGGCGCCTACGCCCGGGCCGAGGAGGAGTTCCGGGCCGCCGTCCGGCTGGACCCGGGCATGGCCGACGCCTGGCTCGGCCTGCACGCGCTGCGCAGCGACACCTCGGCGGCGCTGCTGGCGATGTACCGCAACCAGAAGCGCTTCGGCGAGCAGCGGCGGCTGCACCGGCGCCCGCTCAGCTCCTGGTACTGGCTGGGCTGGTGGGTGCAGCCCGTCCTGGAGGACGCCCGCGACCTCGCGCTGGCGCACGCCTCGCACTGGCTGGACGGCCGCCACCTGGCCGAGCTGGACCGGGCGTTGGAGCAGTGCCCGGCGCCCAGCGAGGACCCGTCCGCCCGGTTCCTGTACGCCTGCCGCTCCTACCTGCTCAAGGACTGGGAGCAGCTCATCCGGGACACCGACCGGCTGCTGGACGACCCGCTGCTCGGCATCGAGGCCGGGCTGTTCGCGGGCATGGCGCGGGTGCGGCTCGACATGTGCGCGCAGGCGCAGGCGCCGCTGGCCGCCTCGCTGGCCCGCTGCCGCTCCGAGCAGCCGCAGCGCAAGGAACTGCGCTACTGGCTGGCACGGGCGTACGAGGGCGCCGGGCGCACCGCGGCGGCGCTGCCGCTCTACCGGGCGGTGCACCGGTCGGACCCGGCGTTCATGGACACCGCGACGCGGCTGGCGGCCATCTCGGCCGAGGACGCGCTCGCGGACGGGCTGCTGGCGGACGGGCGCTCGGGCGGGGGCTCCGTCGGTGGCTCCGGTGGCGCTGCGGGCTTCCTGGACGAGGTCGGGTACGCCGCGGGCCCGGGGTACGACGAGGACTTCGGGGAGCCGGCCCTGCAGGGCGGCGCGACCGTATCCGGCGACGGGGTGCCGAGCGGGGGACTGTCGAGCGGCGGGCCCTCGGTGGACGCAGGCCTGGTGGACGCAGGCTTGGTGGACGGGTCGGTGGACGGGCCTTCGGAGGAAACCCTGCCCGGCAGTGCGTCCACCGGCGACGCTCCACTGAACGGCACGGTGGCGGACGGTGCTCCGCAGGCCGCCGGGGAGCGCTCCGGCTCGGGCGCCCCGGTCGGCCCCGCCGCGCCGCCGCCGCTGCCGGTCCGCGGTGTGGCGCAGTCCCGGGGCGCCGCCTCCGCACCCCGGGCGGACGGCGACGAGCGCGAGCTGGACGCTGCCCTGGCCGAACTCTCGCTGATGGTCGGCATGGAGCCGGTCAAGCGCCAAGTGCGCGCACTGTCAGCCCAGTTGAGAATGTCGCGACTGCGGGCCGAGCAGGGTCTGCCGGTGCAGCCACCCAAGCGCCACTTCGTCTTCTCCGGCCCCTCCGGCACCGGCAAGACCACCGTGGCCCGCATCCTGGGGCGGGTCTTCCACGCCCTCGGCCTGCTCTCCGGCGACCACCTGGTGGAGGCCCAACGAGCGGACCTGGTAGGCGAGTTCCTCGGCCAGACCGCGGTCAAGGCGAACGAGCTGATCGACTCCGCATTGGACGGCGTGCTGTTCATCGACGAGGCGTACAGCCTCTCCAACTCCGGCTACACCAAGGGCGACGCGTACGGCGACGAGGCGCTCCAGGTGCTGCTCAAGCGCGCCGAGGACAACCGGGACCGGCTGGTGGTGATCCTGGCCGGCTACCCTGAGGGCATGAACCGGCTGCTCGCCACCAACCCCGGCCTCAACTCCCGTTTCACCACCAGGGTCGACTTCCCGAGCTACCGCCCGGGCGAGCTCACCGCGATCGGGGCCGCGCTGGCCGGCCGGGACGGCGACGGCTGGGACGAGGACGCCGCCGAGGAGCTCGCCAGCATCTGCACCCACGTCGTCCGCGAGGGCTGGATCGACGAGCTGGGCAACGGACGGTTCATCCGCACCCTGTACGAGAAGTCCTGCGCCTACCGGGACCTGCGGCTGTCGCTGCTGCGCGAGCCGCCGGGCCGCGAGGACCTGGCCACGCTGCGCCTGCCGGACCTGGTGCAGGCGTACGGGGAGCTGATCGACGGCCGCGGCTGAGCCGGGGGCCCGGTCCCCCGGCCCCGGCCCCGGCGCCAACTCGACGGGCTCGACGGGCTCGACGGGCTCACCCCGCTCAACCCTGGAGCAGTGCGGCCTCCCGCTCGGGGTCGAGCCCGACCGTGACCCGGTCGGAGCGCTGCGGCGCGGTGCCGCCGATCGCCTGCAGCCAGGCCCAGGTGTCCTCGACCGTCTCCGCGACCGGGCGGCAGCGCAGCCCGGCACCGACCGCGCGCTCGACCGAGCCGGTGTGCAGGAAGTCGTACAGCTCGCCGGGTGCCAGCCAGACCGGCAGCTCCGTCCACGGTTCGACGCCCGCCGCCAGGATCCGCTCGGGGTCCGTCCAGCGAAGTTCGGCGTCCGATCCGGTGACCCGTACGCAGGCCTCCAGCAGCTCCTCCATGGTGGCGTGCCCGGAGGGGCTGACCAGGTTGTACGGCCCGCCGAGGCGGGCCGCTGCCGCGTCCAGGGTCCAGACCGCGAGGTCGCGGGCGTCGATGTACTGCAGCGCCAGCTCGCGCGGACCGGGGGCGAGCACCGGGCCGCCCTTGGCGATCCGGTTCAGCCACCAGGGCAGCCGGCCGATGTTCTCGTGCGGGCCGAGGATCAGCCCGGCACGGGCCAGCAGGGCCTGACCGCCGTACTCCGCTTCCAGGGCGAGCTCGGCGCCGCGCTTGGCCTCCGCGTAGGGCACCTCGCCGGTGAGGTCCGGCGAGGAGGCGACCAGCGGCGCCGACTCGTCCGCGCCGGCCACCAGCGGGTAGTCGTACACCGACCGGCTGGAGATGTACGCGTAGTGGCCGACCCGGCCGTTCAGCGCCCGGGCGCTGTCGCGCACCGCCGCCGGGGCCCAGGACCAGGTGTCCACCACCGCGTCCCACTCGCCGGTGCCGAGCGCCGCGAGGCCGTCCTCGCCGGTGCGGTCGCCCTTCAGCACCCGGACACCCTCGGGCGCGGGCTGCGTGCCGCGGTTGAGGGCCGTCACCTCCCAGCCCCGGGCCAGCGCCTCCTCGGCGACCACCCGCCCCACGAACTTGGTTCCACCCAGCAGGAGAAGTCTCATGCCGACCACTCTCCTCCGAGGGTGGCCGGCATGGGAACGGCTGCATGCTGTGGGCAGAATCGCCGCGAGCGGACGCACCCCGGGCGAAGCCGGAACGCGAGGGCGCCCCACGCGAAGGCGCCCAGGCGGTGGTGCGGTCGGGCGGTGGCGCGGTCAGGCGGTGGCGCGGTGGTCCGGGTCGTGCATCTCGCCGATCAGCTCCTCCAGGACGTCCTCCAGCATGACCACGCCGAGCGTGCGCCCGTCCTGGTCCCGCACGGCGGCCAGGTGGCAGGTCGCGCGGCGCATCGCGCCGAGGGCGTCGTCCAGCGGGAGGCCGCCGCGCAGCACCGTGATCGGGCGCCGCAGGCGGGCCGGGAGCGGCGCCGAGGGGTCGTCCACGTCGAGGACGTCCTTGAGGTGCACGTAGCCGAGGTAGCCGCGCCCGGCCGGGTCGCCGTCGGTGACCGGGAAGCGTGAGAAGCCGGTGCGCAGGGCGAGCTCCTCGACCTCGGCGGCGGTCGCCTTGGTGTCCACGGTGACCAGCTGCTCGGGCTTGAGCAGCACCTCGGTGACCGGGCGGCGGCCCAGCTCCAGGGCGTCCTCCAGGCGCTCCTGGCGGTCCTCGTCGAGCAGGCCGGCGTCCCGGGAGTCCACGAGCAGGTACATCAGCTGCTCGGTGGTGAAGACCGACTCGACTTCGTCCTTCGCGTCGACCCGGAACAGCTTCAGCACGCCGTTGGCGAAGGCGTTCAGCAGCCGGATCACCGGGGCGAGCCAGCGGGCCAGCCGGTCCAGCGGCGGGCCGAGCCAGAGCGCGGCCTTCTCCGGGCCGGCCATGGCCATGTTCTTCGGCACCATCTCGCCCATCACCATGTGCAGGAACACCACGACGGCGAGCGAGATCCCGTAGGAGAGCGGGTGCATCAGGCCGGACGGGACGCCGATCGCGTGGAACGGGCCCTCCAGCAGGGAGGCGATGGTCGGCTCGGCGAGCGCACCGAGACCCAGCGAGCAGGCGGTGATGCCGAGCTGGGCGGCGGCCAGCATCGCGGAGACGTTGGACAGCGCGTGCAGCACGGTGCGGGCGCGCTTGTGCCCGGCCTCCGCGAGCGGCTCGATCTGGCTGCGGCGCACCGACACGACGGCGAACTCCGCGCCGACGAAGAAGGCGTTGCCGAGCAGCAGCAGGAGGGCGACGGCCAGTTGGAGCGCGGTCATCGGACGTCCTCCCCGTCCTCGCCGAACGAGGCGGGCGCGGTGGTGCGCTCCACCCGGACCTGGCTGGTGCGGTGGCGGTCGACACCGGTCACGGTGAGCCGCCAGCCGGGCAGTTCGGCCTGCTCGCCCACCTCGGGCAGCTTGCCGAGCAGGTCGGCGACCAGACCGGCCAGCGTCTCGTACGGGCCGTCCGGGGCGTTCAGGCCGATGCCCTGCAGCTGGTCGATCCGGGCGCGGCCGTCGGCCTCCCAGACCGGCAGGCCGTCGACCGGCGGCAGCGGGCGCAGCTCGGGGTGGTCGTCCGGGTCGTGCTCGTCCTGCACCTCGCCGACGATCTCCTCCACGATGTCCTCGACGGTGGCGACGCCGGCGGTGCCGCCGTACTCGTCGACCACGATGGCCATCGGCTGGAGGCGGCGCAGCCGGTCGAGCAGCACCTCGGCGGGCAGCGTCTCGGGCACCAGCAGCGGCGGCGAGGACAGCTCGACCACGCGCACCAGGCCGCGCCGGGCGGCCGGGACGGCGAGGGCGTCCTTGAGCGTCACGATGCCGGTGACCTCGTCCAGGCTGTCGGTGTAGACCGGGAAGCGGGACAGGCCGGTGGCCCGGGTCAGGTTGATGACGTCGGAGGCGGTGGCGTCGCGCTGCAGCGCGGACACGTCGACGCGCGGGGTCATCACGGACTCCGCGGTCAGCTCGCTCAGGCCCAGGGTGCGGACGAACAGGGTCGCCGACTCCTCGTCTATCGCGCCGGCCCTGGCCGAGTGCCGGGCCAGCGAGACCAGTTCGGCCGGGGTCCGGGCGTGTCCCAGTTCCTCCTGCGGCTCGATGCCGAAGGCCCGGACCGTACGGTCGGCCGCGCCGTTGAGGAAGCTGATCAGCGGACGGCAGACGAAGGAGAAGGCCATGTGCGGGGCGACGACCGCACGGGCCACCTGCAGCGGGCGGGAGATCGCCCAGTTCTTCGGGACCAGCTCGCCGATCACCATCTGGACGACGGTGGCCAGCGCCATGCCGACGACCACGGCGATGCCGCGCGCCGCCGACTCGGGCACGCCGAGGCCGGACATGACCGGGGTGAGCAGGGTCGACAGGGCCGGCTCGGCGAGCATGCCGACCACCAGCGAGGTGACGGTGATGCCGAGCTGGGCCCCGGAGAGCTCGAAGGAGAGGTGCCGCAGGGCCCTGGCGACGCGGCCGGACTGGGCGTCGCCCGTCGCGGCGGAACGTTCCACCGCACCGCGCTCGACGGTCACGAAGGCGAACTCGGCGGCCACGAACAGGCCGTTGGCGAGGATCAGGAGAACGGCTGCGAACAACAGCAGCCAAGCGGTGATCACAGTGCCGCCTGCCTTCCGGGGGTCGGAAGTGAGGCGGCGTGGGTACTACCGGACGGATCGTCCATCGAGGGAGAGAGTCACTCCTCAGGTCGGTGCGGGTGGTTCGGTGTTTCCGGGCAGGACGGATTTTGCCCCGCTTTTACCAGCGTAGACCATACCCGGACGGGCCCCGGAGGAGCGTTCGGCCCGGCCGGGCCCCGGGAAGCGCAGGTCGGGGACCCGGGGGGCGGGAGCCGGTCGGGCGCCGGTCGGGCGCGGTGGTGTCAGACCTGGGCGTGGTACTCGACGAGGTCGCGCAGCGCGCGGGCGTCCGCGATCGCCTGGGCCTTGCCGACCCCGGGCTGGATGCCGACCGCGGCGAGCGAGGTGCCGTCGGCGAGGTCCAGGGTGGCCCACGGGTCGCCCTGGCGGAAGTTGACCCGGACGATCTCGGCCCAGGCGAGCCGGCGGCGGCGCACGAAGTTGACCACCGTCACGCCGTCCGCGTCGGCGCTCACCCGCGGACGGGCCAGCATCAGGCCGACGCCGGCGAACAGGATGCCGCTGGCCGTCATCATGATCCGGTCGTTGAGCTGCCAGTTCGCCGGGAGCAGCACGGCCAGCACGGCGAACAGCACTACCAGCAGGACGCAGACCGGCAGCAGCACGGCGCGGGTGCGGCGCGGAGCCCAGGTGACGGGGAACTCGACGGGCGGCGTGGTCACGTGGGGTCTCCGGGGTGGTTCTGACGGGCGGCAGCGCAATGGGGCGGGGACGCCGACCGGCGTCCCCGCCCCATTGAACCGTTCTTTACTCGTACGCGGGCGAGCAGGTCACTCGTACGCGGGCGCGCGGGTCACTCGTGCGCGGGTGCGCGGGTCAGAGGCGGCAGGCGTGGATGTTGGTGACCAGGATGGCCCGGGCGCCGATGCCCCACAGGTCGTCCATGATCCGCTGCGCCTCCTTGCGGAGCACCATCGCGCGGACCGCGACCCAGCCCTCGGTGTGCAGCGGCGAGACGGTCGGCGACTCCAGGCCCGGGGTGAGCCCCACGGCCGCACTGACGTTCTCGGCGCGGATGTCGTAGTCCATCAGCACGTAGCGGCGGGCCACCAGCACACCCTGGAGGCGGCGCAGGAACTGCTCCACCTGCGGGTCCTCGCCCGCGCCCTTGGGGCGGATCACCACGGCGTCCGAGATCAGGATCGGCTCGCCGAAGACCTCCAGGCCCGCGTTGCGCAGGCTGGTGCCGGTCTCCACCACGTCGGCGATCACGTCGGCGACGCCCAGCTGCACCGCGGTCTCGACCGCGCCGTCCAGCTTGGTGACCGTCGCCTTCACGCCGTGGTCGGCCAGGTGCTGCTCGACCAGCCCGGTGTAGGAGGTCGCGATCCGCAGGCCCTCCAGGCCCTTGACGTCCTCGACCTCGACGCCCTCGGGGCGCGCGAAGCGGAAGGTCGACCCGGCGAAGCCGAGGGCGAGCACCTCCTCCGCGTTGGAGTGCGAGTCCAGCAGCAGGTCGCGGCCGGTGATACCGACGTCCAGTCGGCCGGAGCCGACGTAGACGGCGATGTCGCGCGGGCGGAGGAAGAAGAACTCGACCTCGTTGTTCGGATCGACGAGGACGAGCTCCTTGGGATCCTTCCGCTGGCGGTAGCCGGCCTCATGGAGCATCTCCGCCGCGGGACCCGAGAGAGAACCCTTGTTGGGGACGGCGATGCGCAGCATGGGAGGTTGCTTCCTTACCTGTTGGGGAGGGGTGTGCTGTTCCGGACCGGTTTCGGAGGGACGTCAGAGGTACTTGTAGACGTCGTCGAGCGTCAGCCCGCGGGCGATCATCATCACCTGAAGGTGGTAGAGGAGCTGCGAGATCTCCTCCGCCGTCTGCTCGTCCGACTGGAACTCGGCGGCCATCCAGACCTCGGCGGCCTCCTCGACGACCTTCTTGCCGATCGCATGGACGCCCTGCTGGACGAGCTGCGCGGTACGGGAGGACGAGGGGTCGCCGGTGGCGGCCTTCTGCTGGAGCTCGGCGAAGAGCTCCTCGAATGTCTTCGAAGCCATGATGGGCCCACCTTACGGCGTGCGGACGGACGGACGGTAAACGGTCCCGGACCGTGGACAGTCCGGTGGACGTCCGCGGCCCGGGACCGGTCCAGGACGGGTCCGGGCTGCCGTCAGAGCGCGGCGCGCAGCACCGCGGCGGTGGCGACGGCGGCGGTGACGGCCTCGTGGCCCTTGTCCTCGGCGGAGCCGGGCAGCCCGGCGCGGTCGAGCGCCTGCTCCTCGTTGTCGCAGGTCAGCACGCCGAAGCCGACCGGAACGCCGGTGTCGACGCTGACCTGGGTCAGGCCGACGGTGGCCGCCTGGCAGACGTAGTCGAAGTGCGGGGTGCCACCGCGGATCACCACGCCGAGGGCCACGACCGCGTCGTAGCCGCGGTCGGCCAGGCGCTTGGCGGCGACCGGCAGTTCGAAGGTGCCGGGGACGCGCAGCACGGTCGGCTCGGCGATGCCCAGCTCCTTGAGCGCGCGGTGGGCGCCGTCCAGCAGGCCGTTCATCACCTGGTCGTGCCACTGGGCGGCGATGACGGCGACCTTGAGGTCGGCCGCGCCGTCGATGGTCAGCTCGGGGGCTCCGTGGCCGCTCATGTTCCTACTTCCTGTTCGTCTTCGTCGTACGGGTGGTGGGCGTGTTCAGGAGCCGAGGCCGGGCAGGTCGTGGCCCATCCGGTCGCGCTTGGTCTGCAGGTAGCGCAGGTTGTGCTCGCCGGGCGCGATCTCGACCGCCTCACGCCCCTTGACCTTGAGACCGTGCTCGGTGAGCGCGGTCAGCTTCTGCGGGTTGTTGGTGAGCAGGGTGAGCGAGCGGACTCCGAGGTCCGCCAGCATCTGCGCCGCGATGCTGTAGTCACGGGCGTCGGCGGGCAGGCCGAGGTCCAGATTGGCGTCGACGGTGTCGCGCCCCTGCTCCTGCAGCTCGTACGCGCGCAGCTTGTGGGCCAGGCCGATCCCCCGCCCCTCGTGCCCGCGCAGGTACAGCACCACGCCGCGGCCGGCCTCCGCGACCCGCTGCAGCGAGGCCTCCAGCTGCGGACCGCAGTCGCAGCGCAGCGAGCCGAGGACGTCGCCGGTGAGGCACTCGGAGTGGACCCGCACCAGGACGTCCTCGCCGTCCGGCAGCCGTCCGTCCGCGTCCAGGCCACCGCCCGGACCGCCGGAGGCCACCAGGGCGATGTGCTCGACGCCGTCGATGGTGCCCTTGTAGCCGACGGCGGTGAACTGGCCGTGCACGGTGGGCAGGGCGGTGACGGCGGCCCGGTCGACGTGCAGCTCGGTGCGGCGGCGGTAGGCGATCAGGTCCTCGATGGAGATGATCGCGAGGCCGTGCTCGCGGGCGAAGGCGACCAGCTCGGGCAGCCGGGCCATGGTGCCGTCGTCGTTGACCACCTCGGCGATCGCGCCGGCCGGCGGCAGCCCGGCGAGCCGGGCCAGGTCGACGGCGGCCTCGGTGTGGCCGGGGCGGACCAGCACGCCGCCCTCGACCGCGCGCAGCGGGAAGACGTGCCCGGGGCGGGTGAGGTCGCCGGGCTCGGTGCCGGGCGAGGAGAGCAGCCGGACGGTGCGGGCGCGGTCGGCGGCGGAGATCCCGGTGTCGACCCCCTCGCGGGCGTCCACCGAGACGGTGTACGCGGTGCCCTTGCGGTCCTCGTTGACCTGGGTCATCGGCGGGAGCTTGAGGCGGTCCAGCTCCTCGCCGGTCATCGGGGCGCAGATCACGCCGGAGCTGTAGCGGATGGTGAAGGCCATCAGCTCGGGGGTGGCCGCGGAGGCGGCGAAGACGAGGTCGCCCTCGTTCTCGCGGTCCTCGTCGTCGACCACGACCACCGCACGGCCGAGGGCGATGTCGGCGATCGCCCGCTCGACCGGGTCGAGGACGAGCTCGACCTCGGTGGTGCCCTTGTCGGACTGGTTCTCGGTCATGCCGTGGCTCCCTGCGGGACGGTGGCGGACTTGGCGCGCGGTTCACGGGTGCTCAGCCACCAGGAGCGCAGGCCGAGCAGCACCAGGACGAAGTAGACGGAGTAGGTGAGGCCGGAGAAGGAGTAGCCGCTGTTGAAGGCCAGCGGGACGCCGACGACGTCGACCGCGATCCAGGCGAACCAGAACTCCAGCCAGCCGCGGGCCTGGGCGACCATCGCGGCCAGCGTGCCGACGAAGATGTAGGCGTCCGACCAGGGGCTCCAGGACAGGCTGGGGAAGGACTCGAAGAGCATCGCCAGCGCGACCGTGCCGGCCGCGGTGCCCGCCACCAGGGCGGCCCGCTCGGGCCAGCTGGCGAACCGTACGGCGATGGTGCCGGTGTCGCGGCGGCCCCGCCGCCACTGCGCCCAGCCCCAGGCGGCGGTGACGATCACGATCAGCTGCTTGCCGATCAGACCGGGGACGTGGCCCCCGAGGTAGGCGGTGATCAGCACCACGCCGGACAGCAGCTGGACCGGCCAGCTCCAGACCGAGCGGCGCCAGCCGAGCGCGAGGCCGGCGAAACCGAGCAGGTTGCCGAACATGTCGGCCCACTTCACGTGTTCACCGAGGACGGTGAACGCCTCTCCACTGAGCCAGCTCACTTGGACTCCCCCGGGGTTCCGTCGGTCGGCAGGTCGGACGGGGCGGACGCGTCGGACGGGGCGGACGCGTCGGACGGGGCGGACGCGTCGGACAGGCCCGGCAGGGTCGGCAGGCCCGGCAGGGTGCGCGATTCGAGCAGGCGCTCCACGTACTTGGCGAGCACGTCCACCTCGAGGTTGACGCTCTCGCCGACGGCCTTGGCACCGAGCGTGGTCAGCGCGAGGGTGGCCGGGATGAGGCTGACGGTGAAGCTGTCCCGGGCGGCCTCCACCACGGTGAGGCTGACGCCGTCGACTGTGATCGAGCCCTTCTCCACCAGGTAGCGGGAGATGGTGTCGGGCAGCGAGAACCGCAGCACCTCCCAGCGCAGTTCGCCGTTCGCGTCGCGCTCGCCGGGCTCGCGGCTCACCAGCCGTCCGGTGGCGTCGACATGGCCCTGGACGAGGTGGCCGCCGAGCCGGGCGCCGAGCGCCATGGCGCGCTCCAGGTTGACCCGGGAGCCGGGCTTCAGCTCGCCGAGGCTGGAGCGGTGCAGCGTCTCGGCCATCACGTCGGCGCTGAACTCACCGGTGCCCCGGACCAGTTCCTCCGGGCTGTCGACAACGGTCAGGCAGACGCCGTTGACCGCGATGGAGTCGCCGTGCCCCGCGTCCGCACAGACCACCGGGCCGCGCAGGCGGATCCGCGAGGAGTCGCCGATCTCCTCGATCGACACGACCTCGCCGAGCTCTTCGATGATGCCGGTGAACACCCGGGTTCTCCTCGCGCTTGGGGCGCGGACTCCGGGGCGGCATGGGAGATGACACGGACGGGCAACGGTGCGCGAGCCGGGGACGCCACCCGTCGCGGGATCGCCCGCAGGGGTTGCCCAGGCCGCCGGGAGATCGCTCGCCCGACACGGGAGACACGAGTCTTCCGTCGTTCACCTGACCGCGGTCCTTGCCGGATGTTCGGGAAATCCGAGGGACCACGGGTACTGCTCTTCGTCCGCCCGCGCACGCCTCCCATCCGGACTTTAACCGTCGGTCCAGGAATTTCACCTGGTCAACCGGCCGCTGGCTGCGGACGGGTCGCGGACTGTAACCGCCGGTTCGGATTTTCACCGACCCCGGAGTGCGCTGAACGTCACTGCTGTTGCCGTCATTCTGCCACGGCCCGCGCAAGGGCAGGGAGTGGGTTCCGCTGTGGCCTGTTTCACGGACGTGCGGGGAATGCGCGGCGGGGCGAGGCTGGTAGGTGGGGTCCTGCCGGCAACGCACCGGAGCTACGGAGGCGAGCGCGATGGCGAAGTTCATGGACGTCCACCACGGGATGGCCGGGATCACGGCCGAGCAGCTCAGGGCGGCCCACAACGCCGACCTGAAGGTCGAGGGCGAGGAGGGCGTCCACTTCGAGCAGGCGTGGGCCGACCCGGAGTCCGGCACGGTGTACTGCCTCTCCGACGCGCCGTCCAAGGAAGCCGTGCAGCGGGTCCACAGCCGTACCGGGCACCCGGCGGACGAGATCCACCCGGTGCCGTTGTCGGTGTGAGGGGCGTTTTTCGGGTGTCCGTGTGGCTCGGGTGTCCGCGTGAGGGGCGTTTCCCGGGCTACCGGAGCGTTTCAGAGTGTGGCGGGTTTCAGAGTGTGGCGGGCGTGGAGATCTGCAGGAAGTGGGTGACCTGCGGGGGGTGGGCGAGGTAGCGCAGCTCGCCCTCCGACCAGACCGGCCGGATCCGCCACATCGGCCCGGCGTACCCGCGCAGGGCCTCCTCGTCGCGCCAGCGGCTCACCACCAGTACCCGGTGCTGCTCGCTGTCCTCCGACACCGAGCGCAGCAGCTCACCGCCGAGGCAGCCGTCCGTCCGCCCCAGCTGCGGGATCACCTGGGCGGTCAGGTGATCGCAGAACTCCTCGATGCGACCGGCCACCACCTGTCCGGCCCAGATCCTGACGATCACGACCACCACCTCCGGCTGGCTGGATCCCCTGGCCCCCATTATCAGCGGAAAATCGCTGGTGGCGAGGGGTCCGGTCGGTCTTCTGCCGGTCTTCCCCCCGGTCTTCCGAGGGGGGTCCCGAAGCTGTCGGCCGCCGGGGGGTCGAGGGGCCTCGGCTAGATTCCCGGTATGACCACCACATCGGAAGCTGCCGTTCCGTCAAGCCCCGCGCCGGACCGCCCGAGCAGCCTGTTCGAGGCCCTGCGCGCGGGCGCCCTCACCGATCCCGCCCAGCTGCGCGAGGTCTACGAGCAGCCCGGCGACCACGCGCGCCGCAAGCAGGTCGACCACCTGCACGAGGTCGCCCAGCGCCTGATCGCCTGCTCCCCGCTGGTCTTCGTCGCCAGCTCCGACGCCGCCGGGCGCTGCGACGTCTCCCCGCGCGGTGGTCCGGCCGGACTGGTCTCGGTGCTCGACGAGTACACCCTGGCCATACCGGACGCCACCGGCAACAAGCGCTTGGACACCCTGCACAACATCCTGGAGAACGGCCGGGTCGGGCTGCTCTTCGTCGTCCCGGGCCGGGACACCACGCTGCGGGTCAACGGGCGGGCCTGCATCTCCACCGACCCGGAGCTGCTCCGGCAGCTGACCGCCGTCGGCAAGCCGCCGCGCAGCGCGATCGTGGTCGCGGTGGAGGAGGTGTACGCGCACTGCCCGAAGTCCCTGCTGCGCGCCTCCGCGTGGAAGCCGGAGAACTGGCTCGCCAAGGACGCGCAGCCGACCTCGGCGGAGATCACGCTCTCGCACCTGCGGGACGAGTCGCTGACGATCGAGATGATCGAGCAGAACGAGCGGGAGTCGCTGCTCTACCGGTACGAGTGAGGTCGCCGTACCAGTGGTGGCCTTGTTCGCGGCGCGGGGCCCGGCGGCCGGGGGTCGTGCGGCCGGCGGCCGAGCCCCGTGCGCCCCGCGGCGGGGCGTCCGCACCCGGTCGGCGGCCGGCCGGGTGAAGTGGGGCCCGCCGGGATTCGCCGGGGTGCCGGGGCGGCCGCCGGTGGCTTGAATGGACGGATGGACTGCGTCTTCTGTGCGGTGGTGGCGGGCGAGGAGCCCGCGCACCGGGTGCTGGACGACGAGGCGGCGGTGGCCTTCCTGGACCGCCGACCGCTGTTCCCCGGACACGTCCTGGTCGTGCCGCGCGCCCACCACCGGACCCTGGCGGACCTCCCGGCGGACGAGGTCGGACCGTTCTTCCTGCGGGTGCAGCGGGTGGCGGCGGCGGTCGAGCACGGGATGGACGCGGCGGGAACCTTCGTCGCGGCGAACAACCGGATCAGCCAGTCGGTGCCGCACCTGCACGTCCACGTGGTGCCGCGCAATCCGAAGGACGGGCTGCGCGGGTTCTTCTGGCCGCGGGGCACGTACCCGGACGAGGCGGGGGCGGCGGAGGTGGCGGCCAGACTGCGGGCGGCGCTGGCGGGGTGAGCCGCGCGCTCCCGTACTCCGCCTCTGCACAGCAGTACCGTGCGGGACGCAGCCGAGCGTACGCCTGGGGGAGCATCAGGAGCGGCCGAAATCGTTTTCGGGGCGGACGGTTCGGCAGATCGGCGCGCCTAGGCTCGACGACATGAACGAACTCGCGCATGTCGTGCAGCAGACGGCCGACCGACTCGCGGCACAGCACGTCGGCGCGGTGGTCGCCGGGCTGGCCGGCGGTGCCACGGAGATCCGCGGTGTCGGGCGGTCAGGTCCGAGCGGCAGTGCGCCCGGACCGCACACCGTCTTCGAAATCGGTTCCGTGACGAAGGTGTTCACCTCGCTCGTACTCGCGCGGCTGGCTCTCGACGGCACGGTGCGACTGGACGAGCCGCTCGGCGAGGTGCTCGCCGGTGCGCGGGGCGGCCGGGCCGCCGTCCCGAGCCGGGGTGGGCAGCCGATCACGCTGCGGCACCTGGCCACCCACACCTCGGGACTCCCCCGGCTGCCCCGGGGCATGCTCACGAACGCGCTGCTCAAGCCCAACGCCCCGGACCCGTACGCCCATTGCACCGCCGAGCACGTGCTGGCCGGCCTCGGCCGGACGCGGCTGCGGGCCGTGCCCGGGTCGAGCTTCCGCTACTCCAACCTCGGCGCAGGGCTGCTCGGCCTGGCCCTCGCGCAGCGGTCCGGCACCGGGTACGCGGAGTTGGTGGCGCGCGAGGTCTGCGAGCCGCTGGGGCTGGTGGACACCCACCTGCGGTCGACCCCGGAGCAGGCCGGGCGGCTCGCGCACGGGCACACGGCGGGCGGACGGCCGGTGCCGTACTGGGACTTGGCGGCCCTGCCCGGCATGGGCGGGCTCCGGTCCACCGCGGCCGACCTCGTCATACTCCTGCGGGCCCAGCTGGCCGCCGGACGCGAGCCGGACGCGCCGCTGGCGCCCGCGATCACGCTCACCCGGGAGACCAGGCACCGGGTCAACCCGTTCGCCTGGATGCACCTGGGCTGGCTCGGCCACCGGCTGCACACCCAGCAGGGCGGGCACCTGCAGATCTGGCACAACGGCGGCACGGGCGGGTTCCGTTCGTTCGTGGCCTTCGACCCGGAGAAGCAGGTGGGGGTGGTGGTGCTGGCCAACACCCGCCGGTCGGCCGACCCGGCGGGAACGGCGCTGCTGCGCAGGCTGCAGCAGGACTTCGCGACGGCGGGGTGAGGGAGCGGTCGGCGCGGGCGGGGCGGTCGGTGGGGCGGTCCGGTCGGCGCGGCGGGGCGGGGCGGTCGGCGCGGGCGGGGCCGGCCTGGCAAGGGCCCGGAGGACATCCGCCCTGCTCATCGGCACCCCCGGTAGCGGTGGGTTCCGGGTGGGGGGTGATGATGGCGGGGTCGTTTCAGGCCAAAAGGTGCCGATTGGCACTGGTGCCGGGTGTGGCAGGCGGTCGATGCTGATCCGGTAGCTGCGGTTCCGACAGGGATCCGCCGAGTGGAAGCCGAGTGAAAGGGGCCGACGTGGCGGTGGTGTGGTTGCCGACGCGGGCACCGTCGGTCCGCCCGACCGGACCGATCGGTGAGGTCGGTGAGGACGGTGAGGTCGGTCAGGCCGGTCACGGCCCGGCGGATCGGCTCGGGCCGGTGGTGCGCGTGTACCGGTGGTTCCGGCCGGTGCCCTGGCGGGCGCGGGCGTGGGTGGACGTCTGCGTGGCCGTCGCCGCGGTGACGATCTGCGTGACGCTCGGCGAGTGGTGGCCCGCGCCCATGGCGGGGGCCGTCGCGGTGCTGATGGCGAGCGCGTTCGGGTGGCTGCGGCCGGTGCCCGGGCTGCGCTCCGTACGGGTCCACGAGGGCGGGCTGGTGCTGGTCGCGGCGGACGGCGGGGAGCGCCCGCTGCCGTGGGGTGCGGTCGAGGCCACCGAGTACGCCCCCGGCGGTCGGTGCGGGGAGCACGAGCAGGGGCGAATATGGCTGGCCGGCGTGGAGGAGCCGGTGGTGCTGGCGCATCTGCGCGGGCTCGGCGGGCTGTTCCGGGAGCTGGAGGAGCGCCTCTCCCCCGGGCACCGGGCCACCCTGCACGAGACGCTGCGCACCGAGGGCAGCGTCCGGTTCGCACGCGGTCGGCTGACGGTGACAGCCGGCGGGCTGGTGCACCGGCCGCCGCACCCGCTCGCGACGACGGAGGCCTACCGGTGGGCGGAGGTGGAGTCGGTCCGGACGTCGGACCTCGGGGAGCTGGAGGTCCGGACGCGCTCGGCCGGACTGCCGCTCACCCTCCCGGTGCCCAACGCCCGCGCGGCGGCGGACTTCCTGGAGGAGCTCCGGGCGGCTGCGGCGGCCCCTGAGGCGCGGTTGCGCTCCTGACGGGAGGCCGACGAGCGCGGCCACCTCGGCTGCGTGAAGCCGCTCGGTCAGGCGGGCACGGCCGGTCAGGCGGGCACGGCCGCCGAGGCGATCGGTTCGAGCAGCAGGTGCGGGCGGACCAGCGCTCGGGAGACCGGGTCCTCGCGGCGCATGTCGGCGCGGGCGGAGTTGGGGCGAATGACAACCTCACCCGGCGGGACGGGCGCGCCGCCGCAGGCGGGGCAGGCGCCAGCGAGGTCGAGGTCGGTGCCGCAGGCGACGTGCGCGAAGAGGTGGTACGGGCCGCCCTCGGTGGCATGCCGACTGCCCCAACGGCTCAACTGGTAGAGCGGTCCCCAGAGTTCGAGTCCGGCTTCGGTCAGCAGGTAACCGTGGCGCAGCGGGGGCCTACACCGCCCCCACCGCCTCCCTCGCCGCCACCGCCCAGGCCGCCCACCTGGGCGCCTCCGGCCGTACCTGGATACTCACCGGCACCCTGGTCGGCATCTCGGCCCCCTCGCCGCCCGCGCCGTCGAAGCCCGCACGGAGGCGGAGGCGGAGGCGGCACAGCCGTCGCGGGAGGCCGCGGCCGTACGGTCACGAGGGTGCGGCCGTACGGTGACGAGGGTGCTGCGCGGGAAGTCGGCCCGGCCGACTTCCTGCGCATCGCGCGGCACCCGCCACGGCGACCGCTCCCCCCTGACGTGCGAGGATTCCCACATGATCACCGTGGAGCAGGGCTGGCTGGACGGGACCGACTCAGGGCTGTTCGTGCTGTGCCCCGAGGGGGCCGTCGAGGGGTGGACGGGCTGCGAGGAGGCCTTGTTGGAGGTCGCCGCGGACTACGCGGCCGCCTACCCGGTGCCCGGGCACGGCGACACGCTGGTGCTGGGCGGCGAGCCGCTGCTGGTCGGGTGGCTCGCCGAGGAGCGGGTGTTCGTCCGACCGCTCCACTTCGACTGCTCGAACGACGTCCGGCCGCTGGTACGCGAGGCGCTGCGGTCGGGGGTCTGGGAGGACGGGCCGGTCCTCGAGCTGACCGCCGGGCGGTACCTGCTCACGGACGTGTTCCACGACGGCGAGACCGCCCTCGAACGCGGCGAGTACCTGACCGTCGAGGTGCCGCCCGGGCGCTACCTGGTCCAGTCGCTGAAGCCCGAACCCGACCGGTGGGCGGAGTTCCACCTGGAGCGCCTGCTGCCACGGTGAGCGGCCGCCCGGGGCCGCGTGCGAAGATGGCAGGGCTGGTGGGAACGATCTCCGGACGGTTCTGGGACGGTTCTCTGGCCATGGTGAACCACAACGCACAGCGTGAGGGGGAGCCGCAGCAGGACGCCCTGCTGACGGTGCCGATCGCGACGGCGCTGATCGCGGCCGACGGGCGGATCCTGCACTGGAGCAGCGACGCGGAGGCACTGCTCGGTCACCGTGCGGAAGACGCGATCGGGGCGAAGGCGGCCAAGCTGCTGACCACCGACGAGAAGCGTCCCGAGGTGCTCCAGCTGTTCCGGCAGATCCTCGAGGGCCGGACCTGGGCCGGCGTGTTCCCGGTGCGCCACCGCGACGGGCACCTGGTGAACCTGGAGTTCCGCACCCACCCGATCCGCGGGCCCGGCGGTGAACCACTGGTGCTGGCCGTCGCCTCCGAGGTGACCACGCTGCGCCGGCTCCAGGCGGACCTCGCCGTCCTGGACGGCTTCTTCACCCAGTCCCCGGTGGGCATGGCGGTGTTCGACACCGAGCTGCGCTACGTCCGGCTGAACGAGGCGCTGGCCCGGGCCAACGGACTGACCGCCGAGCATCACCTGGGGCACCGGATCACCGAGGTGCTGCCCGGGATCAACGGCGCCGAGTCCGAGGCGGTGATGCGCCGGGTCCTGGAGGGCGGCGAGCCCGTGGTGGACACCCGCTCGCACGGCCGCACCCCGGGCGACCCGCAGCACGACCACGCCTGGTCCGCCTCCTACTTCCGGCTGGAGGACCGCAGCGGCCGGGTGCTCGGGGTGAGCGCGACGGTCGTCGACATCACCGAGCGGTTCCGGGCCGAGACCCGGGCCGCCCGCGCCCAGGAGCGGCTGGCCCTGCTGGTCGACGCGACCGCCTCCATCGGCACCACGCTCGACCTGCGGCAGACCGCCCGGGAGCTGGCCGACACGATGGTGCCCCGGGTCGCCGACATCAGCGGGGTGTTCGCGCTGGAGGCGCTGGTCGCGGGCCGCAACGTCGAGCCGCCGGCCCCGGACGAGCCGCAGTTGGTGCGCCGCCTGGCGCTCGCCACCGCCGACCCGCTCTACCCCTCCGAGGCGCTGCCGGTGGACACCGTGTACGAGCTGCCGCCGGACTCCCCGTACGCCCGCGCGCTGAACACCGGGCGGACGGTGGTCATCCCGTCCTGGGAGCTGCCGCTGCTGAGCGCGGGCATCAACGAGAGCCGCCGCCAGGCCTACCTCGGCGACCGGCCGCGCTCGGTGCGGATCACCCCGCTGGTGGCGCGCGGCACCACGCTCGGCATGGTGGTGTACTCGCGGCGCGGCGAGCGCGAGTCCTTCGCGGAAGCCGACATCACGCTCGGCGACGAGCTGGCCGCGCGGGCCGCCGTCGCGATCGACAACGCCCGGCTGTACCTGCGCCAGCACCAGACCGTCCTGGCCCGCCAGCAGGCGCTGCGCGAGGCGAAGGCCGCGCAGGAACGCCTCGCGCTGGTCAACGTGGCCTCCACCCGGATCGGCACCACGCTCGATCTCGCCCAGACCGCCCAGGAGTTGGCCGAGGTGGCGACGCCCCGGCTGGCCGACACCGTGGTGGTGGAGGTGCTGGAGGAGCTGGTCCGCGGCGAGCGCGAGGCCCGTGCGCCCGCCGACGGCTCGGCCTTGCTGCGGCGGATGGCCTTCCACTCCGTGCACGGCTCGACCCTGACGCCGATCGCCCGCATCGGCAACGTGCACCGCTTCCAGCCCGGTTCGCCGTACGCGTGGAGCCTGGCGCACCGCAAGCCGGTGCTGGTGCCGCGGATGGACGAGCAGGGGATGGCCTGGTTCGCCGACGACCCGGTGCGCACCGCCGCCATACGGGAGCAGAACGTGCGCTCCTTCATGGTGGTGCCGCTGATCGCGCGCGGCACCCCGGTCGGCGTCGCGGGCTTCTACCGGACGCTCGTCGAACGCCCCTACGAGGACGACGACGTGGCGCTGGCCGGGGAGTTGGCGGTGCGGGCCGCCGTCTCGATCGACAACGCGCTGCTGTTCACCCGGGAGCGCGACGCGGCCGCCGCCCGGCAGCGGGCGCTGGACGAGGCCTGGGCCGCCCAGCAGCGGCTGTCGCTGCTCAACGAGGCCAGCAACCGGATCGGCACCACGCTCGATCTGCACCGCACCGCCCAGGAGCTGGTGGAGGTGGTGATCCCGCGCTTCGCCGACTTCGTCACCGTGGACCTGCGCGACGCGGTGCTCAGCGGTGAGGAGCCCGGGGCCGTCCCGGCGGAGGGACGGGTGCTGATGCGGGCGGTGGCGGTCGGCGAGGCCGCCCCGGACGGCACCATGACGGGGGCCGCCGACCAGGTGGGCGAGACCTCGCAGTCCGCCCAGCTGTACGCGCAGAGCCTGCGCACCCGGCGCTCGATCCTGGTGTCCGAGGTGAACGAGGAGGAGCTGCGCCGCATCGTCGCCTCCCCCGACCGGGTTCAGCCGGGGCTGGACGCCGGGGTGCACTCCTACCTGATGGTGCCGCTGATGGCGCGCGGACACGTGCTGGGCGGCGCGGAGTTCGTCCGCACCCACAATCCGATGCCGTTCGGCCCGGCGGACCGCTCGCTCGCCGAGGAGCTGGCCGCCCGCACCGCGCTCGCGATCGACAACGGGCGGCTCTACCGCCGCGAGCGGGACACCGCGCTCATGCTGCAGCGCAGCCTGCTGCCGCAGGAGGTGCACCGCACCCTCGGTCTGGAGATCGCCTACCGCTACCTGCCCAGCAGCGTGGTCAGCGAGGTCGGCGGGGACTGGTTCGACGTGGTGCCGCTCTCCTCCGGGCGGGTCGCCCTGATCGTCGGGGACGTCATGGGCCACGGCATCCGGGCCGCCGCGACCATGGGCCAACTCCGCACGGCGGCCCGTACGTTGATCACCCTCGACCTCGATCCGGCGCGGGTGCTGCACCGGCTGGACGAAGCCACCACGGCGGTCGGCGAGGGCCAGTTCGCCACCTGCGTCTGCGTGGTGTACGACCCGATCGACAGCCACTGCACCGCGGCCAGCGCCGGGCACCTGCCGCCCGTCGTCGCGGACACCGAGGGGCGGGCACACCTGGTCGAACTGCCGACCGGCGCCCCGCTCGGCGTCGGCGGAGTCCCGTTCGAGAGCGCGGAGTTCACCCTCCCCCCGGAGGGCATCCTGACCCTCTACACCGACGGACTGGTCGAGCGCCGCGGCCGCGACCTGGACGAAGGACTGCGGCTGCTCTGCCGGACGGTCGCCGACCGGCGCCACTCGCTGGAGCAGACCTGCGACGCCGTCCTGACCCGGCTCACCGGCCGCACCAGCGAGGACGACATCGCCGTCATCATGGCGCAGGTCCGCCCGCACGGCGCGGACCGGATCGCCACCCTGCCGCTCACCGGCGACCACGCGATGGTCGCGCACTCGCGCCGCTTCACCCGCGAGACACTGCACGCCTGGGAACTCGACGCGCTGGCCGACTGGGCCGAACTGCTCACCAGCGAGCTGATCACCAACGCCCTGGTCCACGCCGGATCCCCCACCCAGCTTCGGCTGTTCTGCAACCGGGTGCTCACCGTCGAGGTCGCCGACCAGGAGGCCGCGGCGCCCCGGATCCGCCGCGCCCGCACCGAGGACGAGGGCGGCCGGGGCATCCACCTGGTCAACGAGCTCGCGCATCGCTGGGGCAGCCGCCGCACCGCGGACGGCAAGGTGGTCTGGTTCGAGCTGGAGCTGCCCCCGGGGGCCTCCCGGGCTGCATGAACAACGGACGGTTGTCGCGCCGCCGCCGCGGTTGTTGGCTCGACGGCCCGCCCCGGCGGTTACCTGGTGCCATGGCGGGACAGCCCCGACCGGAAGAACCAGAGGAGCCACCGTGCAGCACCCCGACGCCCGCACCGTCGTCACCGACTACGTCACCCTGATCGCGGCTGGCGAACTCGAGGCCGCGATCGCCCTGTTCGCCGAGGACGCCACCTGGGACTACCCCGGCTACCTCTCCCTCTCCCGTACCTGGCGGGGCAGGCGGGAGATCTTCGGCGACTTCCTGGGCCAGATCGGCACCCTCTTCGCCCCCGACGGCCTGCCCGCCATCACCCTCACCCGCGTCCTCGCCGACGGCCCCCAGGCCGTCGCCGAGTGGACCACCGTCGGCAAGGCCGCCAACGGCGAACGGTACGAGAACCACTGCCTGGGCGTCTTCACCGTCGAGGACGGCCGCATCACCGCCGTCCGCGAGTACCTCGACACCGACCACGTCGCCCGCACCCTGCTGGCCTGACCGGCGGGCACGGGCCGCGCTCAGTCCGGCAGGAGGAGGTTGACGTCACCGAACTCGTGCCACAGGTAGCGCTGTCGGACGGCGGCGCGGTAGCAGTCGGCGAGGAGCGGGAGGCCGGCGACGGCTGCGAGCATCAGGAGGTGGGAGGCGCGCGGTTCGTGCCAGCCGGTGAGGAGGCCGTCGACGGCGCGGACGCCGCGCTCCGGGGTGATGACCAACTCCGTCCAACCATCGGCCTCCTGAAGGGTGCCGTCGGGGGCGGCGGCGGACTCCAGGGCGCGGACCACGGTGGTGCCGACGGCGATCACCCGGCCGCCGCCGGCCCGGACGTGGCCGGCCAGCCGGGCGGTGGCGGTGGGGACGTGGAAGCGTTCGGCGTAGGGCGCCTCGTGCGCCTCGGGCGAGGCCACCCCGGTGTGCAGGGTGATCGGCGCGAGGAGCACGCCCCGACCGGCCAGCCGGGCCACCACCTCGGCGCTGAACGGGCGGGCCGCGCTGGGCATTTCGCTGCTGCCGGGAACGGTCGCGAAAACGGTCTGGTAGGCCTCGATGGGCCACTCGCGGTCCACGTAGCCGTAGCGGATCGCCCGGCCGTGCACCGCCAGGTACGGCAACAGCGGGTTGGGGAGGGCGAGTTCGGCGTACCAGAGGCGGGCGGTGAACGGCCGGGTCAGCACCGCCGCACCACCCGAGGGCAGGGCGACGCGCAGGCCGACGCGGGCCGGGGACTCCGGCGGCGGGTAGTACGCCGCCGCCTCGCCCGCCACCGCGCGGCGCAACTCGACCAGGTGGGTGCCGTGTCGGTCCGGCTGGGCGGAGGAGAGGTGCAGCGCGACGGGCGTACCGTCGGGCAGCCGACCGGGCAGGGCGGCGGGGAGGGTGGCCGAGTTGTTGACCACCAGCAGGTCCCCCGGGCGCAGCACCTCGGGCAGCTCGGTGAAGCGGCGGTGCTCGACCGCACCGGTGGTGCGCCGGCCGACCAGCATCCGCACGCCGTCCCGGGCCGTGCCGCGCGCCTCCGCCGGTGCCCGGGCGGAGAGTTCGGGCGGGACGGTGAAGTCGGGACCGAGGCCGGGGCCGAGGCCGGCGAGTTCGGTGAGTGCGGTCATCGCCCACCCCGGTCCGCGGCCGGAGCAGCCTGCGCGGCCAGGTCCTCGGCCCGGTAGCGGCCGGACGGGGTGCGGTCGCGGAGCAGTCCGAGCAGGACCGGCGCCACCTCCTCGGGCAGCGCCTCGCCGGAGATGTCCTCGCCGGGCTCGGCCTCCTGGAGCATCCGGGTCTGCATGCTGCCCGGGTCGACCGCCCAGACCAGCAACTCCGGTTCCTCCCGGGCGAGTACGGCGGTGGCGAGGTCGAGCGCGGCCTTGCTGGCGCCGTAGCCGCCCCAGCCGAGGTAGGGCACCACAGCGGCGTCGGAGCTGATGTTGAGGACCGCGCCGGCGTGGCCGCGCAGCTGGGGCAGGACGAGCTGGGTGAGGGCGATCGGGGCGAGCGCGTTGACCTCGAAGGTCTCCAGCAGGTCCGGCAGCGGGAAGTCGGCCAGCCGGGGCAGCGGCTCGGATCCGCGGGCGGGGGCGCCGTTGAGCGTGCCGGCGTTGTTGACCAGCAGGCTCGCGCCGCCGAGCTGCTCGGCGGCCTCGGCCAGGCGGGCCCGGTGGTCGTCGTCGACGATGCTGCCGGGCAGGGCGACGACCTTGGTGACGGCGGCCAGGTCGGCCTCGGCTACGGCGAGTTCGGCTTCGCCCCGGGCGGTGATCACCAGCTGCCAGCCGTCGGCGGCGAGGGCGTGCGCGAGGGCGAGGCCGAGGCCCCGGGAGGCGCCGGTGACCAGGGCGACGGGGGCGGTGTGCGGTGCTTCGGTGTGCGGTGCGGCGTTCATGCCGTAACCATCGCGCCGCCGGGGCGGGCGCCGGATCGGCCGCCGGGACCGGGACTTGGTCGGACGTTGGACCTAGACCGGCGGGCTGACCTAGGACTCGCCTCGGGACTCACCTCGGGACTCGCCGACCGGGCCCGCTGCCCACGTCTGCGGGTCGGTCCAGGCGGCGAGGGTGCGGCGGCTCTCGAAGCGGCGTTCGCGGCCGGTCAGCGGGTCGGTGAACTCGACCGTGGAGGCGAGCAGTTGCAGGGGGCGGCGGAAGTCGTCCGGGTCCGGTTCGGGCAGCACCACCGGGTACACCGGGTCGCCCAGGATCGGCAGTCCGAGGCCGCTCATGTGCAGCCGCAGCTGGTGGGTGCGTCCGCTGAGCGGGCGCAGCCGGTAGCGGCCGAGGCCGTCGCGGCGCTCCAGCAGGTCGATCCGGCTCTCGCTGTTCGGCGGCGCGTCGATCTCCTGCGCGGCGATCACCCCGCGCTCCTTGACGATGTGGCTGCGCACGGTGCGCGGCAGGCTCAGCTCCGGGTCGTACGGGGCGATCGCCTGGTACTCCTTGCGCACCAGGCGGTCGCGGAACAGCGTCTGGTAGGCGCCGCGGTCCTCGGGACGCACGACGAACATGGCGAGGCCCGCGGTGAGCCGGTCCAGACGGTGGGCGGGGCTGAGCACGGGCAGGTCGAGGGTGTGCCGCAGCCGGGAGAGCGCGGTCTCGGTGACGTGCCTGCCGCGCGGGGTGGTGGCCAGGAAGTGCGGCTTGTCGACGACCACCAGGTGCTCGTCGCGGTGCAGCACGACCAGCTCGAACGGGACCCGCACCTCCTCCGGGAGGTCCCGGTAGAACCACAGGTGCGTGCCGGGGCGGAACGGTTCGCCCGGGCCGACCGGTCCCTGTTCGCCGACGATCTCGCCGTCGCGCAGCGCAGCGTCGATCCGCTCGACGGCGACGGCACGCAGCCGTTCGACCAGGTGGTCCCGCAAGGTCGGCCAGGGGCCTTCGAGGGGCAGCCGCAGGTACACCGGGTCCACGCCGTGGCGCTGCGGGAGGGGGGAGGCCGGGCGGCGGCTCTTGCGTCTCATCTCCCGGCCCAGCGTAGTGCGCGCCCCCGCCGGACCCGCGGGCGAGGTGCCGCCCGGGAGCACGGCGGGGCGTCGGCCCGAGGTGCTGACCCGGGGCGGGGCGGGGAGAGTGGACCGGTGGCTCCCGCTCCGACGGGGGCCACCGAACCGCTGTCGATCATCTGCCGGAACCGCTCGGACCGTCCGGCACAGCACTGGAGGACGCGTGACCGCCGACGGCCCGGACGGGGTGCCGCCGCTGCACCTGCCCCGACGGACCCGGACCCTGCTGTACGGCGCGCTCCTGCTGCTGGTCGCCGCCGTGGTGGCCGCCCTCGCCCTCGGCCCCGGGACGACGCTGGCGCCGCTGCTCGCGGTGGCCCCCGTCCTCGCCGGGGCGACCACCCGGCAGGCCCGGGTGCCGCTGCTGGTCGGCACGGCGGCGCTGCTCGCGGTCGGGTTGCTGGAGTCGGCCAACGCACAATTGCCGGTCTCGGTGCGGATCAGCGTGCCGGTCACGGTGCTGGCCTCGACGCTGGCCAGCGCCGCCAGCGTCGTCCTGGTGGCGGCGCGCGAACGGGAACTGTTCCAGGTCCGGACGGTGGCCGAGGCGGCGCAGCGGGCCCTGCTGCGGCCGCCGCCCGAGCGGATCGGGCCGCTGCGGGTGGCGGTGCGCTACGTCGCGGCGGCGGCCGAGGCGCGGATCGGCGGGGACCTGTACGCCGTGGTCGAGACCCGGTTCGGGGTGCGGATCCTGCTCGCGGACGTCCAGGGGCACGGGCTCCCCGCAGTGGAGACGGCGGCGGACGTCCTCGGGGTGTTCCGGGAGGCGGCGCGGACCGAACCCGATCCCGGGCGCCTGGCGCAACGGCTGGACGCGGCGCTCACCGCCCGGCCGGACAGCGACCGCTTCGCCACCGCCGTGCTGCTGGACGTGGCGCCGGACCGGGGCCCGGTGCGGGTGGTGAACTGCGGCCACCCGCCGCCGCTGCTGCGCCGGGCGGGCCGGGTGAGCGAGTTGGAGCCCCCGTTCCCGGCGCCGCCGCTGGGGCTGCTCGGGCTCACCGGCGACGAGTACCCCGCACGGCGGTTCGACCCGGAGCCGGGCGACCTGCTGCTCCTGCACACCGACGGCGTGTCGGAGGCCCGGGACGCCGGGGGCCGGTTCTACCCGCTGGCGGAGCGGCTGCCCGGGCTGCACGGCGGGAGTCCGGCGGACCTGCTGGACGCGCTGCTGGCGGACGTCGGCGGCTGGGTCGGGGACGCCGGGCTGGCGGACGACGCGGCGGTGCTGGCGGTGCGCTGGGAGCCGTGACGGGGCGGGCGGACTGCCATGCGGGGGCTCGGGCGCGATTGTCAGTGCCGTGTGCAACGCTCGGTTCGCGGTCGGTTCACGGTCGGTTCGCGGTCGACCGGGAGCCGGCCGACGGAGCACGACCGGCTGTCGGCGGTCTACGAGAGGACGGTGCCATGGGGTTCAAGGCTGAGGGGTCGTTCGAACTGACGGCGTTCGAGCCGGTGGAGACGGAGGAGCGGGAGGGCGCGTCCTTCGGGCGGATCCGGATCGCCAAGTCCTTCACGGGTGCGCTGAGCGGCACGAGCGAGGTGCGGATGCTGTCCGTCGGGGGCCCGACCGGCGGTCCGGCGTCGTACGTCGCGGTGGAGCACGTCACGGGTGAGCTGGACGGTCGTGAGGGCTCGTTCGTGCTCCAGCACGCGGCCTGGGACACCACCGGCACGACGATACGCGTGGTGCCGGGCACGGGGTCGGGCGAGCTGGCCGGGATCACCGGGGAGTTCCACCTGACCGTCGACGAGTCCGGCGCCCACACCTTCGTCCTGGAGTACGAGCTGGGCTGAGCCCTCCCGGCCCGTGCGGGCGGCGCCCCGGACACCGACACCGGCACCGGCGTGCCGCGCCCGTCCGCTGCCGGGCCGCGCTGCCACGATGATGCGATCAGTGCACGATCGACATCGGAGGGTGGCGCATGCCCGGCAGAGCGGTGGATCGTACGACGGCAGCGGTCGCGGGGGCGCCCACGGTCGCGGGGGTGGTCGGCCGGCTGCGGGAGATCGGGGCGGGGCTGCCCCCGGTCGACGGGGTGGCGGTCTTCAACCGGCTCTACCTCGACGTCACGGAGGCGGTCCGCGACCGGCTCGGCGGCGGGTACTTCGCCGATCCGTCGGCGATGGCCGAACTGGACGCGGTGTTCGCCGGGCGGTACCTGCGGGCCGTGGCCGCCGACGCGGCCGGGCAGGAGCCGCCCGCCTGCTGGCGCCCGCTGTTCGCGCTGCGAGCCCACCCGGGGGTGCACCCGCTGCAGTTCGCACTCGCCGGGATGGCCGCCCACATCCAGCACGACCTACCGCTGGCCGTGGTGGACACCTGCCGCCGCCGCGGCTGCGGACCCACCGACCTCGAGGAGGACTACCACCGGATCAACGGACTGCTGGCCGAGGTGGAGACGGCCGTCCGGGAGCGGCTGATGCCCGGGCCCGACCTGCTGGAGCACGCCGAGCCACTCGTCCACCTGCTCGGCGCCTGGTCGGTCGGGGCCGCCCGCGAGGGGGCGTGGACCGCCGTCGGAACGCTGTGGGAGCTGCGGCACCTGCCGGTCGCGGCCCGGGCCTTCGCCACCGCGCTGGACGACTCGGTCGGGCTGCTCGGCCGCGCACTGCTGCTCCCGCTCGGACCGCACGACCGACGCACCGGTGCCCACACCCGCGCCGGCGCCCACACCCGCCCCGACACCCGCCCCGACAGCGGCAGCGAACCGGCACCGGTCGCCGCCGACACGGCGCCGGCCGGCCGGCTCCCCGAGGCGAGGAACCGGCCGGCCGGGGCCGGGGGCGTGGGCGATCAGGCCCAGCTGGAGTGCAGCGGCTTGCCCTCGGCGTAGCCGGCCGCGCTCTGGACGCCCACGATCGCCTTGTCGTGGAACTCCTCCAGGCTGCTGGCGCCCGCGTAGGTGCAGGAGCTGCGCACGCCGGCGATGATCGAGTCGATCAGGTCCTCGACGCCCGGGCGCGCCGGGTCGAGGAACATCCGGGAGTGCGAGATGCCCTCCTCGAACAGCGCCTTGCGGGCCCGGTCGTACGAGGAGTCCTGGGCGGTGCGGTTGCTCACGGCGCGGGCCGAGGCCATGCCGAAGCTCTCCTTGTACTGCCGGCCGTCGGCGGCGGTCTGCAGGTCGCCCGGGGACTCGTAGGTCCCGGCGAACCAGGAGCCGATCATCACGTTGGAGGCGCCGGCGGCCAGCGCCATCGCGACGTCGCGCGGGTGCCGCACGCCGCCGTCGGCCCACACGTGCTTGCCGAGCCGGCGCGCCTCGGCGGCGCACTCCAGGACGGCGGAGAACTGCGGTCGGCCGACGCCGGTCATCATCCGGGTGGTGCACATGGCGCCCGGGCCGACACCGACCTTGAGGATGTCGGCGCCCGCCTCGACGAGGTCGCGGACACCGGCGGCGGAGACCACGTTGCCGGCCACGATCGGGATCTGCGGGTCCAGTCCGCGCACCGCGCGCAGCGCGCTGATCATGGACTCCTGGTGGCCGTGCGCGGTGTCCACCACGAGCACGTCGGCGCCGGCCTCGATCAGGGCCTTGGCCTTGCCCGCGACGTCGCCGTTGATGCCGACGGTGGCGGCGATCCGCAGCTTGCCGTTCGCGTCCACGGCCGGGGTGTACAGGGTGGCGCGCAGCGCGCCCTTGCGGGTGAGGATGCCGACCAGGCGGCCCTCGCGGTCGACCACCGGGGCGAGCTTGCGGTGCGCCTCGGTGAGCTTCTCGAAGGCGGCGCGCGGCTCGACGTCCTGGTCGAGCAGCAGCAGGTCGCGGGACATGATGTCGGCGAGGCCGGTGAAGCGGTCCACGCCCTGGCAGTCGGAGTCGGTGACCACGCCGACCGGCTTGCCGTCCTCGACCACCACGAGGGCGCCGTGCGCGCGCTTGTGCAGCAGCGACAGGGCCTCGGCGACGGTGGCGCCGGGGGCGAGGGTGATCGGGGTGTCGAAGACCAGGTGGCGCTGCTTGACCCAGGCGATGACCTCGGCGATGACCTCGGTGGGGATGTCCTGGGGGATGGCGACCAAGCCGCCGCGGCGGGCGACGGTCTCGGCCATCCGGCGGCCGGCGATGGCGGTCATGTTGGCGACGACCAGCGGGATGGTGGTGCCGGTGCCGTCGTTCGAGGAGAGGTCGACGCCCTGCCGGGAGCCCACGGCGGAACGGCTGGGGACCATGAAGACGTCGTCGTACGTCAAGTCGTACGAGGGCTTGAGGTCGTTCAGGAAGCGCATGAAGGGGGCTCTCTGGCTGGGAGAAATTACACCTCGGGTGCGGTTGCGGCGATGCCGTCGGGGCGCACTCGGGCGCCCTGCACCCAGCATTCGATTCTCCGTGAGGGCGAGGGCAAAAGCCAGTTCGAGGAGCATTGCTGGGGCTGTGCACAAACGGTGATCAATGCTCCGCGCGTAGACATGGAGGATCATCCAAAGGCCCCCGTGACGTCCGCTTTTCGCCCCGGCCGGGACCGCTCCCGTAGCATTCACGCGGTAATGGGCGAGGCGAACGGGAAAGCGGCAGCAAGCGTGGGCAACGGGCAGACGGACATCGAGCAGGGCCGGATCGACGACACCGAGGAGGAGATCGACTACGGTCCCGGACTCGACCCCGAGCGGCTGAAGCTCTGCCTGGAGGTGATCGCCGAGCTCGACGAGCTGCACGTCGACCACCCGGACGCGATCACCGTCCGCCAGGCCGTGGGCGGCATATTCCGGACCCTCAAGCAGCGCCGCCGTCAGGAGACCCGGGCCCGCAAGACCGCCAACGACCGCGCGGTCACCGCACGCACCGCGACCGGCGCCCCCACCCGGATCGACGACGAGACGGCCGGCGCCTTCGGCCTGACCACCGTCACCACCACCGAGATCGCCGGGATCCTGGAGCGTCCGCGCTCCTGCTACACGTGCAAGCAGCGGTACGTCGAGGTCGACGCCTTCTACCACAACCTCTGCCAGGATTGCGCCGTCAAGAACCGCGCCCGCCGCGACGCGCGCGCCGACCTCACCGGCAAGCGCGCGCTGCTCACCGGCGGTCGCGCCAAGATCGGGATGTACATCGCGCTGATGCTGCTGCGCGACGGCGCCCACACCACCATCACCACGCGCTTCCCCAACGACGCCATCCGCCGCTTCAAGTCGATGCCGGACAGCTCCGAGTGGATCCACCGCCTCAAGGTCATCGGCATCGACCTGCGCGACCCGGCCCAGGTCATGGCGCTCGCCGACGAGGTCGCCGCCGACGGCCCGCTGGACATCCTGATCAACAACGCCGCGCAGACCGTGCGCCGCCCGCCGGAGTCCTACCGCGAGCTGGTCAACGCCGAGTCCGCCCCGCTGCCCGCCGGCGAACTGCCGCAGGCCACCACCATCGGCCGCTTCGGCAGCGGCAGCGTCGACCTGCCCGCACTCCCCCACCAGGCGAGCGGCGACGAACAGCGGCTGGCCGCCGAGGACGTCACCTCGCTCGCCCTGGTCACCGGCTCCGCCACCCCCGCCCGGATCGCGGCCGGCACCGCCATCGACGCCGGCGGCCTGGTGCCCGACCTCGCGGACACCAACAGCTGGGTGCAGACCGTCAACGAGGTCGGCCCGGTCGAGCTGCTGGAGGTCCAACTCTGCAACTCCACCGCGCCGTTCATCCTGATCAGCCGGCTGCGCCCGGCGATGGCCGCGTCCACGTCCCGCCGCAAGTACGTGGTCAACGTCTCCGCGATGGAGGGCGTGTTCTCCCGCGGCTACAAGGGCGCCGGCCACCCGCACACCAACATGGCCAAGGCCGCGCTCAACATGCTCACCCGCACCAGCGCGCAGGAGATGTTCCAGACCGACGGCATCCTGATGACCGCCGTCGACACCGGCTGGATCACCGACGAGCGGCCGCACCCGGACAAGATGCGCCTCGCCGACGAGGGCTTCCACGCCCCGCTCGACCTGGTCGACGGCGCGGCCCGCGTCTACGACCCGATCGTGCGCGGCGAGCAGGGCGAGGACCTGTACGGGTGCTTCCTCAAGGACTACGAGCGCGCCAACTGGTAACCGTTCCTCCCGGCAACCACCCGAAGGAGACCTCGAGTTGACCACCGCACCGATGCTCGGCGCCGGGATCATCGTGCCCACCGGGGACGGCCGGGTGCTGATCGGCCGGCGCACCACCGCCGGCGAGCCGCCGACCTGGAGCCTGCCGGGCGGCAAGGTCGACCCGGGCGAGTCCTTCGAGCAGACCGCGGCCCGCGAACTCGCCGAGGAGACCGGCATCGTGCTGCCCGCAGCCCGGATGCGGGTGCTCGCCGTCCACCTCGACCACGAGCTCGGCCGGCCCCGGCTGACCGCCGCCGTCCTCGCGCCGCCCAGCCTGGCGGAGGCGGTGGTCACCGAACCGCACGCCTGCGCCGGCTGGGAGCGCTTCGCGGTGGACGAGCTGCCGGAGCCGATGTTCTACCCGTCCGCGCTGGTGCTCGGCAGCTGGCTGCCCGGGCTGGAGGGCGTGCGGCGGGACGGGACGCACGGCTACTCCGTCACCCACTGAGGTACTCCGTCACCCGCTGGGCACCGGGGCGGCCCGGGCCACAACAGGGGCAGCCTGAGAGCCCCGCCAGGGGGCGCCCCGGGCGGGGAAACGGGAGCCAGAGCAGACGGGAGCCAAAGCAGGGGGTGGCCCCACGACCACCCCCTGCCCCGTCCCTCGGCCCGGCACCCCCACGGTCGACCGGGCCGCGGCCGCGCCCAGGCACGGGGAGCGCCGCCGGTATCCAGCCTGCCCGGACGGGGGCACGGCTGCCGAGGGCCGAACGTCCCGGTTGCGGGACCGGGCGGCACTGGCGGGGAGAGCACCTGCGGTGGCAGGTGCTACGAGCGCGCACCACTCTTGTGCGCGAGGGGCCGTCGGGTGGAAATTGGTGGCGTACAGGCGAACAGCCGTACGCCCCCGCGCCCCTGAGGAGCCCTCAACGTGTCCAGCACCCCCCGCCCGGCCCGGCCCGTGTCGCTCCCGCGGCGAACCGGCCGTCAGCTGCGGCAGGCCCTCGGTGCCCGGCACGAGCCGCTCGCCCGCCCCCTCGACCGCGCCCGCGCCCGGGCCTGGCTGCTCGCCGCGCTCGGCGCGGTGCTCGCCGTCACCCTCGCCGCGGGCGGCACGCTCCTCCTCTACCGCGACGCCCTGCCGCAGGCGGCCGCGGAGCGCGCACGGCTGCACCAGGTCGACGCCGTGGTCCGCGCCGTACCGGACCGCGCCGCCGTCACCGGCAGCCGCTTCGCCGAGGGCTACAACAAGCGGACCGACGTCGAGGCCGCCTGGACCGCCCCCGACGGCACGCGGCACACCGGCACCGTTCAGGCGCCGCACTCGACCGCCGTCGGCAGCAGCATCCCGGTCTGGACCGACGCGGCCGGCAACGCCGCCGCTCCCCCGGTCGACCGCGCCGGCCTCGCCGTCTCCGCCGCCTGCACCGGCATCGGCGCCGTCCTGATCCTGCTCGCCCTCGTCATCCTCGCCCTCCGCCTGCGCCTCCACGCCCTCGACCGCCGCGCCGAATCCGCCTGGACCGAGAACTGGGCCCGCCTCGAACCCCTCTGGAGCGGCCGCGCGGGCCACCGCCACGAGGACTGATCGGCGCAGGAGGCCGCTCGGGACTCAGCGGGGCTGGGTCCAGGCCGGGGCCGGGGTGTGTTCGGCGGCGTGGCGGGTGAGGGCGGCGACCGCGAGGAGGAGGCCCAGAGCCAGGGCGAGGGCCGTGGGGACGCCGGCGTGGAGGACCAGGAGGGCGCCGACGAGGGCGCCGGCGAACATCCAGACGGCGGAGGCAAGCCGGCGGGGGCCGGTGCGGTCGGCGGCGAGCGCGGTGATGGTCATGGTGAGCACGGTGGTGGTGAGGTCGGGGACCTTCAGCGCGCGGACCACCGCGTTCTGGCCGCCCATGGCGAAGCCGAGCAGCCCGATCAGGGTGTAGCGGGCGGGGTCCGCGGTGTGGCCGACGGCCGCCGCCAGGACGGTGCCCGCCGCGACGAGGGCCGCCTGGAGCCCGACGGCGGCCGTCAGCAGGCGGCCCCGGTGGCCGGGCAGGCGGCGGGCGAGGTGGCCGCCGGCCAGCGCGCCGAGGAGGAAGGCCGCGAGGGCGGCGAGCGAGGCGGTGGCGGAGAGGTTCGCCGCGCCGGCCAGGGCGAAGCCGAGGAACACCACGTTGCCGGTCATGTTGGCGACGAAGACGTGGCCGAGTTCGAGGTAGCTGACCGCGTCCACCACTCCGGTGACCACGGTCAGCACCAGCAGCATCGGCACCAGCGGCCCGTGCTCGGGGTCGGGGGTCAGCATCGGGCCTCCCAGGCGGTTCGGGTGACGGTCCGGTCCGGGTGCGGTCCGGTTCAGGTGACGGGCCGGTCCGCGTGACGGTCCGGTTCAGGTGACGGTCCGGTTCAGGTGACGGCCCCTCCGTTCTACTCCCTCCGACGGGCTCCGGGCTGCCCGGTGCTCCGATTCCCGCACTCGACTTCGACAGCTTTGTAGACCTTTGACCAATCACCTCCCCCCTTGAGCTTCTGCTCCCGGCATATATAGTTCACCGACATATACAGTTGAGCAGCTCACGAGGGGGAAGTGTGTCCCGCACCGATCCGACCCACGCCCGTCCGGCCCACGCCGACCCGACCCGCACCCGTTCGTCCCTGCCCGCGCCCGTCCTGCGGCTGGCCCGGGTCACCCGGGTGCACGGGCGCGGCGCCGCCGAGGTGCACGCCCTGCGCGGCATCGACCTTGCCGTCCACCCGGGCGAGTTCGTCGCCGTCATGGGGCCGTCCGGCTCCGGGAAGTCCACCCTGCTGACCCTGGCCGGCGGGCTCGACCAGCCCAGCGAGGGCGAGGTGCTGGTGGAGGGGGTCTCGCTCGGCGGGCTCCGCCGGGGCGGGCTCGCCGACCTGCGGCGCCGCTCCATCGGGTACGTCTTCCAGGACTACAACCTGATCCCGGCGCTCACCGCCGCCGAGAACATCGCCCTGCCGCGCGAACTCGACGGAGTCCCGGGACGCCGGGCCCGCCGGGAGGCGCTGGTCGCGCTGGAGGAGCTGGGCATCGGCGAGCTCGCCGACCGCTTCCCCGACGACATGTCGGGCGGTCAGCAGCAGCGGGTCGCGATCGCCCGCGCGCTGATCGGCGAACGGCGGCTGGTGCTCGCCGACGAGCCGACCGGGGCGCTCGACTCCGCCACCGGCGAGGCGGTGCTCGGCGTGCTGCGCGCCCGCTGCGACGCCGGGGCGGCCGCGATGATGGTCACCCACGAGGCCTCGCACGCCCGTTGGGCGGACCGGATCATCCACCTGCGGGACGGCGCGGTCGCCTCGGAGAGCCCCGGCCACCGCTCCGCGGCCTGCCCGGCCGCCGTCCACCGGCCCGGTCCGACGGGCGAGGTGGCACGGTGAGGCCGGGAGCCTGGCGGGTCGCCCTGCGCATCGCCCGCCGCGACGCCCTGCGGGCCAAGGGCCGCAGCGCCCTGATCGTCGCCATGGTCGCGCTGCCCGTACTCGGCGTCACCGGCGCCGACGTGGTCCACCGCAGCGGGCAGCTCACCCCGGCGGAGCGGGTCGAGCGGGTGGTCGGCGGCGCGGACGCGCTGGTCACCGCGCTCAGCCCGGGGCGCAGCGTCGAGCAGGCCCCGGTCGCCGAGGACGGCGCCTTCGGCGTCGACCTCCGCCCGGGTCAGCAGCCGACGCCCGAGCAGCAGCGGGGCGCGAGCACCGATCCGGCGGTCCTGGCCGGTTCGTTGCTGCCGCCCGGCAGCGTGCTCACCCCGGCCCTGCCCGGGCCGGAGACCGGCGCGACCTCGCCCGAGGGCCTGGTCCGCACCCTCACCACCGAGGCCGACCTCGGCGACCCGGTCTGGCGCGGCCGGATCGACCTGGTGGAGGGCCGCGTCCCGAAGGCCCCGCACGAACTCGCCGTCACCCGGGCCTTCCTGGACCACGCCGGGCTCGCGGTCGGCGGCACCACCACCGTCCAGGGCCTGGAGCAGACCACCTTCACCGTCACCGGTGTCGTGGAGCACCCGGACGAGCTCGGACGGGTCGAACTCGTCGCCCGGCCGGGTGAGTTGCTCGAGCCGATGACTGCCGCCGCGACGCCCGGCCAGTCCGCCGCCGAGCGGGCCTCGGGACAGCGCGCCGCCTGGCTGGTCCGGCTCCCGGCGGGGACCGCGCTCGACTGGGCCAAGGTCCAGGAGTTCAACGCCCACGGTTTCACCGTCACCGCGCGCTCGGTCGCGCTCGCCCCGCCGCCGCGCGCGGCCGTCCCCTACTACCGCGACGCGTACCGCTTCGGCGACCCGGCGGCCGGCAACACCACCAAGGCGGTCGTCGCCACCGTCACGGGCATGGCGCTGCTGGAGGTCGCCCTGCTCGCCGGGCCCGCCTTCGCGGTCGGCGCCCGCCGCTCGCGCCGCCAGCTCGCCCTGCTCGGCGCGGCCGGCGGCAGCCGTACCCACGTCGGCGCGGTGGTGCTCGCCGGCGGCCTCGTCCTCGGCGCGGCCGGGGCGCTGGCCGGCGTGGTGCTCGGCACCGGGCTGGTCGCCCTGCTGCGGTCCCTGATCGAGCAGGTCGGCGGCGCGCGCTTCGGACACCTCGCGCTGCCGCCGCTGGACCTGCTCGCGATCGCCGGGATCGGCCTGCTCACCGCCCTGCTCGCGGCCGCGCTGCCCGCACTGCAGGCCGCCCGGCGCAGCGTCACCGCCGGGCTCACCGGCCGGGACACCGTCCGCGGGCCCAGCCGCCGGGTCACCGTGATCGGCCTGCTGCTGGTGGTCCTCGGCGGCGCCGGCGCGATGTACGGCGCGGGCGCGGTGCAGCGCGAACAGCCGGGCGTCGGCGGCTTCGACACCCGTACGCTCACCGTGCTCGGCGGCTCGATCACCGCCGAGGTCGGACTGCTGCTCTGCACCCCGATGCTCGTCGCCGCCTTCGGCCGGGCCGCCGGGAGACTGCCGCTCGGACCGCGGCTCGCCCTGCGCGACTCCGCCCGGCACCGCTCGCGCACCGCCCCGGCGGTCGCCGCGGTGATGGCCGCGGTGGCCGGCGCCGTCGCCGTCGGGGTGTACAGCACCAGCACCGACGCCGAGAACCGGCGCGACTACCGGCCGCAGGCCCCGTACGGCGCCGTGCAGCTCGTCAGCCACAGCGAGGGGCCCCGGCTGGAGCAGCTGCGCACCGAGACGGAGAAGCAGCTCACCGGGCTCGGCCCGCGCGGCGACCTCGCCGAGGTGGAGTACCGGTTCTGCGCCAACTGCTCCAGCACCGTCCAGCTCAAGGGCCCGGTGAACCTGGGCAGCCTCGGCGCCCCGCCGCACCTCGCCGCCGGGGACGCCACCGTGCTGCACAACCTGTTCGCCGTCCACGACCCCGCCGTCGAGCAGGCGCTGGCCGCCGGGAAGCTGCTGGTCTTCGACCGGTCCCTGGTCGGCGCCGACGGCAGGGCCGTCATGCTGCTGCGCGGCGGCAGCGGCACCGTCCAGCCCGGCGAGGTGCCCAAGCCCGACCTGCAGGAGGTCCCGGTCGAGGCGGTGCTGGTCGACAACCCGACCGCCGCGGCCTTCGCCCAGGGCATGGTGCTGCCCTCCGCGCTGCAGCGGTTCGGGCTCTCCGCGAGGCCCACCGGCTCGGTCTGGCTGCCCGCCACCCCGCCCGACCGCAAGGCGCAGCAGCGCGCCGAGGCGTCGGCCATCCGGCTGGACCGCAGCGCCATGCTGCAGATCGAGCGCGGCTTCCAGCCGAAGAGCGACGCGCTCACCCTGGCGCTCACCGGCTTCGCCGGGCTGGTCGTGCTCGGCGCGGCCGGCATCGCCACCGGCCTGGCCGCCGCCGACTCCCGACAGGACCAGGCCACGCTGGCCGCCGTCGGCGCACCGCCGCGGATCCGCCGCACCATGGCGGGCCTGCAGTGCGCGCTGATCGCCCTGCTGGGGGCGCTGCTCGGGGCGGCCAACGGGTTCGTGCCGGCGGTGGGGCTGCTGAAGTCCCGGGCGAGCGGGTTCGGGGGGAAGCCGGCGCTGGTCACCGCTCCGTGGGGCGAGCTGCTGCTGGTCGTGCTGGCGCTGCCGGTGGTGGCGGGGCTGCTCGCCGCGCTGCTCACCAAGTCCCGGATCCCGCTCGGCCGGCGGCTGTCGTGAACCCGTGGACCCGGCCGGTGAACCGGTGGACCTGTGCCCCCGTGGATCCGGCCGGTGAACCCGTACGGTCGGGTTCGGACACCGGTTGAGCACCGGCTGGGCACGAACTGACACCGCTCGGACACCCCCCGGGCACCGCTCCGCCCACGCCGGGCGTCCGCCTCCGCCATGCGGGGGCGGACGCCCGGCGCTCGCCGTACCATGGGCCGCGTTCCGGCGGGCGAAGGGCGCCGGCAGTGGGCTCGGCGAGGGAGAACAGGGCGGTGCTACGGGGGTTCGGCGACCTGGAGGCCGAGATCATGGACCGGCTCTGGTCCTGGGACAGGCCCGCCACGGTGCGCGAGGTCGTGGACGACCTGCAGCGGCAGCGCGCGGTCGCGTACACCACCGTCACCACGGTCGCCGACATCCTGCACACCAAGGGCTGGCTGCGCCGCGACAAGGTCGGCCGGGCCTGGGTGTACGAGCCGACCTGCACCCGCGAGGAGTACACCGCCCGGCTGATGCACCAGGCGCTGGAGACCACCCCCGACCGGGCCGGGGCGCTGCTCCACTTCGTCGACGGGATCAGCGGGGACGAGGCCTGCGCCCTGCTCGCGGCCCTCGAACAGGTCACATCCCGGGACCCGGAGCGGCACCAGGGCTCGGGCCGGAACCCGCGGTGACGCTCGCCCTGCTCGGCCTCTACCTGGCGGTGACCGGCATCGTCCTGCCCCGGCGGCTGGCCGGCTCCGCCCGGCTCCAGGCGCGTCCGGCTGCGGGCGCGGCCCTCTGGCTCGCCCTGATGGCCTCGTTCACGGTGGCCCTGCTGCTCGCGGCGCACCACGCCGTCGAGCCCTTCGCCCACGAGCCGGCCGGGCTGCTCGGCCTGCTCCCGCACGCCGAACCGGTCGGAGCCGTCCTTCCGCACACCCATGACTGGTGGCTGCTGGCAGCCGCCGGGTCGGTGGTCGCCGCCCTGGTGATCGCCGTCGGCGTGCGCACCGGGCGGGCCCGGCGACGGCACCGGGCCCTGTTGGACGTGGTCGCCGTACGGGACGGGCGCTGGGACGCGCTGGTGCTGGAGCACGCGCACCCGACCGTCTACTGCCTGCCCGGGCGGCGCTCCCGGATCGTGCTGTCGCGCGGGGCGCTGCGGCTGCTGGACGAGCGGCAGCTCGCCGCGGCCGTCGCCCACGAGCACGGGCACATCCGGGGCCGCCACCACCTGTTCCGACTGCCGGCGGACACCTTCGCCCTGCTCCTCGGGCCGCTGCCGCTGGCCCGGCTGGGGCGCTCGGAGGTGGCGCTGCTGCTGGAGATGGCGGCGGACGACGCGGCGCTGGCACAGGTGTCGCGGGGTGAACTGGCCTCGGCGCTCTGCGCGTTGGCGACCGTCGGGGTCTCCGCTCCGGGTGGCCTTCCGGGCGTCGCTCCTGGTGGCGGGGCGCTCGGGGTGGCGGGCGCCGGGGTGCTGGCCCGGGTCCGGCGACTGGCCCGCCCCGGCGGCGGTCGGCGACGCCAACTGGCCTGCCGTCTCGGGACGTTGACGCTCCCTGCGCTGCCGTACCTGCTGGCCTGCGCACCGCATCCGTAGCGGGCTCGCCACGGGTGTGGTGCCGCGCCGAACCGTGCCGGGTGCCCCGGAACGCCGAAGGCCCGCCCCCACCGGAGGGGGAGCGGGCCGCTGCGGGCCGCCGCGGCTGACGGTCAGGCCGGGCGGACGGCGCCCATGTACGGCATCGCGGAGATCGGCAGCACCTCGATGTTCTTGCCGGTGCGCGGCGCGTGGATCATCTTGCCGTCGCCGATGTACAGGCCGACGTGGTGCAGGTCGTTGTAGAAGAAGACCAGGTCGCCGGGCTGGAGGCTGGCGCGGTCGACGTGCGGGCCGTCGTTCCACTGGTCCTGGGACATCCGGGAGATCCGGACGTTCGCCGCGGCGTACGCCTGGCTGGTGAGGCCGGAGCAGTCGAAGCTGGCGGGGCCGCTCTTGCCCCAGCCGTAGGGCTTGCCGAGCTGGGCCTGGGCGAACGCGATGATGGTGGCGACCCGGCCGCTGGCGGCGGCCACCGGGGCGTTCAGGTCGGGGCGCTCGGTGGAGCGGGAGGCGCGGTCGGCGGCGGACGCTTCGGACGCCGCGGCGGAGGCGGCGGCCTGCTTGGCCTCCGCCTTGGCCTTCTCGGCGGACTGCTGGGCGTTGATCTTGGCGCGGTCCTCGGCGCTGAGCTTGTTGAGCATCGCCTGGGCCTGGGCCAGCTTGGTCTGGATGTCGTTCTTCTGCTCCGCCAGCTGCTTGCCGACCGAGTCGAGTTCGGCGAGGGTCGCGGTGGCCTCGGCGCGGTCCTGGTCGAGCTTGCGCTGCTCGTCCTGGGCCTGCTTGAGCAGGTTCGCCTGGGAGTCGGAGACCTGGTTCTGCACCGAGGCGCGCTCCAGGTAGGCGGACGGGTCGGAGTCGAGCATCAGCTGGACCGACGGGTCGATGCCGTTGGTCCGGTACTGGTCGGCGGCGACCGCGCCGAGCCGGGTGCGCAGCTCGTTCATCGCCTCCTGCCCGCGGACGACCTTCTCCTGGATCTGGTTGGCCTCGACCTGGAGCTTCTGCTGCTTGGCCTGGAAGCCGTTGTAGCGCTCGATGGACTGCTCGGCCTCCTCGTTGAGCTGGTCCACCTGCTCCTTGACGGAGGCGAGGGTCGGCGTGGGCTCGGCGTGGGCGGTGCCGGAGGCGAGGACCGCGCCGCCGGCGGCCATGGCCGTGGTGAGGACCGCCATGCGGGCCCGGCTCGGGGGGCTGCTCTTGCGGCGCTTTCCCATGGGCGGTCGGCTCTCTTTCGGGGGAATCCGCGGAATCCGGGGACGGCTTCGCGGGGGGCCGGGGGACGGGCGAAGACGGGAGAAGGCGGGCAGGACGGAGCAACGGGGGGATGCTGCCCCCACCCACCTTCTTCGAAGTAACTTAATAGATGAGTGGTGGGGTTCCGCAATCCCCCTGATCATGGCCTTCCGGGGCCATGACGGGACATCGATCGCGTTCCGTGCCATCGGTGTTGACTACGGACACCGCCCGGCGGCCGGTTCACCCGCCGGAGCCCGCTCCGGCCGCCCGCGGCACTCCTCGCCCCGTGGAGTGCTAAAAGCACGCTAAATCGAGGGAAAGGTCACACGCGCCTCCCCTCCTGCGGCTGTGCGAACGGGCGCTAACCTGCGGCTATGAAGGTCCCGCCCGAAGGGCTCCCCCTCGCCGCCGAGTTCCCGGCCGCGCACCGTGAGCAGTGGCAGCAGCTCGTCCAGGGCGTGCTGCGCAAGTCCGGTGCCCAGCCCGAGGACGGCGCCGCCGCCGAGCAGGCACTCAGCACCAAGCTCCAGGACGGGCTCAGCGCGCGCCCGCTGTACACCGCCGAGGACACCGCGGTCGACCCCGGGTACCCGGGCTTCCCGCCCTTCGTCCGCGGCGGACGGCCGCAGGGCTCGGCCGTCGCCGGGTGGGACGTACGCCAGCGGCACGCCGACCCGGACCGGCGGCGCACCAACGAGGCCGTGCTGGCCGACCTGGAGAACGGCGTCGGCTCGCTCTGGCTGGAACTGGGCGGCGAGGCCCTTCCCCTGGACGCCCTGCCCGAGGCGCTGACCGGGGTGTACCTGGACCTGGCCGCCATGGTCCTCGACGCCGGACCCGAATTCACCGACGCCGCCGAGCAGTTGTTCGCGCTGTACGAGCAGCGCGAGGTCTCCCCCGCCGCCGCCTCCGGCAACCTCGGCGCCGACCCGCTGGGCCTGCAGGCCCGCACCGGCGACACCGCCCGCACCGACGCGCTGCTCGCCGAGGCCGCCGCCCTGGCCGCCCGCTGCGCCGCCGACTACCCGAACGTCCGCGCCCTGACCGTCGACGCCCTGCCCTACCACGAGGCCGGCGCCTCCCCCGCCCAGGAGCTGGGCTGCTCGCTCGCCACCGGCGTCGCCTACCTGCGCGCGCTGACCGCGGCCGGCCTGTCGGTGGACGCCGCGCTCGGCCAGCTGGAGTTCCGCTACGCGGCGGACGCCGACCAGTTCCTGACGATCGCCAAGTTCCGTGCCGCGCGCCGCCTCTGGGCCCGCGTCGCCCAGGTGTCCGGGGCGTCCGCCGAGGCCTCGGCGCAGCGTCAGCACGCCGTCACCTCCCGGGTGATGATGACCGCCCGCGACCCGTGGGTGAACATGCTGCGCACCACCGTCGCCTGCCTGGCCGCCGGGGTCGGCGGCGCCGACGCCGTCACCGTGCTGCCCTTCGACAGCGCGCTCGGCCGGCCGGACGCCTTCGCCCGCCGGATCGCCCGCAACACCCAGTCGATCCTGCTGGAGGAGTCGCACCTGGCCCGGGTTATCGACCCGGCCGGCGGCTCCTGGTACGTCGAGCAGCTGGGCGAGGAGCTGGCGCGGGCCGCCTGGACCTGGTTCCAGGAGATCGAGCGGGCCGGCGGCCTGCCGGCAGCGCTCGGCTCGGGCCTCGTCGAGGAGCGGATCGCCGCGACCTGGGCGGAACGGTCCGTCAAGCTCGCCAAGCGGCGCGAACCGGTCACCGGCGTCAGCGAGTTCCCGCACCTGGACGAGCAGCCGCTGGTCCGCGAGCCGGCCCCCGCCCCGCTCACCGGCGGCCTGCCGCGGGTGAGCCGCGCCGAGGCCTACGAGGCGCTGCGGGACCGCTCGGACGCGACGCTCGCGGCCACCGGCGCGCGGCCGAAGCTCTTCCTGGCCTCGATCGGCACCGCCGCCGCGCACACCGCGCGCACCACCTTCGCCGCCAACCTGTTCCAGGCCGGCGGCATCGCGACGACCTCCGCGGAGTCCGTCGACCCGGCCGTGTTCGCCGAGGCGTTCCGCGCCTCCGGCGCCACCGTCGCCTGCCTCTGCTCCAGCGACGCCCTGTACGGCGAGCACGCCGCAGCGGTGGCCGGCGCCCTGAAGGCGGCCGGCGCCGCGAAGGTGCTGCTGGCCGGGCGGCTCGGCGAACTGCCCGACGGAGTGGACGAGTTCATCCATGCGGGCGGGGACGCGGTCGCCGTCCTGACCTCCCTGCTGGACCTGATCACCGGCGCGAGCGGCGCCGACGAGAGCGAGGCGGCCCGATGATCCCCGACTTCACCGGAATCGGGCTGGACGGCGACGCCGCCGACGCTCCCACCGGCGTCACCGACGCCCAGTGGCAGGCCGCCTGGCGCCAGTCCACCGGCAAGGACGTCGACGAGCTGGTCTGGGACACCCCCGAGGGCATCGGCGTCAAGCCGCTGTACACCGCCGAGGACCTGGCCGGGCTGGACTTCCTGGAGACCTACCCCGGTGTCGCCCCGTACCTGCGCGGGCCGTACCCGACCATGTACGTCAACCAGCCGTGGACCGTGCGCCAGTACGCGGGCTTCTCCACCGCCGAGGAGTCCAACGCCTTCTACCGCCGCAACCTCGCGGCCGGCCAGAAGGGCCTCTCGGTCGCCTTCGACCTGCCGACCCACCGCGGCTACGACAGCGACCACCCGCGCGTCCCCGGCGACGTCGGCATGGCGGGCGTCGCCATCGACTCGATCTACGACATGCGCCAGCTGTTCGACGGCATCCCGCTCGACAAGATGTCGGTGTCGATGACCATGAACGGCGCCGTGCTGCCCGTCCTGGCGCTGTACATCGTCGCCGCCGAGGAGCAGGGCGTACCGCCGGAGAAGCTGGCCGGGACCATCCAGAACGACATCCTCAAGGAGTTCATGGTCCGCAACACCTACATCTACCCGCCGCAGCCGTCGATGCGGATCATCTCGGACATCTTCGCGTACACCTCGCAGAAGATGCCGCGGTACAACTCGATCTCCATCTCCGGCTACCACATCCAGGAGGCGGGTGCGACGGCCGACCTGGAGCTGGCCTACACCCTGGCCGACGGGGTGGAGTACCTGCGCGCGGGCCTGGACGTGGGACTGGACGTGGACGCCTTCGCGCCGCGGCTGTCGTTCTTCTGGGCGATCGGCATGAACTTCTTCATGGAGGTCGCCAAGCTGCGCGCGGCCCGGCTGCTCTGGGCCAAGCTGGTCAAGCAGTTCGACCCGAAGAACCCCAAGTCGCTGTCGCTGCGCACCCATTCGCAGACCTCGGGCTGGTCGCTCACCGCCCAGGACGTGTTCAACAACGTGACGCGCACCTGCGTGGAGGCGATGGCCGCCACCCAGGGCCACACCCAGTCGCTGCACACCAACGCCCTGGACGAGGCGCTCGCCCTGCCCACCGACTTCTCCGCGCGCATCGCCCGCAACACCCAGCTGCTGCTGCAGCAGGAGTCCGGCACCTGCCGGGCCATCGACCCGTGGGGCGGCTCGGCGTACGTCGAGAAGCTGACGCACGACCTGGCGGCCCGCGCCTGGCAGCACATCCAGGAGGTCGAGGCGGCCGGCGGCATGGCCAGGGCGATCGACGCCGGCATCCCCAAGATGCGCGTCGAGGAGGCCGCCGCCCGCACCCAGGCGCGCATCGACTCCGGCCGCCAGCCGGTGATCGGCGTCAACAAGTACCGGGTCGAGAGCGACGAGCAGATCGACGTCCTCAAGGTCGACAACTCCGCCGTGCGCGCCCGGCAGATCGAGAAGCTGCGCCGGCTGCGCGAGGAGCGCGACGAGGCCGTCTGCCAGGACGCCCTGCGCGCGCTGACGGCGGCCGCCGAGGCCGGACCGCGGCGCGACGGCTCGCTGGACGGCAACCTGCTGCACCTGGCCGTCAACGCGGCCCGGGCCAAGGCCACCGTCGGCGAGATCTCGGACGCCCTGGAGAAGGTGTACGGCCGCCACTCCGGCCAGATCCGTACCATCTCCGGTGTGTACCGAGACGAAGCGGGCCCGTCGGCCTCCCTCCAGCGCACCCGCGACCTGGTCGAGCGGTTCGAGCAGGCCGAAGGCCGCCGACCCCGCATCCTGGTCGCCAAGATGGGCCAGGACGGCCACGACCGCGGCCAGAAGGTCATCGCCACCGCCTTCGCCGACCTCGGCTTCACCGTCGACGTCGGCCCGCTGTTCCAGACCCCGGCCGAGGTCGCCCGCCAGGCCGTCGAGGCCGACGTCCACATCGTGGGTGTGTCGTCGCTGGCCGCCGGCCACCTGACGCTGGTGCCCGCGCTGCGCGCCGAACTCGCCGCGGCGGGGCGCGAGGACATCACCATCGTGGTCGGCGGGGTCATCCCGCCGCAGGACTTCGACGCGCTCTACGAGGCCGGCGCGGCGGCGGTCTTCCCGCCCGGCACGGTCATCCCGGACGCGGCGTACGACCTGCTGAAGTCCCTGGCGGCCGACCTCGGCCACGAGCTGTGAGCCGGGATCTCTAGGCCATGCCACCGAGGACGATCGACCTCGACGCCTATGTGACGGGCGTCCTGGACGGCTCGCGCGCGTGGATCGCGCGAGCCGTCACCCTCGTCGAGTCCACCCGGCCCGACCACCGCGCGCTCGCGCAGCAGCTGCTCCAGCGGCTGCTGCCGCACGCGGGCGGCGCGGTCCGGGTGGGCATCACCGGCGTGCCCGGGGTCGGCAAGTCGACCTTCATCGACTCCTTCGGCACCATGCTGACGGCGTCGGGGCACCGCGTCGCGGTGCTCGCCGTCGACCCGACGTCCAGCCGGACCGGCGGCTCCATCCTGGGCGACAAGACCCGGATGGAACGCCTCGCCGTCGACCCGCACGCCTTCGTCCGCCCCTCCCCCACCTCCGGGACTCTCGGCGGGGTCGCCAAGGCCACCCGGGAGTCGATGGTGGTCATGGAGGCGGCCGGCTATGACGTCGTGCTGATCGAGACGGTGGGCGTCGGCCAGTCCGAGACGGCGGTGGCCGGGATGGTGGACACCTTCCTGCTCCTCAGCCTCGCCCGGACCGGCGACCAGCTTCAGGGCATCAAGAAGGGCGTCCTGGAGCTGGCGGACGTCATCGCCATCAACAAGGCCGACGGCGCGCACGAACGCGACGCCGGCGCCGCCGCCCGCGAACTCGCTGGCGCGCTAAGGCTGTTGCAGGCCCCCGACGCGGCCTGGACCCCGCCGGTCCTCACCTGTAGCGGCCGCGAGAACATCGGCCTCGACGTGCTCTGGGAGCGTCTCCAGCAACACCGCAAGGTCCTCGACGCGACGGGCGCCCTGGCGGCGAAGCGCCGCGACCAGCAGGTGGAGTGGACCTGGGCCATGGTCCACGACCAGCTCTACGCCCGCCTGCACGAGAACCCCGAAGTGCAGCGCCTGGCCCCCGAGTTGGAAACGCAGGTCCGCGCCGGCACCCTCCCCGCGGGACTGGCCGCCCAACGGATCCTGGACGCCTTCTTCGGCTGACCCGCAGCGTGAAGGTCAAGCGCCGTGCCCCACCCGTGGGTGGGGCACGGCGCTTCGACGGTTTCGCCCGGCAGTGGGGCTGGGCTCACGGCGTGGACTGGACCGGGAAGCCGGTGGGGCGGCCCTGGGCCTTGAGCCAGGTGAGGACCTGGTCGAGGGCTTCCACCGTCTGCTGGCGGTCGCCACCGCCGTCGTGGAAGAGGACGGTCGGGCCGAGGTGCATCTCCTTCTTGACCGTGTCCACGATGGCGGCGGTGCCGGGCTTGTTGAAGTCCTTGGAGTCGACGTTCCAGCCGAGCGGGCGCATGCCGTTCGCGGCGGCGATGCGGCGGCTGTCGGGCGTGAAGGAGCCGCCCGGGGCACGGTAGTAGAGCACCTTGGCGCCGCCCGCGGCGTCCTCGATCATCTTCTTCGCGTCCAGGATCTCCTTCTCCTGGTAGGCGACGGGCTTCTTGTCCATCGAGGTGTCGTGGTGCACGCTGTGGTCGCAGAGCCGGTGACCGGCCGCGACGACCTGCTTGACCAGGTCGGGGTGGGCCTTGGCCTGCGGTCCGACCATGCAGAACGTCGCCGTCACGCCGTGCCGCTTGAGGACGTCGAGGACCTTCGGGGTCCAGGTCGGGTCCGGGCCGTCGTCGATGGTGATGTTGACGGTGTTGCCTCCGCTCTCGGAGGCGTGGGCGATGCCGTCGGGTATCCCGCCCGGCTGCTGCGTGCCGCCGTCGTTGCCCTTGCTGCCGTCCCCGCCGCTGCCGTCGGAGGACCCCTCCTGCCCCTGTGCGATGTCCTGCCGGGGAACGCCGTCCGACCCGGTGAGGGCCGCCACCCCCCAGGCGCCCGCCGCCAGGGCGATGGCCGCCACCGCGAGGGCCACCCGGCTCCCGGCCAGATCCTTCATGCGTACTTTGCGGTCCATCGGCTGACTGCTCCCCCACCTGTCTGCGGTTCTTCGAGGTTGATGACGTGAACCCCGCCGCACGGGTTCCCCGAAATTCCTCGTCATCGCAGGAGCAGGCCCCGGAACGCCCGACCGGTCCGGGGCCTGGGACGCCTGACGTGCGTCAGGCGGTCGTGGCGGCCGCGAAGCGGGCCGAGACGTCCTGCCAGTTGACGACGTCCCACAGGCGGGTGACGTAGTCCGGGCGGACGTTGCGGTACTGCAGGTAGTAGGCGTGCTCCCAGGCGTCGAAGGCCAGCAGCGGGGTGGTGTTCTGGCCCACGTTGCCGTGGTGGTCGTAGACCTGCTCGACGATCAGGCGCCGGCCGAGCGGCTCCCAGGAGAGGATGCCCCAACCGGAGCCCTGGACGCCGGTAGTGGCGGTGGTGAGCTGCTTCTTGAAGGCCTCGAAGCTGCCGAAGTGCTCGGTGATGGCGTCGGCCAGCTCGCCCTCGGGGCGGTCGCCGCCCTCCGGAGAGAGGTTCTGCCAGAACAGCGAGTGCAGCACGTGGCCGGACAGGTGGAAGGCGAAGGTCTTCTGCAGACCGACCAGACCGTCGAACTGCTCCTTGTCGCGCGCCTCGGCGAGCTGCTCCAGGGTGTCGTTCGCGCCCTTGACGTAGGCGGCGTGGTGCTTGGAGTGGTGCAGCTCCAGGATCTCGGCCGACATGGCCCGCTCGAGCGCGGAGTAGTCGTACGGGAGGTCGGGAAGCGAGTAGGTGCCCATCAGGACACGGCCCCTTTCGGCGGGTTGGACATTGCTGATCGTGCCGGGACAACACTATTGCGTATAACTTGCAGGAACGAACCCTGGGCTCCTGCCTATTCCCCACATCACATCTCGTCACCTGACGAGTTTTCCGCTTCCGGGGGCTTCCCGCGGCCACCACGATTGTGCCATTTTACATGTCACACATTGGAGCGGTCGTGTCCCCAACAACACGGCCACTACCCGGGCCGCTACCGGCCCCGGAGGCCCCCACCCCATGCGTCCCTTCCGAATAGCGAAGGCGAACGCGCGCAGACTCCCTGCGCTCGGCGCCGCTTTCTTCCTCGCCCTCGGCCTCTTCGCGCCGCAGGCGCACGCGGCCGACACCCCGTCAGCCCCCGCCGCCAAGCCCGCCAAGACCGCCGCGCCCCGCGCGATCCCCGTGCCCAAGTCGCCGGACACGCCCAAGGACGCCCGCCCACTCGCCGCCGACCAGCAGGCCAAGGCCACCGCCCCGACGGCGGGCAGCACCGTCGGCGCCGCGAAGACCCCCAAGCAGCTCACCGCCGCCGCCAACGCCTGCGACGTCTCCGCGTTCACCGGCAACTCCGGTGCCGCGCTGGTCCAGCAGGTCAAGGCCGCGAGCCTCGACTGCGTCAACACGCTGTACAACCTGACCGGCACCGACGCCAAGGGCGCCTTCAACGAGGCCCAGATGGCCACCGTCGCCAACGCCCTGCGCGACGTCTCCACCGCCTACCCCGGTGACGACTCCACCTCGGCCGGACAGCTGGTCGTCTACCTCCGCGCCGGCTACTACGTGCAGTGGAACAGCCCCGACGTCGTCGGCTCGTACGGCACGACCCTGCAGACCGCGATCCGCGGCGCGCTGGACGCCTTCTTCGCCGCCCCGCGGAGCAAGGACGTCACCGAGGCCAACGGCCAGACCCTCGCCGAGGCCGTCACCCTGATCGACAGCGCCCAGGAGAACGCCCGCTACACCGGCGTCGTCAAGCGCCTGCTGAACGACTACAGCGGAGCCTGGACCGGCGCGATGGCCACCGCCGTCGCCAACACCGAGACCGTCGTCCGCCGCGGCCTCGACCTGCCGGCCTTCACCGCCGCCCTCCAGGCCGACCCCTCGTTCGCCACCACCATGGCGTCCTTCGTCACCCGCAACAGCACCCAGATCAACGGCGGTGACCTGGTCACCTCGATCGGCATGCAGATCGGCAACCTGCTCTCGCAGGACGCGCTCAAGTCCCAGGCCCGGCCGCTGGTCAAGGACCTGATCAACCGCTACCCGCTGGTCGGCAACACCGGCCCGCTCACCATGAACCTGCTCTGGTTCACGGAGAAGAAGGACAGCGGCAACTGCTCCTACTACGGCACCTGCGACGTGCCCACCCGGCTCGTCCCGCTCGTGCTCACCGTCGACCACACCTGCAACGCCAACCTGCGCATCCGCGCGCAGGACATGACCGCGCAGCAGCTCGCCGACACCTGCACCAGCCTGGTCAACGAGAACGCGTTCTTCCACAAGGTGGCCAAGGACAGCGGTCCGGTCGCCAACGACAACAACACCAGCCTGGAGGTCGTCGTCTTCGACGACTACTACAACTACAGCCTCTACGCCTGGGAGATGTACCACATCGCCGTGGACAACGGCGGCATGTACGAGGAGGGCAGGCCGGACGCGGTCGGCAACCAGGCCCGCTTCATCGCCCACGAGGCCTCCTGGCTGCGCCCCCAGTTCCAGATCTGGAACCTCAACCACGAGTACACCCACTACCTCGACGGCCGCTACGACATGTACGGCGACTTCGACGCCGGCATGACCACCCCGACCGTCTGGTGGGTCGAGGGCCTCGCCGAGTACATCTCCTACAGCTACCGGGGCGTCCACTACGACGACGCGGTCACCCAGGCCGGCAAGGGCACCTACGCGCTGAGCACGCTCTTCGACAGCACCTACGACAACGCGGACTCCACCCGGATCTACAACTGGGGTTACCTGGCCGTCCGCTACATGCTCCAGTCGCACCCGCAGGACGTCGACGCACTGCTCGCCAAGTACCGCGCGGGCGACTGGAACGGCGCCCGCACCCTGCTCAAGAGCACCATCGGCACCAGGTACGACGCGGACTTCGCCACCTGGCTCAAGGCCTGCGCCGCCGACAACTGCGGCTCGCTGCCCACCGGTCAGGCGCCGCTGTGCACCGCCGTCGACACCCGGCAGTACGACAAGAACTGCCGCCGCGACAACGTCTCCGCCACCACCGGGAACTACAGCTACGACTTCCTGTACCTCCCGGCGGGGGTGAAGCAGCTGACCATCACCACCAGCGGCGGCACCGGCAACGCCGACCTCTACTACAACGGCGGCGCCTGGGCCACCACCGGCTCGTACCTGGCCAAGTCCACCACCAGCGGCAACGGCGAGACCCTCACCATCGCCAACCCGCCGTCCGGCTGGGTGTACTTCAGCCTCTACGGCCAGCAGGGCTTCGGCGGCGTCACCGTCACCACCACCTACAACTGACCTGCTCCCGTGAGCACCGGAGGGCCCCGCGGCGATGCGGGGCCCTCCCCCGTTTCCTCCCGTCCCGCCGACTATTCCGCCGGCTGTCCCGCCGACCAGGTGACCGCCGGCGGGCGGACGGCGGCGCACAGCGGGTGGCCCCCGGCGTCCGTCAGCCCGAGGCGGGCGAGGAGCAGGCCGGTCCGGGCAGCCTGTTCGGCGGTCCCGCGGTCGACCTCCGCCAGCAGCAGCTTCGCCCGGCGGAACAGCGTCCAGCCGTCGCCGTCCCCGGCCACCCAGTTCAGGTAGACGAACCGCCCGCCCGGGCCGCCCTGGACGTACCGCCCGGTGATGTCCACCCCGCCGTCCGGCAGCGGCTTCGCCGTGCACTCCAGCGACCACCGCGCCCGCGCCGCGTCCCCGGGCTGCGGGTCCAGCAACTCCGCCGGCCTGCCCCGGCGTTGGACAGCGACGTGGACGTTCCGGTACCCGGGGAAGCCGGGACCGGCGCCGCACTCGCGACCGGGCAGGTCGGTGGCCTCGATCCTCAGTTCCACAGCGGCGCTCGGCTCCATGGCGCTCCTCGGCTCCTCACCGCTCCTCCGCTCCATACCGCCATCGTGCCTCATTCGGGCTCCCCGTCCCGCTGCGCCGGGATGGTGCGGTCGCGCTGGAGGTCGAGCAGTTCGCGGAACAGGCCGTCGGGGCGGGCGGCGAGTTCGGCCCAGGTGCCGGTCTGGACGATCCGGCCCCTGTCCATCACGATCACCCGGTCCGCGACCGCCGCGTTGGCGATGTTGTGGGTGACCAGGAGGGTGATCCGGCCCGGGGCGAGGCCGCGCAGGGCGTGCAGGATGCGGTGCTCGGCGCGCGGGTCGAGGTCGGAGGTCGGCTCGTCCAGGATCAGCAGGCCGGGGCTGCGCACCGTGCGGTAGAGGGCGCGGGCGACGGCCGCGCGCTGCCAGCCGCCGCCGGACAACTCGGCGCCGCCCCACCAGCCTTGGGCCAGCAGGGTGCGCCAGCCTGAGCGCAGCCGGGCCACGATCTCGTCGAAGCCGGTCCACGCCGCCGCCCGTTCGACGTCCGCCATCAGCTGGTCGGTGAGGTGGCCGAGGTGGACGTTCTCGGCGGCGCCCAGCGGCCAGCGGGCGAACTCCTGCGGCACCCGGGCCACCCGGGACCACATGCCGTCGGCGTCCAGTTCCTCCACCGGCACGCCGTCCCAGGTGATCCGGCCCGACTGCGGCAGGTAGAGGCCGGAGAGCAGCTTCAGCAGGGTCGACTTGCCGCTGCCGTTCTGCCCGATCACGGCCACCACCTCGCCCGCCCGCAGGGTCATGCTGACCCCGTTCAGCGCGGGCTCCTGCTGCTCGCCCGGGTAAACGTGGCTCAGGTCGGCGACCTCGACCAGCTGCGGGGCGCCGGGGAGGCGGTGTCCGCGCCGGATGCGGTGGCCGCCGGCCTCGTCCAGGAAAGTGAAGTAGTCGTCCAGGTAGAGGCCCATCCGGTACAGCCGGGCGCCGTTGCCGACCAGGCCCTGCAGCCCGGAGGAGGCCGTGCGCAGGGCGAAGGTGGCGGTGCCGGCGGCGGCGAGGTCGATCCGGCCGCTCGCCACCAGGTAGAGCAGCGTGCCCCAGATCAGCGCGCTGCCCGCTCCGGTGCCGAGCGCGGCGAGCAGCGACACCTTCGCCGCCTCCCGGGTCGCCCGGTCGGTGGCCGCGACGATCTTGGCCTCGGCTCGGCGGTACTTGGCCATCAGGAAGGGCGTGACCTGGTCCGAACGGACCTGGTCGGCACGGGTCTTGTCGATCAGGAACCACCGGTAGACGCGCAGCGCCCCGCGGTCCTCGTTGGTGGTCACCGCCGCCAGGTAGTGGATCCGGGCGGTGCGGACGGCGGCCACCGCGGTCGGCACCGAGCCGAGCAGCAGCAGCGGCACCAGCCAGGGGTGCAGCGTCGCCAGGACGCCCGCGGCGGCGGTCAGCGAGACGGTGGAGGCGATCACGTCCTGCGCGTTGGAGAGCAGGTCGGGCGTGGTCGAGGCGCCCCGGTCGGCGGCCTCCCACTGCTCGTTGTACGCGGGCTCGTCGTACGCCTTCAGTTCGGCGGCGCAGCCGGCGGCGATCAGCGCCAGCTCCGCCTCCCGGGTGATCCGCGGCGACACCCGGCCGGAGAGCCCGACGACGGCGATGCCCAGCACGGCGCGCAGGGCGGCCGAGACGGTCAGCAGGAGCAGCGACGGCGCGGCGGTGCGCAGGTGGTCGGTCACCGGGCCGGGCACCAGCAGCGCGTCCAGCGTGCCGGTGGTGGCGTACAGCGCGAGCGCCCCGAACACGCCCGCCAGCGCCTGGCAGACCAGCAGCAGCACGGTGGACGTCCGGTCCGCCGCCCAGGCCAGCGTCATCGCCCGGCGCACCAGGTGCGGCAGGCGGCGCAGCATGGCGCCCGCCGACATCGACGCGCCGGCCTGGGCGCGGCGGTCGCCGGGGAAGCGCAGGCGGAGTTCCTCGTCGTGCCGCTCCTCCCCCGACTCGGCTGCGGGGTTCTCGGGCTGCTCGGGTTTCACGATCTGCTCTGTCACCGTGCTCCTCCCTGGTACGGCGGCCTGCGGCCGCGGCGGATCCGCACGCGGGCAGCCGCCGTCGCCGGGCGGGCGTGGCGGGGTGGCAGGGGTGCCGGTGGGCACTCTGCGAGGGGCTGGCTGCCGGTGCGGACCCCGATCCTGGCAGCGGTCCGCCGGGGTGTCCGGCGTGTCCCGACGGGTCTCACTCGATCCGGGCGATTCCGTGTCGGGGACGGCGAGTTGGTGGCAGTCGATCACCGGAGGACTACACGGTGTGCGATTCCAAGGGCGGGGACCGGCGGTCGGGTGCGGAGGTGCCCGGCCGTCAGGTGACGGGTGCCTTGGCCAGGCCCTCGCGGGTGCGGCGCAGCAGTTCCAGGACCAGCCGCTCGGCGTCGCCCGCCGGGCCCAAGCCGAGCCGGTTGAGGTGCATGTGGACGAAGCTGCGGCACAGCTCGCCGTGGCTGCGCCGGAGCCTGCCGTCCTGCCGCAGCGCGCCGAGCAGGGCGGCCGCCGGGGCGAGGGCGGCACGGCGCTGGGCCAGCAGCAGGCGCAGCACCTCGGTGTCGGGCCGGTCCGGACCGGCGAGGGCCCGGCGCAGGTCGTTGCCGCGCCTGCGGTACTCGTCGCCGCCCTCGCGGGTGGTCTCGGCGGCGCCGCGCAGGAACACCGACCGTTCCGGCTCGGGCAGGCCCAGGGTGTCGAGGAGGTCGTCGACGCTGCTCACCGCCATCGCCGTGCGGTCGAGCGGGATCTCCCGCTCCTCGGCGGCCTGGAGCAGCCAGGCGACGGAGGTGCTGTCCGCACCGAAGACCTCCTCGGCCACCCGTACGCCGTCGCTGCCGCCGTAGCGTTCGACCTCCCGCTCGTAGGTGTCGAAGGCGAGCCGGGTGGCGGCCCCGGTCGCCAGCAGGTCCTCCGCCCAGCGGCAGGCCTGGTCCATCAGCGGGCCGAGCAGGGCGGAGCGCTCGCCGTGGAAGCGGATCCGCAGGTGGCTGTCCGGGTCCGAGTAGCGGATGAAGAACCAGTTGTCGGCCAGTGCGGCGGCGGTGGCGAACTCGGCGAAGGTGCGCAGCGGTCCCGCGATCAGCTCGTCCTGCTGCCAGGGGCTGCCGTAGAGCTTGAGGTAGAGCCAGTCGCTTCCGGGCGGGCGGAACCGGGTGCTCGCGGGCACGGTGTCGTCGGCCGGCACTGCCGGGTCGGGCGCCACCAGGTCGGGCACTGCCGGGTCGGGCGCTGCCACGTCGGGCGGGTGCCCGGCCGACGTCGGCGCTGCCCGGTCCGCGGCCGCGGTCCGCGCGCGCACCAGCGGGACGACGAGTTCGCAGACGTGCCGCCCGTCGGGCCCGGGCAGCCAGGCGTCCTGCGGCTGCGGCAGCGCCTCCTGGAGCTGCAGCGTCTGCGTGCCGCGCAGGGCCCGCAGCTCCTCGCGCGCCACCTCGACCTGGTCGGGGTCGGTGAGGTCGAGCAGCAGGCGGTTGTCGGCGACGCACAGGTAGACCAGGGGCGGGACGGCCCACCGCTGCCGCCAGGCCGACAGTGCGGCCGTGAACTCCTCGCCGGCGTCGGCGGGCAGCTCGGCCGCGTCGAGCCGCCACTGCGCGAGGGCGAGCACGGTGCGGCCGTACTGGACCCGGGGCAGGAACGGGAAGCCGTTCGCCGGACCCCAGGAGAACGAGGAAAGCTGGCAGCGCCCGTCGGCGGCGGCGTCCAGCAGGAAGCGGACCGGGGCGGGGGCACCCACGCTGTTGAGCATGTGGCCCTGCACTCCGGTGATCCGGGCGTCGGCGGCGGGCCACTCGACGCTGAACCGGCCCTCGCGCAGCCCCACGACCAGCTCGTGCAGCGGGATGCTGTCCCGGTGCGGCACCCCGGGGCCGGTGCCGAGCACGATCTCGTGGGTCCGGACCGCGGGGCGGATCGCGACGTTGGCGGAGCGGGCCCGGTGCGGCAGGTAGACGACCTCGGCGAACAGGGTGTCGGGGCTGGCCTCCTGCTCGGCCCGGGCGATCTCGTCGAGGGCGGTACGGGCGTCCGGGCCGAGCAGGTCGGCGAACCGGCCGAGGTGGCGCCCGGCGGCGGGGGCGCCGAGGTTGGGGCCGACGACCAGCCGGAACTCGCCGGCGTCCAGGGCGGCGGGCGAGGCAGCGGTGAGGAACAGCGCGAGTTCCAGGGAGACCGGGCAGACGGCCGGGTCGGGGCGGGAGACGGTGAGCGCCTCGATCTGCTCGTCGGTCAGGTCGACGCTCTGGCGGTGCTCCCGGTTGGCGGCGAGGGCGAGGTCGAGCAGCAGCCGGTTGCGCTGCGGCTGCTGCGGGGCCTGGTGCTGGTGGGCCGGGGAGTCGCTCGGGGGTCCGAGCCCCACGTCGGGGTCGAGCAGGTCCAGCAGGGGGACCTTGCGGTCCGTCCCGTAGCGGCCGAGGAACGCCCGCCGGTAGTTCTCCAGGCGGGACGGGCCCGCGGGGAGGGGGCTGAGCCGGAGCAGCAGCTCGGCGGCGCGGGCCGCCTCCGCCGCCACCTCGGCGTGCAGTCCCCGTCCGGCCAGCGGAAGGGCCAGGTCGGTCTGCAGGACAGGGGTGCCGGGCCCGGCCGGGTGCAGCCCGACGGCGCGTTCCAGCAGGTCCGCCCAGGGCTGGACCCGTGCGTCGAGCGGGAGGGCGTCCCACTCGGCGAGGTCCCGGGAGAGGTGGTCGAGCCCGTCGGCCAGCTCCCGCGCCCCGGGGACGGCGGACAGCCGCTCGCGGACGTGGGTGGCCGGGTCGCCGTTGGTGAGGGGCGGTCGGAGGTCGGTCTGCAGGAAGCCCTGGGCCCGCAGCCGTTCGACCAGCCCGGCCGCCTTGTCGGGGGTCGCGCCCGCCAGCCGGGCGAGCCCGGCCGCCAGCTCGTCCGCCGTGGCCGGGTGCCGCGCCGTCTCCAGCACCTGCCGCACGGCGGGGGTCAGCCGGACCGAGACGGTGTCCGCCGTGCCGTCGGCTCCGGGTCCGGCTGCCGCGCCGGGTCCGGCGTCGCGGAGCAGGGCGTGCTCGCCGCGCAGCACGACCGCCGCATTGGTGACCAGCCGCAGGCCGGCCCGGATCTCCGGCTCCTCCTCCAGGCGCTGGACGAGCCCGAGCAGCCAGGCCATGTCCGGTCGGGTGCGGGTGCGCGGCGGGCACGGTCCGAGCGCCAGGTCGGTGTGGTCGCTCCAGCGGGCCAGGCCGACGCCGGCGAAGACGCCGAACGGCGTCGGCCTGGTGCACATGCGGATCAGGTAGCGGGTCAGTTTGCCGCGCAGCCGCCGGGCTTCCGGGTCGGTGGGGCGGGTGCGGTGCAGGGCGGCGGCGAGGTCGCGGCTGGCCACCTCGACGGCGAGGCGGACCCGCGGCGCGTCGGGCATCAGGGTGTCGCCGCCGGCGGCGGTGCCGGCGGTGGCGAGCGCGTCCACCGGAAGCAGCGGTGCCCGCACCACCGCCCAGCCCAGCGGCCGGTAGAGGGGCTGCGGGCCGTGACGGTGGCCAGGGCCCTGGCGGTGGCCGTGGCGGTGGTCGGGGTCGTGGGCGGTCATGACAGGAGGAAGAACCGGTCCCAGGTGGGCTCGGTGTCGGTTGCGGCGGCCAGCAGGACCATGACGATGCCGGGGGCTCCGTCGAGCAGGCCGGGTGAGTCCACCCGGTTGCCGGCCGGCTCCACCCCGGCGTACCCGAGCGGACGGTCGGGGTCGAAGTGGTCGAGCAGCTGATCGACCAACTGCTCGGCGCCGATGGTGAATTGCGGGAGGCCGGTGTCATGGGCGAAGCGCAGTACCACCTGGAGCAGTCCGGCGACACCGTGGCAGAAGGTCGGCGAGCCGAGCTGCCGGGCGGCGAGGGGCCGCTGCAGCACGCGGGTGACGGCCTCGACGGCGAGGTCGCGCAGCCGCCGGTCGTCCAGGGCCTCGCCGGCGTGCCACAGCGCCCGCGCGATGCCGGGGCTGCCGTAGCACCAGGAGCTGCGCGCCGGGCCCGGTTCCGGCGGCGGCGGTCCGCCGGGAGCGGCCGGCAGCGGGATGGCCGAGGGCCAGTTGACGCCCCACGCGTCGTCGAGGCGGTGCGCGGTCAGCCAGTCCGCCAGGTGGCGCACCGCCGCCGCCTGCCCGGGCACCTCACGGCTGGCCCGCAGGGCGAGGGCGAGCACCGCCAGTGGTCCCGGAATTCCGTGCGCCAGACCGCAGTTGAGGTTCCCGTACGGGTAGAGGGAAAGCGTCGAGGGGTCGCCGAGCCGGTCCGCCGGGGTGGCCCAGCGCGGCGTCGCGCCGTTCGGAGCGGCCACCTCGACCAGCGCGCCGAGCAGATCGGCGAGCGAGCCCTGCGGATCGCGTGGCAGCAGGGCGGCAGCCAGTCCGCTCGCCCCGGAGACCAGATCGAAGGCGCTCACCGGCCCGTCGTGGCGGGCTGCGGCGAGCCGCGCGGCCATCAGCCCCGCGCGGGGCGCCAGTTCCTCGTCAAGGGCGCCGAGCGCACGGCGGTAGCGGGTGCCGTCGCGGCTGAGCGCGGCGACGGCGAACGCCGTGCCGGCGAGTCCGCCGTAGAGGCCGGAGCCGATCCGCACGGCGTCCCGGCCGGTGCCGTCGAGCCCTCCGAGGCCTCCAAGGCCTCCGAGCCCGTCGAGCGCGGTGAGCAGGAAGCGGTGGCCGGTCTCGTCCCAGCCCTGCCCGGGCCGGCACCGGTCGAGGTACGCGCAGAGCAACGCGATGCCGGCGTCACCCCCGGCCACCCCGTGGGGAAGCCAACCGATCGTCCGGGGGAAGCGGGTCTGCCGGGGGGAGACGGCCAGCGCCTCGCAGATGCGGGCGCGGTCCACGCAGCGTTCGGCGGCGACGTCGACGGCGGCGAGCGCGGCGGCCCGCCGGTCGCCGTCGAGCACGCTGCGCCACGGGCGCGGATCCGGGCCGTGCCGGTCGGGAGCACCGGGAGCACCGGGCGTCGGCGACGCGAAAGGGCTTGTCGCATCGGCGAGTTCGCGTCGCGTCATGTGGCCTCCCTCGGGCTGGCGGACCGGCTGCGAGCGGCGACGCGCCGGTTGGGCCGGCGCAGCTCCTAGCCGGGGGGCAGGATCTCGCAGAGCACCGGGCACTCGGTGTCATGGCAGGTGTTGCAGGTGAAGCACGTCTCGCAGGTGACCGGGCAGGTGAACTCGCAGGTGAACTGGCAGACGGTCGCGTCACAACTGCCGTTGCAGGACTCCGGACAGGTCTGGTCACAGGTGCCGTCGCACGAGACGCAGGTCTGGTCGCACGAGGCGCAGGTGGCGAACTCGATGGTCTGCTGGCCGCAGGGGGCACCGCAGGTGCAGCCCTCCTGAGGCTCGAACCGGCCGGCCGCCCGGCGTGCCAGGGCGGCTCGAGACCCCCGCGACGCCCGGCCTCGGCCGCGCTGCGGTGCCCTCGGGCGCGGCCGGCTCGACCGGCGGACGTCGACGTCGAAGTCGTCCGACGGGCGGACCGCGGCGCTGTGGGTGTAGCTGACCTCGGCCCCCTCCTTCAGGGTGACCTCGGTCGCCTCCGTTCCGACGAAGGGTGGTCGGTCCGGCGGGATGCCGGCGCTGTCGACCACGTCGTCGGTGGTGAACTCGACGTAGTAGTCGAGGTTCTTCGTCAGGTACAGCCGCCGGTGTCCTGCACGGTCGCTGTCGCCGAGGAAGCCCTTGAGGGTGAGCCCTCGGACGGGCGCGCGGCCCGGTTCCGGGCGGAACCTGTCGACCAGTGGATCCTGCGGACCGTTGATGTCCTTGGCCCGGTCCGGCCGGTCGCCGGGGCCGCCGTCGGATCCGCTGCTGTTCTGTGGGGTGGTCATCGCGGACCTCCCTCGGTGGAAGAGGGGGCCCTCTCATGCTTTCACCGGGGCCGCAAGCTGACAACTCGACGGATTTTCATGACACAGGGTGACTACCGGCCGAGCGGCGGGCGGTTGCAAGTGGCCCCAGCCAGGCTTCCGGCTCCGCTCCTGTGGCAGTGCCCTGCACCGAGGGTCACGATGGAAGCCCGGCCACCGCCGGTCCCGGCCCGATCGGAGTGCGATGAGCGAGCAGCACAACGCCGTCCTGCTGACCTTCCCCGACCCCGCCGGCTGGCGCCCCGCCTTCGCCGAGGCGCAGCACCTGCCGGGTCTGCGGATGGCGGCCGTGCTGGAGCGCGGCGCCGACGGACTGCTGGAGGTCAAGGACACCTTCACCCGGGGCGCGGGCGTGACCACCGTCGGCTCGGGGCTGCTGGGCGGGCTGGTCGGGCTGCTCGGCGGTCCGGTCGGCGTGCTGCTGGGCTTCACGGCGGGCGCGGCGCTCGGCAACGCGGCGGAGGAGCACGGTGCGACCGAGGCCGGCGCCGCGCTGATCGTGCTCTCCCCCCGGGTGCCGGACGGCGGTGCGCTGCTCGCCCTGGAGCTGCGGGAGGCCTCGCCCGGCCCGGCCGACGACCTGGCCGCCGGGCACGGGGCCACCGTCGAGCGGATCGACGCGCACACCTTCACCGAGCAGGTGCGGGCAGCCGAGAGGAAGGCCGAGGAGCAGCGGTCCCACGGGACGCCGGGCGGGGCCTGAGCCCAGCTCGTCCGGAGTGGGCGGCCCCCTCCGGCCGGCCACGCGGTCCGCCCCCCGGCGGCACCCCGCAGCCGGTTCCAGGGTGCCGAGGACGCGGGAGCCCGGGGGTCGAAACCCCCGGGCTCCCGCGCTCGCCGAGCCGCTCTCGGCGATCCGCGCTCGGCGATCCGTGAGGATCAGGCGAGGTCGAAGCGGTCCGCGTTCATGACCTTGGTCCAGGCCGCGACGAAGTCCGTCACGAACTTCTCCTTGGCGTCGTCGCTCGCGTACACCTCGGCGACGGCCCGCAGCTCGGCATTCGAACCGAAGACCAGGTCGGCCCGGGTGCCGGTCCAGATGACCTTGCCGGAGGCGTCCCGGGCCTCGAAGGTGTGCGAGTCCTCCGAGGTGGCCGTCCAACGGGTGCCCAGGTCCAGCAGGTTGACGAAGAAGTCGTTCGTCAGCACGCCGGGGGTCGCGGTGAGCACACCGTGCGCGGACCGGCCGTGGTTGGCGCCCAGCACGCGCAGGCCGCCGACCAGCACGGTCAGTTCGGGGGCGCTGAGGCCCAGCAGGTTCGCCTTGTCGAGCAGCAGGTACTCGGCCGGCAGCCGGTTGCCCTTGCCGACCCAGTTGCGGAAGCCGTCGGCCTTGGGCTCCAGGGCGGCGAAAGACTCGGTGTCGGTCAGCTCCTGCGTCGCGTCCACCCGGCCGGGCGCGAACGGCACCTCGACGGCGAGGCCGGCCGCCTTGGCCGCCTGCTCGACGCCGACGCCTCCGGCCAGCACCACCAGGTCGGCCAGCGAGACCTGCTTTCCGCCGCCGGCCTGCGCGTTGAACTCCTGCTGCACGCCCTCCAGGGTGCGCAGCACCGAGGCCAGCCGGTCGGGCTCGTTGACCTCCCAGCCGATCTGCGGCTGCAGTCGGATCCGGCCGCCGTTGGCGCCGCCGCGCTTGTCGCTGGAGCGGAAGGAGGAGGCCGCCGCCCAGGCGGTGGAGACCAGCTCGGCCACCGACAGGCCGGTGGCGTTGATCCGCCGCTTGAGGTCGGCCACGTCGGCCGCGCCGATCTGCTGGTAGGTGACCGTCGGCAGCGGGTCCTGCCAGAGCAGGTGCTCGCTCGGGACCTCGGGGCCGAGGTAGCGGACGACCGGGCCCATGTCGCGGTGGGTCAGCTTGTACCAGGCGCGGGCGAAGGCGTCGGCGAACTGGTCCGGGTTCTCCAGGAAGCGCCGGGAGATCGGCTCGTAGACCGGGTCGAAGCGCAGCGACAGGTCGGTGGTGAGCATGATCGGGACGTGCCGCTTGCTCGGGTCGTGGGCGTCCGGGACGGTGCCCTCGCCGGCGCCGTCCTTCGGCTTCCACTGGTGGGCTCCGGCCGGGCTCTTGGTGAGCTCCCACTCGTAGCCGAACAGCGTCTCGAAGAAGCTGTTGTCCCAGGTGATCGGGGTGGCGGTCCAGGCGCCCTCGAGGCCGCTGGTGATCGCGTCCGCGCCCACGCCGGTGCCGAAGGTGCTCTTCCAGCCGAGGCCCTGCTGCTCGATCGGCGCGGCCTCGGGGTCCGGGCCGACGCTGTCGGCGGGGCCGGCGCCGTGGGTCTTGCCGAAGGTGTGGCCGCCGGCGATCAGCGCGACGGTCTCCTCGTCGTTCATCGCCATCCGGTAGAAGGTCTCGCGGATGTCGCGGGCGGCGGCGATCGGGTCCGGGTTGCCGTTGGGGCCCTCGGGGTTGACGTAGATCAGGCCCATCTGGACGGCGGCGAGCGGGTTCTCCAGCTCGCGGTCGCCGGTGTAGCGCTCGTCGCCCAGCCAGGTGGTCTCCGGGCCCCAGTAGACGTCCTCGTCCGGCTCCCACTCGTCGATCCGGCCGCCGCCGAAGCCGAAGGTCCGGAAGCCCATGCCCTCCAGCGCGACGTTGCCGGCCAGGATGAGCAGGTCGGCCCAGGACAGGGCGCGGCCGTACTTCTTCTTCACCGGCCACAGCAGGCGGCGGGCCTTGTCCAGGCTGGCGTTGTCGGGCCAGCTGTTCAGCGGGGCGAAGCGCTGCTGACCGCCGCCGGCACCGCCGCGGCCGTCGCTGATCCGGTAGGTGCCCGCGCTGTGCCAGGCCATCCGGATCATGAACGGGCCGTAGTTGCCGTAGTCGGCCGGCCACCAGTCCTGCGAGGTGGTGAGCACCTCCTGGATGTCCCGCTTGACGGCCGGGAGGTCGAGCGCGGTGAAAGCCGCCGCGTAGTCGAAGTCCGCACCGAGCGGATTGGCCACGGCGGGGTTCTTGGCAAGGATCTTCAGGTTGAGCCGCTCCGGCCACCACTGGCGGTTCCCGCCGCCCTGGGTGGGATGCGGCGCGCGCCCGTGATTCACCGGGCAGCCCTCCGCCTTCGCCTCTACGCCGGTTGCATCGTGGATGTCAGACATGGGAATCCTTCCCTCACAAGGCGGATCACGGTGTCTTCTGTGTTACCTACGGCCTCTACTGCTGGTACCTAGGCTAGCGCCGGAGCCGATCCTACGATGGACGGAATCCAAGTCAAGAAAGACACCAAGCCCATATCCGATCGGGATCCGGATACCGCAGGATGTGTATTGGTAAACTCCGGTCCTCCCCTTGACCTGAATAGGTGAACCGATATGAGTGACCTGCTGGAGCGGCTGCGCGGGCGCGGTTGGCGCCTCACCTCCCAGCGGCGCGTCGTGGCCGAGGTCCTGGACGGCGAGCACGTGCACCTGACCGCGGACGAGGTGCACGCCCGGGCGGCGGAGCGCCTCCCGGAGATCTCCCGGGCGACGGTCTACAACACCCTCGGCGAGCTGGTCACCCTCGGCGAGGTCATCGAGGTCGCCACCGACGGGCGCGCCAAGCGCTACGACCCCAACGCCCACCGCCCGCACCAGCACCTGGTCTGCACCGGCTGCGGTGCGATCCGCGACGTCCACCCCGTCGGCAACCCGCTCGCCGACCTCCCGGCGGAGCAGCGCTTCGGCTTCACCGTCTCGCAGGCCGAGGTCACCTACCGGGGCCTCTGCCCGAACTGCGCGGGCTGACCGCCGCGCCGGCACCGCGGACGAGGAGACCAGGAATCCGCCGGGCTCCCGGGCATTTGTTGAACGATCAATCTTTTGCAGGGAGGTTCGGGCGTGCCGCTACGGGAGTTGCCGGGCTCGGCCGGGGTTTCACTGCGGGGCGGCGGAGAAATTCCTACGGTCGGCTCCCGGCTGTTCTACGGTGCGGCCGGTGCCCCGTCCGTACTACGTTCATCGGCGTGGGGAGGGCTGCCGAGTCGCTGTTTCCTGCGCTGAACTGTTGCTCCGTGCTTCGCCGGCCGCCTGGCGGTGGACCACCACCGTCAGGCGATGGAACGGCGCCCGGCGGATTCGGGGGAAGGGGGGCCGACGCGGTGGTTTCGGCCAGCCACCCGCAGGTGTTCCGGGTCGCGATCGCTCGCGGCCCGGAACACCCGGTCGATGAACCGGTGGTGGCGGTCCGGCCGCAACCACGCTGACGATGCTCCCGGTGCGCATCCCGGCCGCCACACGCCCAAGCACCCCGTCCTTCCCGTCCAACAGACCAGGAGGCCCTGTTGACCGTTCTCCACGATTACCTGCTGTGGAAACTGCTGCTGCCGCCCAGCGACTGCGGCGGGCGGAACCGTCGGACGGCCGAGGCCGAGGGGGCCCGGCTGCGGTTCGCCGACGGCAGTGAGGTCCTGGATGCCACCAGCGGCTTGTGGAACGTCAACCTGGGCTACGGCAACGCCGCGATCGGTGAGGCGATCGCGGATGCTGAACGGGCCGACCCCGATCTCGACTCCTCCCCCGACGGCTACGCGCTCAAGGCGTCCAAGAGCCTGGTCGCCGCTGCCGGGCAGGCCACTTACCGGCAGGCCGTCTTCTCGACCTCGGGCGGGGCGGCGAACGACCTGGCCATGAAGCTCGCCCGCCAGTACGCGGCGCTCCGGGGACACAAGGAGCGCCAGCTGGTGGTCGCCCTCAAGGGCAGGTACCACGGGCTGACATACGGCGTTCACTCCCTCACCCGTGAGGCACTCGACCAGCAGCTGTACGGCGTGGACCTGCGCAACGTCCGGCACGTCGACCCGGCGGATCCGGAGGAGCTGGTGCGCTTCATGGAGCGCTACGGCCCCCAGGTGGCAGTCCTGGCATGCGAGCCGGTCCTCGGCTCGGGAGCCCATCCGCTGTCGGACGCGTTCGTCGACACCATGACGGCTCTGCGGCACGAGCACGGATTCCTGCTCGTTGCCGACGAGGTCGCCACCGGGTTCGGCCGCACCGGCCCGATGTTCGCCAGCTCGCGGTGGCCTGAGGCACCCGATCTGCTCATCGCCTCCAAGGGCTTGACCAATGGCAGCTGCGCCGCCTCGGCGGTCCTGGTGTCGCACGTCGTCGCGGCCGCGTTCGAGGCGCACGGCGTGCCCCTGCCGCCTACGGAGGCCCCGGCCTGCAGCCCGGGGAACTACGCCGCCATCTCCGCCACCCTGGCGCAGTTCGAGGAGCTCGACGCGCTGGCGGCCGCGGAGCGGACCGGCACCGCGCTGCACTCGATGCTCCGTGAACTCGCCGGGCGGCATCCTCTGGTGCGCCGTACCACCGGCTCGGGCTGCTTCCGCGCGTTGCATCTCCAGGACGCCGACGGCCATCCACTGGACGACCGGGCCGTACAGGGCGCGATCGCCGCGATCCGCGTCCACGGGGCCCTCGTCTACCCGGGGCCCGGCGCCATCCAGCTCGTCCCCGTGCTGACCAGTACGGAGCAGGACCTCGCCGATCTCGCGTCCGCGTTGCGGCGGGGACTGGACGAGACCGGCCTCCGGGCCGGGCACCGACGCCCCGGGTCGCCGGCTGCTCCGCTGGTACCTGGGCGGGCGGCTTCGAGACGCCGCACCCACTGATCCGAGCGGCCGAGGCCGGCTCAGCCGGCCTCGCCCGACGGGAGCGATCCCGGCCGGGGCCCGCGCCCTTCCCCGCGCAGTGCGGTCAGGCCGGTCCGCCCGTCGACCTGCAACTTCCGGTAGGCGTGCGTCAGATGGAACTCCACGGTGCGCCGGGTGATGAACAGCTCGGCCGCGATGTCCTCATTGCTCAGCCCTTCGGCGGCCAGCGTCGCAACCCTGCGTTGGCTTGGCGTCAGCGAGTCCGGCCCGACCTGGGAAACCCTGCGCGGGCGGGCACCCGAGGCCAGCAACGCCTCGTGCGCCTGCCGTGCCACCCCGACGGCGGAGGCGGCCTGGGCGAGACCAAGGGCGCGGCGCAGCTGTTCCCGTCCGGACTCCGCCCGGCCGGCGTCGGACAGCAGGCTGCCGAGTGCGGTGAGCGAACGGGCCAGTTCAAGCGGGTCGCCGGCAGCCTCCAGGAGGGCCACCGATTCCTCCAGCTGAGTCTGTGCCGCGGGTCGGGGACCGACCAACGCGGACACCCGCAGCGCTCTGGCCGTCGTGACCGGAGCACCCCAGGTACGGGCCTGGTGAAGTTCCCGCGCCGCACGTTCCTGGGCCGCGTCCGGCCGCTTCAGCCGGTGCTCGATGAGCGCCGCCCGGGATCGCCACGCGATGCGGCCAGGGTTGTCACCCCATCGGGACTGCTGGAGGCGGCCGCACTCCTCCAGGTCTCGCAGGGCCGCCTGCGGCCGCCCCTGTGCGACCAGCAGACGTGCGCGGGCCTCCAGGAAGTACGGCCACAGCCAGTTCTCCGGTTCCGGCGCGTCGATGAGCGGCCGGCTGATCAGCTCTGCGGTCCCGACGTCCCCGCTCTCCAGCAGGATCTGGACGGCGCAGGCGACGACGTAGGGCAGGTACGGGTGCGGCTCGTCGGTGAGGCGGAGGGCGTCGTCCGCGTAGTGCCGGGCTTGGGCGAGCTCGCCCGCCCGGTGCAGGATCCTGGCACGCGTGGCCGCCAGCACGGCCCGCAGCACGGGCAGCCGGCCGTCGAGGCCACGCGCGTCGAACCCGTCGGACCAGCGTCGGGCCGCGTCCACGCGGTCGGCGTGCAGCAAGGTCCCGGCTGCGTGGACGGCGGTCAGAAGTTGGTCCGTTGCGGGGTCGAAGCCCCGAAGCGCCTTCTCGGCGAGGCGGGCGGCGCGGTCGGCGCCGTCCAGGACGATGGAGGAGCGCACCGCGAGCGCCGCGAGCAGCCCGCGCTCCTCCGGTGTCCCGCCCGTGGCCTCCCGGCAGGGCCTGCGGTCGAGAAGGGCTTCCCAGGTGCCGGGCCGGTCCTCGTCGGCGATGAGCGCACGCATTCCGAGGATCGGCAGCAGCAGCGGATCGGCGTCGGAGATCTCGGCGGCGGCACGGTCGAGCAGTTCCACGGCACGTCGCGACTGCCCCAACTGCAGGAGGGCCTGGGCGAGGAGCGGGACGAATCCCGCGCGTGCGGCCGGATCCCGGATGAACTCCTCGGCTTTGCCGAGATGCCGCACGCAGGCGGCCAGGTCGGTGGAGGCCTCGGCGCTGCCCAGCTCGACGAGCAGTTGCTGCCGCACTTCGGACGAGGCGGTCTCACCGAGCGCATGCCGCAGGAAGCGGCTGGCCGTGGCCACATCGCCGCGCTCCGAGACGAGGCGGGCGCCACGGCGCAGCGCCTCGACCCGCCACGGTTCCCCGGTGTTGCCGCCCGCGACGATGTGGGTGGCGATCCGCTCGGCGCAGGCCCGGGCCTCGAACAGTGTGCGGGCGGCCTCGGCGTGGGCGACCGCCCGGTTGGTGGTGGAGAGGATGCCTGCGAGCGCCTCCTCGACCAGTCGGTGGGAGAACCGGCGCGGCGGCCCGGCCAGGAGCAGCCCGGTTCCCTCCAGCACGGTCATGGTGTGGTCGACTGACGGAAGCGCAGCTCCTGCGGCTGCTTGGAGGACTGCTGTCTCAGTGTCGGCTCCGAGTGCGCCCAGCAGACCCGCCACGCGCAGGAGGTCTGGTGAGTGCCGGCGCAGCGAGCTGCGCACCGCCATCGGCAGCACTCGCGCGCCGATGGCGAGGAGCTGTGCCGACTCGGCTGCGACGGGTGTGACGCCGGCTCTCGCCAGTTCGCGGATCAGCTGCGTCAGCACGGCAGGGTTGCCCCCGCCCATGGCATGGCAGGCCTCGTTGAACTGCTCGTCGGGGCAGGCCCCCAGGGCTTGGCCGAGCAAGCGTGCGACGCCGCCGACGGTGAGCGGGCCGGGCTGGAGGACTCGACAGGCCGGATGCAGCATCAGCTCGTCGATCAGGTCGGGACCGGACTCCGGCGAGGAACCGCGCGATCCCACTGCCAACAGAACGGGGGTCTCCTCCAGCCGGCGGGCCAGGAAGGCCAGCCACTGTGTCGAGTGCTCGTCGGCCCACTGGATGTCGTCCACAGCGAGCACCACTGGCCGGTTCCCGGCCAGGTGCACGATCGGCGTGCAGAGTGCCTCCAGCGTGTCGAACGCTGTGGCCGGCGGCCCGGCGTCGGCCGCGCGGTACGGCAGCCCGGCGAGCACCGCGTCCACCTGCCCGGCCGGTTCCGGCCGCCCGTGCGGGTCCGATGTAGTGAGCAGCGGGGCGAGCAACTGGCGGACGACACCGTAGGGGAAGTCCCGCTCGATGGTGCTGCAGCGCGCTCTGAGGACGACCATCCCCCGGGAGCGAGCCGCCTGGTCGAGGGTGGCGAGGAGGGCCGTCTTGCCGGTTCCCGGCCGGCCGTCGACGACGGCCGTCGACGAGTGACCGGCGCGCAGCGCCGAGAGCAGGTCCTGCAGGTCTGCCATTTCCCTTTCCCGGTCAACGAGAAAGGTCTGGACATTTACCAAAGCGATTCCCCCGAAGGCTGAGACGAACGGTGCCGGCGTCACGGCGGGGAACCGCCCGGTGTGCACTGCCGGACCAGGGTTCACATTCAGGGTCGGGAAGTCAAATCTCTGCCGACCTCGACATCGACAACGACAACATCCGGCGGCCGGTCGCAGTCGACGACGAATGCCCATCCGACGAGGACGTCCGGGAATGGGCCGGCGGTTCCGCCACCTCGAACTCTTCACAAATCCAGGGAAGCGCCACATTTATCCGTCCGTGATGGAGCGTCATCTTTCGTGCACTCTGCGCTGCTTCAGAACCTGACACACTGTCTAGCAATGGATTTCGATCACAACGTTTCCATATAGTCGCGCACGATCGAGTGATTTCGCGGACTAGACCACCATCTCGCCGCGGCCACCAACTGCTCTACCCTGCGGCTGAGTTGATGCATCGTCAGGTGAGCCTGGGTGTTGGTTGAAGAGGTGACATCTTCGCGCGTAGAACAAGGGCATTCAGAACACGCCAACTCCTCTGGCAGGATTCCCGGAACTCACGATGTCAGTCCTCTCCGCCCCTCGGGCGTCGAGCCGCCATGACCCGTACCCCTCGGGTCACGGTGCGGCCGAACGAGCACATTCCCGATTCCTCCGATCAAGGAGAAAGCGCAAATGCATCGACGTCGCATGTCCCGCCGTAGGAAAGCCCTGATGACCGCGACCACCACCGCACTCTCCGGTGGTCTGATCGTCGGCCTCGGCGTCTTCGCCCAGGCCGACCTGGTCAACGGCACCGTAACCGCCGGCAACGGCCGGTTCACCAACATCAACCACCGTGCCCAGCCGTCCCTGTCAGCCCGGATCAACGGCTCCTCGCGGGTCGGCGACAGGGTCGGAATGTCCTGCCGGACCACCGGTGATGCCGTTGAGAACAACACCCGGTGGATCCAGTCCGGCTCGTACTACATCGCCGCCGCCTTCATCAAGGAGAACACCGACACCCTGCCGGTCTGCGGCTCAACCACCCCCACCCCCACCCCCACCCCCACGGACACGTCGGCGACCGGCAAGACGCTCAAGCTCACCATGCAGAAGCAGGTCAAGACCCAATGGTGCTGGGACGCCTCCGGCCTGACCATCGCCAACTACTGGGGCCACACCGGCGTCAGCCAGGAGCAGTTCTGCCAGCTCGCCGCCCAGGGCAGGTGGTTGGACTGCAACAACCAGCCCGCGACCCTGGAGGACATGGCCAACGGCCTGGCCCGGGTGGGGCTGAGCAACAGCGGGCGCAGCCTGTCCCGCAACGCCTCGTCCGCCGAATCCGCCGCCGAGATCGCTGCCGCCCGCCCGTTCGGCGTCCGGATCGGCTGGCGCAGCGGCGGCGGCCACATGAACGTCATATACGGCTACGACAGCGGCAGCAACATGATCGCCGTCGGCGACCCGTGGCCAACCACTCAGACCTACACGTGGTGGAACTTCGACACCTACGTGAACAACAACTCGTTCCAGTGGACCCATTCCCGCATCGGCATCCACGGCTGAGGAGACGACCCGACCCATGCAGACCGTACGACGCACCACGCGCTTGATCGCCCAGACCGTAGTCCTCGCCGCGGCCACACTCGGCGCCACCCAATGCGGGACCGTCCTGGCACGGGCCGCCGACGGTGACGGCATCGCGGGCTACCAGTCCGCCCAGCAGGTCCTCCAGAGCAACCAGGTCCACGACGCCGTCTCCAGGTTCCTGGTCTCGGCCGCGCGGACCGACTCCGCCGCCGGGGCGGATGGTGGCGGAGTCGGCGCCCCCGGGAACCCGCCCACGGCGGCCGCCGCCCCGCCCCGGTTCGACCTCAAGGACCCGGTGCCGATGTTCGAGCTCAGCCCTGACTTCGTCGCGGGCAAGGCGCAGGCGACCCCCCAGACCGCACTACGGCTCACTTATCTGGCCTCCCGGGTGACCACCTCCGACGGCCACCAGGCTGCCGTGCTGCTCACGCCCCAAGGCAACAGCACCTCCGTGGCCTCGGGCGGCAGCGGGCAGAACGTCGGTGCCGAGGGCTGGCAGCTGGCCGGCATCCGCGACGGCGACACCGACCTCGGTCTGGCCGAACGCGGCACCCCACAGTCCCGCACCTTCACCGAGCCGCAGATCCACGCCTGGTACCGGATCACCACCGACGGCATGGTCGAGCCGCTCAACGAGGAAGCCGACAGCGGTCTCGGCGGACAGCACAGCATCCCCCTCGCCGCCTACCAGAAGCTCGTCGCCACCCGCTACGGCGACAAACTGCCGGGCTCGGAATACGACCGCAAGGGCCTGGCCGGCGGCTTCGCCGGCCTTGCGGACGGCCGGCCGCAGCAGACCGCCGGCGCGACCGCGGCGCCGTCGACCGAACCTGACTGGACGCCGGCCGCACTCACCGGCGCCGCGGTCCTCGCCGCGGTCGGCGCCACCATGGCATACCGGCGTCGCCGACGAACCGCCACGACGCGCTGACACATCCCGAGCCCCCGGCGCCGGTCCCCCGGAGTCACCGGCCGGCGCCGGGCCCCACACTGCCGTTGCTGTGCGTCCGCCGGCGACCGCCCACCCGAAGCCGCACCGCTTGATCCGGCCGCCCGCACAGAAAGGCCGCATGAGTGCGCCCCGCCATATCCTCCGTCCAGTCCGGGTCGACGCATCCGGTCGCTCCTCCTGGAAGACCCGGGTCACTCGCTCCGGAGTCCGCTCCAGCACCGGTGTTCGTCTCCCGGTCCGGCTTCCGGGGCCGCCTGCTGCGAGGCATCGGCTGGCCGGTCAGTGCGATCGGCTCGATGCTGGCGGCCGCGATGATCACCAGCCTGATCGGTATGCAGTCCGACGCGCCGGCCCTCGACATCCCGCCCCAGCACACCACCCCGCCGGCGTCCACGCCTGCGCCCGGGGCCCCTGCCCCTTCGCCGGCACCTGGTACGACCGCGCCGACACCGCATCCGTAAGTAACCCTCGGCCAGCGCCCCTGAGCGCTCCCGTCACGTCACCCACGCTGCAGGCTTTCACGGCGTCCGCCCACGCCCGGCCTCGTGCAGAACCAGCTCCAGGAGCATCCTTGTCCCGTCACCAACGCCGTCGGCAGCCGCTGCGGCGGCAGCGCCGGCTGGCGGCACCGCCGCTGCGCTTCTTCATGCCCCTGTGCCTGCTGATCTGCTTACTCGCGCTGCTGGTGCTGCGCGGCCTCGCCACGAACGAGGTGTTCCACGACAACCAGGTCGCGCCGTCCATCGACAAGACCACCGTCCCGCGGAGCGTCCTGACCGGCGGCCCGATCGTCGACGCCCGGGGGGTGAACAACGCCAGTCCGGTGAGCTACCGGGTGCCGGACCACACCGCCGTGCTGAGTTTCGACGACGGCCCGTCCCCGGAGTGGACACCGAAGATCCTGGACCTGCTGGCCGCGCGCCACATCCACGCCAGCTTCTTCGTCACCGGCTCCATGACCTCACGCAATCCCGACCTGATCCGCAGGATCGTCGCGGGCGGCCACGAGATCGGCATCCACACCTTCACCCACCCCGACCTGGCGCTCAAGTCCCGAACCCGGATCGCCTGGGAGCTGGCCCAGACACAGCTGGCACTGGCCGGGGTCGCGGGCGTGCACAGTTCGCTGTTCCGCCCGCCGTACTCCTCGACAGCGGACACGCTGGACGACGCCTCCTACCCCGTGGTCAAGTACGTCGGCGAGCACGGCTACCTCACCGCGTTCATCGACTCCGACACCGACGACTGGCAACTCCCGGGCACTGACAAGATCGTGAAGGCCGCCATGCCGAGCAAGCCGGGAGCGGGCGAGCTGATCCTGCTGCACGACGCCGGTGGCGACCGCTCACAGACCGTCATCGCGCTCGGAAGGATCATCGACAGCCTCCAGGACCAGGGCTACCACTTCGCCACCATCTCCGAGGCACTGGGAGCGTCCCCCGCCACGGTGCCGGTGCACGGCTTCCCCCTGTGGGCGGGTAAAGCCTTCATCTGGACCACCAAGTTCGCCGTCCTCCTGCTACCCGTGCTGGTCGGCCTGCTGGCCTTCGTCGGCTTCCTGAACTTCGGCCGATTCGCCCTGATGCTCGTGCTCGCCACGCGCCACGCCCGGCGCGCCCGGCGCCCGGACTTCGCCTGGGGAGCGGCCGTCACCGAACGGGTCACCGTCCTGGTCCCGGCCTACAACGAACGAGAGTGCATCGCCCACACCCTCAACTCGCTCGCCGCCAGCGACCATCCGATCGAGGTCATCGTCGTCGACGACGGCTCCACCGACGGCACGGCCGACATCGTCGAGGAGATGGACCTGCCGTTCGTCCGACTGATCCGCAAGGTCAACGGCGGCAAGTCCACCGCCCTCAACGCCGGGATCGCCGCCGCCTCGCACGACATCATCGTGATGATGGACGGCGACACCGTCTTCGAACCCTCCACCGTCCGGGAACTGGTCCAGCCCTTCAGCGATCCGACCGTCGGCGCGGTGGCCGGCAACGCCAAGGTCGGCAACCGGCAGACGCTCATCGGTGCCTGGCAGCACATCGAGTACGTCCTCGGCTTCAACCTCGACCGCCGCATGTACGACATGCTCAACATCATGCCGACCATCCCCGGAGCGATCGGCGCCTTCCGCCGGGACGCACTGCGGCGGGTCGGCGGAATGAGCGACGACACGCTCGCCGAGGACACCGACGTCACCATGGCCCTGCTGTGCGATGGCTGGCGGATCGTCTACGCCGAGCGGGCCCGGGCCTGGACCGAGGCACCCGCCAGCGTTCAGCAGCTCTGGTCCCAACGCTACCGCTGGAGTTACGGCACCATGCAGGCGATGTGGAAACACCGCCGCTCGCTCACCGCCCGCGGCCCGGCCGGCCGCTTCGGACGGCTCGCACTGCCCACGGTGGCACTGTTCGGCGTCATCTGCCCGCTGCTGGCCCCCCTCATCGACGTCTTCTTCCTCTACGGCGTGTTCTTCGTGGACGCCCCGCTGACCATCTCCGCCTGGGCCGGATTCCTCCTCGTCCAGGGCGCACTCGCCTGGTACGCCTTCCGGCTGGACGGCGAGAAGCCCTGGCACCTGATCACCCTGCCGGTCCAACAGGTGGCCTACCGGCAACTGATGTACACCGTCCTGCTGCAGTCCTCGATCACCGCGATCACCGGCGGCCGACTGCGCTGGCAGAAACTGCGACGGACCGGCGAGGTCGCCACCCCCGTGGAGGCCTGACCATGGACCGTTCCCTCATCCAGGACACCCTCCGACTCCGCATGCCGCCGCCCCCACCTCCACAGCCACCGTCCGCAGAGCCGTCCTCGCAACCGTTGAAGCACGACGGCGGCGGCCGCGACCGCTACCTCGACCTGCTGCGTGCCCTGGCACTGATCCGCGTCGTGGCCTACCACAACTTCAGCTGGTCCTGGCTGCCGACCGTCTTCCCCTCCATGGGCGTGATGTTCGCCCTGGCGGGCTCGCTCATGGCCCGCTCCCTCGCCCGCCCGGCAGCCGGCGTCATCCTCGGCCGGTTGCGGCGTCTGCTTCCGCCCATGTGGCTGTTCGGCGCGATCACGCTCACCGCCATGCTCGTCGACGGCTGGGGGCCGAACTCCGAAGGCCGCCCCGGCCGGTGGTGGGCCGAGCTGTCCTTCTGGATCCTCCCGCTCGGCACCCCGCCCTACCCCTCGTCCCCGCTGCCCGGATTCCACATCCTGCAGACCAGCTGGGCCGAACAGGCCACCGTACCCCTGTGGTACCTACGCGCCTACCTCTGGTACGTCCTGCTCTCCCCGCTGATGCTGCACGCACTGCGCCGCCGCCCATGGGCCACGTTGCTCACCCCGCTGGCACTGTGCCTGACCATCAACTCGGGCCTGTTCACCACCGAAGGCCGAATCTGGGAGACGGCCGGCGACTTCGCCACCTTCGGCTCCTGCTGGCTTCTCGGCATGGCCCACCAGGAAGGCATGCTCAAACAGCTGGCGCCGTACCTCATACCCTCCGCCGCACCGCTCATCATGGCCACCGGCCTGTACTGGCTGCTCACCCGTCCGGTCGATCCCTACACCCCCACCGACATGGACAGCGTGCCCATCGCCCAGGCCCTGTGGTCCTTCGGCTACGTCGCCCTGCTCCTCCACCTCAGCCCGTCCTGGAACCAATGGCCGAAACCACTCCAGCGCTGGAACGGCCTGGTCGGACTACTCAACGCGCGCGCCGTCAGCATCTACCTCTGGCACACCACCGCCCTCATCCTCGCCATCCCACTCACCGACACCCTCTGGTCCGTCGACGTCCTCTACCAACACGCCCAGTGGCTTCTCACCAGCCCCTGGTTGCCACTGATGACAGCGATCCCACTCATCGGCCTCCAGGTCCTCGTCTTCGGCTGGATCGAGGACGTCGCCGCCAAACGCCCCCTACGCCTCTTCCCCTGGCCCCGCCGCCCACGCGGCAAGCGGCGGCTCGCCGCCGTCCCGCTGAAGGTCCGGGGGCGCCGGCGCTGACAAGCCCATACCGACCGACCGTACGCCGCGCCCCGACGACCCACCAGCACGCGGGATGCCCCGGCTGCGCCCATCGCCCGCCGGGATCCCGTAGGGTCGGCCAATGGCGAAGTACTTCGACGTGCACCCAGAGTCCCCCCAGCCGCGCACCATCGGCACCGTGGCCGCCGGCCTCCGCGACGGGGCCCTCATCGCGTACCCCACCGACTCCTGTTTCGCCCTGGGCTGCCGGTTGGACAACCGCGACGGCCTCGAGCGGATCCGGTCGATCAGGCGACTCGACGAGCGCCACCACTTCACGCTGATGTGCGAGGACTTCGCGCAGCTGGGGCAGTTCGTCCAACTCGACAACAACGTCTTCCGGGCCGTCAAGGCGGCGACGCCGGGCAGCTACACCTTCATCCTCCCCGCCACCAAGGAGGTGCCGCGCCGCCTGATGCACCCGAAGAAGAAGACGGTGGGCGTCCGCATCCCCGACCACACCGTCACCAGGGCCCTGCTCGCCGAGCTCGGTGAGCCCCTGCTCTCCAGCACCCTGGTCCTGCCCGGGGAGGACGAGCCGATGACCCAGGGGTGGGAGATCAAGGAACGCCTCGACCACGTACTGGACGCCGTGGTGGATTCGGGCGACTGCGGTACGGAGCCGACGACGGTCGTCGACTTCTCCGGCGGCGCACCGGAGATCATCCGACGAGGGGCCGGAGACCCGGCCCGCTTCGAGTGAGCAGGTCGACGGGTTTCAGCGCGAGGCTGCCCAGGACAGCAGCAGGCGCAGCGCGTCGTCCGACGGCGTGCCCGGGTCGGCGGTGTAGGTGACCAGGGCCTGGCCCGGGTCGTCGGCCGGGCGGAGGGTGTCGTAGGCGAGATCCAGGGTGCCAGCGATCGGGTGGTGGAAGAGCTTGCGGCCCGAGGTCTTGTCGGCGACCGGGTGTTCGGCCCAGAAGCGGTGGAACTCCTCGCTTCGGAGGCATAGTTGGCCGACCAGCTCGGCGAGCAGCGGGTCGTCGGGGCGGCGCCCGGCCTCCAGGTGGAGGAAGGCGGCGTTCTCCCGCGCGCACTCCGCCCAGTCGCCGTAGAGCTCGCGGGAGGCCGGGTCCAGGTAGGTGATGCGGGCGATGTTGCGCTCCTCGACCGGCAGGGCGCCGAAGTCGCCGAACAGGGCGGCGGCGGCCCGGTTCCAGGCCAGGATGTCCATCCGGTGGCCCATCACCACCGCCGGGGTGTGGTCGAGTTGCTCCAGCAGGCGCAGCAGCGAGGGGCGGGGCTGCTGGCGGGCGACGGTCGGGCGCGGGCGGGCGGCGGGGCGGGCGAGGCGGTGGAGGTGGCCGGACTCCGCGGGGGCGAGGCGCAGGGCACGGGCGACGGCGTCGAGGACGGTCTGGGACGGGTTGCCGACGCGGCCCTGTTCGAGGCGGGTGTAGTAGTCGACGCTGACGCCCGCCAGGTGGGCGAGTTCCTCGCGGCGCAGTCCGGCAACGCGGCGGCGGCCGCCGTAGTCGGGGAGGTCGACGTCCTCGGGCCTCAGCCGGGCGCGGCGGGTGCGGAGGAATTCGCTCAGGGCGCTGCTCTGGTTCACGGAAGGGATTCTCACCCGAACGGGCACCCCGGTGCCTGGTCCTGGCAGGACCAGGCACCGGGGAGGCCGGGTTCAGCCCGTCACGCCGGGGAAGGCGGGGACGAGGCCGCCGTCGATCACGAAGTCCTGCGCGGTGATGTACGAGGAGCGCTCGGAGAGCAGGAAGGCCACCGTCTCGGCGACGTCCTCCGCCGTCCCGAGCCGGCCCAGCGGGACGTGGGCGCGGATCGGCTCGTGGTCGGCCGGGTCCGGGACGGCCTGGTGGAACATCTCGGTGACGATGTAGCCGGGGCTGACCGAGTTGACCCGGATCCCGCGCCCCGCCAGCTCGCTGCCGAGGGTACGGGCGAGGCTGAGGACGCCGGCCTTGGTGGCGGCGTAGACGGCCGCGCCGGGAAGGCCGCGGTGCGCGGTCCAGGAGGCGTTGAGCACGACCGACCCGCCGCCGGCCGCCTCCAGCAGGGGCAGGGCGTACCGGACGGTGAAGAAGACGCCCTTGAGGTTGGTGCCCACGATCCGGTCGAACTCGGTCTCGGTGAACTCCTCCACCGGCTGGAAGCCCGCCACGCCCGCGTTGGCGAAGACACCGTCGAGCCGGCCGTACCGCTCGCGGACGGTGTCGGCGAGGCGGGCGAGGTCCGCCGGGACGGCTGCGTCGGCGCGGACGGCGAGCAGCCGGTCGCCGTCCGCGCCTAGCTGCCGGGCGGCGCGGTCGAGGCGGGCGTCGTCGCGGCCGGTGATGACGACCCGGGAGCCAGCGGCGAGGAGCCGACGGGCGGTGGCGAGGCCCATCCCGCTGGTGCCGCCGGTGACCAGGACGGTGGAGTCGGAGGAGGGGGAGGTGTGGTTCGTGGTCATGCGCACCACCCTCCCGGCGCGCCCCGGGCGGTACCAGGCCCGCTTCCACCCTGGGTCCGCCGGAACCACCCTTGCGGGGGGTCCCGGCGGTCACCGCGTGGTTGCGCCCCGGAGCGCGCCCGGAGACCCGTCGGGCCTGATCAGCGGATCCGGCGCGCCCCCTCGGCCGGGACGGCGGTGAGGGTGCGCGGCTCGGCGTACCCGGCGGTGCGGAAGGCGGCGGTGACCTCGGCGGCGATGCGCTCGGTCTCGGCCGCGTCCACCAGGGCGATGACCGAGCCGCCGAAGCCGCCGCCGGTCATCCGCGCGCCGTGGGCGCCGGCGGCCACCGCGGCCTCGACGGCGAGGTCGGTCTCCGGGCAGGAGACCCGGTAGTCGTCGCGCAGCGAGGCGTGCCCGGCGGTGAGGATCGGGCCGAGCGCGGCGAGGCGGCCGGCGTCCAGGTGCGCGACGGCGTCCTCCACCCGCGCGTTCTCGGTGACCACGTGCCGCACCAACGGCCGCAGCTCCGTGGGGAGTTGCGCGACAGCGTCGGGAAGCCCCGAGGGCTGCAGCGAGCGCAGCGCGGGCAGTCCGAGCAGCTCCGCGGCCCGTTCGCAGCCGGCCCGCAGGGCGGCGTACGCACCGTCCCCGAGGTCGTGCTTCACCCGGGTGTCCAGCACCAGCAGGGCGAGACCCGCGCCGGCGAGGTCGACCGGGACCTGACGTACCGTCAGGTCCCGGGTGTCCAGGAACAGGGCTGCGCCCGGGCGGCAGCACATCGAGGCCATCTGGTCCATGATCCCGCACGGCACGCCGACGAAGGCGTTCTCGGCCCGCTGTGCGAGCCGGGCGAGTTCGGGCGCGGAGAGGCCCAGCCCGTACAGATCGTCGTACGCGACGGCGACGGCGCACTCCAGGGCCGCCGAGGAGGAGAGCCCGGCGCCTCCGGGGACGTCGCTGTCCAGCCGGATGTCCGCGCCGCCGACCCGGTGCCCGGCCTCGCGCAGCGCCCAGACCACACCGGCGGGGTAGCCCGCCCAGCCGGGCACCGCGCCCGGGACGAGGTCGGCGAGCCGGAGCTCCACGAGCTCGCGGCCCTGGGCGGACCAGAGCCGCAGCAGTCCGTCGTCGCGGCGCGCCGCCTGGGCGCGGACGGTCTGCGGGAGGGCGATCGGCAGCACGAACCCGAGGTTGTAGTCGGTGTGTTCGCCGATCAGGTTCACCCGGCCGGGGGCGGCCCACTCCCCCTCGACGGGGCGGCCGTACAGTTCCGCGAAGCTTGTCACGGGGCGACCTCCCGCAGCCGGCGGGCCGCGTCCTCGGGGGTGACGTCGTTGACGAAGGCGTCCATGCCGGATTCCACGCCGGCCAGGTACTTGAGCTTGTCGGCGGTGCGCCGGATGGTGAACAGCTCCAGGTGCAGGGCGAGTTCGCGCCGCTCCCCGGCGGGCGCCTGGTGCCAGGCGGAGATGTACGGGGTGCGGCCGGCGCCGAAGAGGCGGTCGAAGCGGCGCAGCAACTCCAGGTAGAGGAGCGGGAATTCGGCGCGCTGCGGTTCGTCCAGGGCCGTCAGGTCGGGCACCCGGCGGTGCGGGTACAGGTGCACCTCGTACGGCCAGCGGGCGGCGTACGGGACGAAGGCCGTCCAGTGCTCGCCGGCGAGCACCACCCGGTCGCCGTGGGCGCGTTCGGCGGCGAGGAGGTCCTCGAAGAGGTTGCGGCCGGTAGCGGCGCGGTGTTCGGCGGCGCGGGCGGCGGTCCGGGCGGTGCGCGGGGTGGTGAAAGGGAAGGCGTAGATCTGGCCGTGCGGGTGGGCGAGGGTGACGCCGATCTCGGCGCCGCGGTTCTCGAAGCAGTAGACCTGCTCGACGCCCGGCAGGGCGGAGAGTTCGGCGGTGCGGTCGGTCCAGGCGTCCAGGACCAGCCGGGCCCGCTCGGGGGTGAGGTCGGCGAAGGAGGCGTCGTGGTCGGCGGTGAAGCAGACCACCTCGCAACGGCCGGCGCCGGGGCCGCCGGTCCACAGGCCGTCGGCCTCCCGGACGGGCTCCGCGGGCGGGCCGGCGAGCGAGGGGAAGCGGTTCTCGAAGACGGCGACCTGGTAGTCCTCGGCCGGGATCTCGCTGAGGCGCCCGTCCCGGGACGGGCAGAGCGGGCACTCCTCGGCCGGCGGCTGGTAGGTGCGGGCCTGGCGGTGGGCGGCGACGGTGACCCAGTCGCCGGTGACGGGGTCGAGCCGGACCCCGGAGCCGGGGGCCTGCGGGTCGAGCGGCCGTGCGTCGACGGCGTTGCGGGGGGCGGCAGCGCCGCGGTCGTAGTAGATCAGCTGCCGACCGTCCGCGAGGGTGGTCACGGTCCTGACGGTGGGCTGGTCCAGGGTCGTCCCGGGCATGGCCTTCTTCCTCCGAGTGACGCCAGTGGAATCAACAGAAAGCTACAATCTCAAACATTATCCATCATCGCCATGTGCGGACACTCGCGGGTGCTCATCCGCTGCTCCCCCGCACCACCAGCTCCGTCGGCAGCTCCTCCCCCACCGTCGGCGCCGCCTCCCCGCGCACCTGGCCCAGCAGCCGCCCGACCAGCGCGGCGGCGATCGCCCGCAGCGGCAGCCGGACGGAGGTCAGCGCCGGGTACAGGTGCCGGCAGAGCGGGGTGTCGTGGAAGCCGGTGACGGCCACCCCACCGGGACCGACCACCAGCCCTTCCGCCCGGACCGCCTCGTACACGTCCAGCGCCAGCAGGTCGCTGCCCGCCGCGAAGGCGGTCGGTCGGTCGGGCCCGGTCAGCAGCGCCCGGACGGCGGCCACCGCCGTGCCCGAGGTCGTCCCCGTGCCGGACACCCCCGTGTCGGCCACCCCCGTGCCGGTCGTCGTCACCGCGGACAGCCCCAGCCGGCGGGCCTCGGCGAGGAAGCCCGCCCGCCGCGCCGCCATCCAGGGCAGCTCCTCGGCGGCGCCGAGGTAGCCGATCCGGCGGTGGCCCAGCGCCGCGAGGTGCCGCACCACCTCCGCCATCGCCGCGTCGTTCGCGATGTCCACCCAGTGCTGCGGCTCCCCCGGGCCGGTGCGGCCGAAGCTGACGAACGGGACACCGAGCCGGGCGACGTGCGCGATCCGGGTGTCCCGGGCCAGGACGTCCGCCAGCACCAGCCCGTCCACCTGCCGGGCCGCGACCAGTTCGTCGATCGCGGCCGCCGGGTCCCCCGCCGGCGGGGCGGGCCGGAACAGCAGCACCCGCTGCCCCTCGGCCCCGGCCGCGTCGACCAGGGCCTCCAGGAAGCCGGCCATCAGCGGGTTGGGGTCGAGCGGGTCGTCCACCGGGGCGAGGTAGCCGAGGGTGCGCCGGGCGCCGCTGCGCAGCGAGCGGGCCGACTGGTCGGGCTGGTAGCCGAGTTCGCGGATCGCGGTGGTCACCCGTGCCAGGGTCTCGGGCCGCACCCGGTGCGGGGCGTTGAGCGCGTTGGAGACGGTCTGCCGCGAGACCCCGGCCGCGCGGGCGACCTCCTCGATCGTGCTGGCGCCGCGGCGCGGTCGGTGCGGTCCCTCGGACATCCGGTCTCCTTGCCACCTGGTCGGCTGCGGCTTCTCGCCTGGTCAGTCGCGGCGCAGGGTCAGCAGTCCACCGCGCGGCACGGGGATCGCCGCCGCCCGGTCCAACTCGACCTCGCCCTGCCGGACGATACGCCCCCGGGCGTCCTGTACGGTCATCGCCGCCGTTCCGCTGCCACCGGTGAGCCGGACCTCCGGGTCGGCGTCGGCGTTGGCCACCAGCAGGGTGCGCCAGCCGTCGCCGGAGGCGTCCACCGGCAGCGCGGCGTAGCGGGCCACCACGAGGGTGTCGGCTCCGCGCGCGGTGACCATCGGGTAGCCGAGGTCCGGCCGGGCGGGCAGCAGTTCGCCGAGTTGCAGGGTCGCGGTGTGCTCCCGGAAGACGCCGAGCCAGAAGGCGATCGCCTCACGCTGGGCGTCGCTCTGCGCGGTGAGGTCGACGGAGATCTGCGGGACGGAGAACAGCACGTTGATCAGGTGGCAGGCGATCTGCTCCGGAGGCTCGGCCGGGTGCCACATCAGCATGTCGGCGTGGACCGGGACGGGCCCGGCGGCGAGCCGCACGTCGATGGTCCGCTGCCGGTTCTCCTGCGGGCTGAGGGGACAGTCGGTGGCGCGGACCATGGTGGCGTACGGCCACAGGCCCGGGCTGACGTACGGCTGGCGGTGCTCGATCATCGCCTCCGGGTTCGCGGCGGTGATCCGGCGGCGGATCCCGGCGAGCAGCCGCCGCACGCCCTCGTCCACGCTCGCGCAGTCCGCCTCCGGGGACGGGTGCGGCGCGTCGGCACGGGCGAACCAGTCGACGAAGTCGACCTTGAGGCCGTCCATGCCCCACTCCTCGACGGCGCGGGCGAGCCGGTCGGTGAGGAAGGCGCGGACCTCGGGGTAGCGCGGGTCGGCGACGATCGCGCCCAGGTGGGCGGCGTCGGCGAGCGCGTAGTGGCCGATCCGCTGGTACGCGGCACTGTCCTTGCCGATGAACGGCAGTGCGTACCAGAGCAGGTAGCGCACGCCGAGCTCGTGGACGCGCCGCACGTGGGCGGCGGTGTCGGGCAGTGAGACCGGCTCCCAGTCGCCGCAGTGGGCGTAGCCGCGGGTGCGGTCGGCGGTCATCCAGCCGTCGTCCACGATGATCACGTCCATGCCGAGCTCCCTGCCGAGCGCGGCCTGGGTCTCGACCCCCTTGGGCGAGACGTCCTGGTGCATCGAGTACCAGGTGGAGTAGGCGGGTCGGCGGGCGGCCTCAGGGATGTCGGCGGCGTGGTCGGCTCCCCACCAGGCGGCGAGGCCGGCGAGGCAGCGGGCGTAGTGCCGGCGCGAGGTGTCGATCCGTACCGTGAGCCGGTCCGCGGCCTGGGCCCAGAAGCGGAACTCACCGGTCTCCTCGACCACTCCGGCCCCGACCAGGACGTCCGGGCGCCCGGCGGCGAAGGCGCAGAGCGCGACGTCCCCGGTACCGACCAGCGCGGCGATCGGCGCGCCGTTCGTCAGGCCGGTACGGCGCGGGGCGCTCCAGGCCGCGGGCAGCCAACCGGTGCCGCGCGGCTCGGGCGTCCAGAGGGCGGTGGCGTCGACGCAGGGCACCCGCCACTCGATCCGCACCTCGCCCGAGCCCTCGGCGCTGACTTCCACCACCCCGCCGGCGAGCTCCCGGGCGGTGGCCGCGCCGCTCACCCGCAGGTCCAGTCCCTGGGCGTGGAGCGGGCGCAGACCGCCGGCGGCAGCGGGGGCGTGCGGCTCCCAGATGTCGGTCACGGTCGTCATCCCTTCGTGGCGCCGGCCAGCAGGCCGGAGATGAACTGCCGCTGGAGGACCAGGAAGAGGACCATCATCGGCAGGGTGGAGAGCGCGGTGCCGGAGAGGATCGCGCCGTAGTCGGTATTGGCCTTGTTGCCGTGCAGCGTCGCCAGGGCGACCGGCAGGGTGTGCATCTCGGGGCTGCGCAGGGCGATCAGCGGCCAGACGAACTGGTTCCAGGAGCCCAGGAAGAGGAAGATCGCGAGCGCCGCCAGCACCGGCCGCATCACCGGCACGACGACGCTCCACAGCACCCGCAGCTCGCCCGCGCCGTCGACCCGGGCGGCGTCCAGCAGTTCGTCCGGCAGGCCGCTCAGCGACTGCCGCATCAGGAAGATCGCGAAGGGCACGCAGAGGCCGGGCAGGATGAGCGCCTGGTAGGTGTCCAGCAGTCCGAAGTTCATCATCATCTTGAACAGCGGTACCAGCATGACCTGTTCGGGCACCACGAGGGTGGAGAGCAGCAGCCCGAAGAGCAGGGTGCGGCCGCGGAAGCGGAACTTGGCGAAGGCGTAGCCCGCGAGCAGCGCGACGACGAGCGCACCGAGTGTCTGGACTCCCGCCACCAGCAGGGAGTTGCCGAGCACCCGGAGCAGGCCGATCTTCTGCTGGAGGTGGCCCAGGTTCTCGCCGAGGCTCCCGCCGGGCAGCAGCTTCGGCGGCCAGTCGAAGACCTCGGTGTCCTTGCGGGTGGAGGACACCACCAGCCAGTAGAAGGGTCCGATCGACAGCCCGGTGACGCCGGCGAGCAGGAAGGTCAGCGGCCAGCCGCGCAGCTTCTTGAGGTTCATCGGTCGCGTTCTCCCATCAGGCGCATCTGCACCGCCCCGAGCACCGAGACGAGCAGGGTCAGCGCGTAGGCGATGGCGGAGGCGTAGCCGAAGTCGAAGAACCGGAAGCCGTTCTGGTACAGGTACATGGCGACGGTCAGGGTGGCGTTGTCCGGCCCGCCGCCGGTCAGCACGTACGGCTCGTCGAAGAGTTGGAGCGTGCCGATGGTGGAGAGCACGACCGTGAAGAGCAGCACCGGGCGCAGGCCGGGGACGGTGATCGCGGTGAACCGGCGGATCGGTCCGGCGCCGTCCACCATCGCCGCCTCGTACAACTCCCGTGGGATGGACTGCAGCCCGGCGAGGTAGATGACCGCGTTGTAGCCGGTGTAGTGCCAGGTGAGCACCAGGACGACGGCGATCCGGGCCCAGAAGGACTGGCCCAGCCAGTCGACGGCGGGCAGGCCGACGGCGTCCAGCAGCCAGTTCACCGCGCCGTCGTCGGCTTTGAGCAGGTAGGCGAACATCACGCCGGTGGCGACCAGGCCGGTGACCGAGGGCATGAAGACGCCGAGCCGCCACACCGGGCGCCAGCGCACCAGCGCGGAGTTGATGCCGACGGCCGTCAGCAGGGCCAGTCCCAGCATCAGCGGGACCTGGAGCACGAGGATCTCGGCGGTGTTGCGCAGCGCCGTCCAGAACAGCGGATCGTCCAGCAGGCGGCGGTAGTTGGCGAGGCCGGCGTTGCGGGTGGCGGAGCCGGAGCCGGTGGTGAAGGACAGCAGCAGCGAGTCGACCACCGGGTAGGCCTTGAACACCCCGAAGGTGAGCAGGGCGGGGGCGAGCAGCAGGTACGGCAGCGCGGTGCGGCGCCGGCGGGCGGTGCGGTGGGCCCGCGCGGCGTCCTTCGCGAGCGTGACGGACGGGGCGGTGGCGGTCATGCGATCGGGCGTCCGGTCTGCTGGGCGAGCTGCTTGGCGGCGTCCTGGAGGACGGCGGCCGGGTCGGCCCCCTTGAGCAGGACCTTGGTCTGGGCGTCGCTGACGAGCTTGAGGGCGCGGGCGTAGTCGCCGGAGTAGTTGGTGGGGTCGCCGCCGTCGGTGGCGAGGTCGGCGAAGGTCTTGAGCACCGGCTGTCCGCCGTAGTAGGCGCTCGGCGCGGAGTACAGCGGGTCGGTGTAGGCCTCGGTCAGGGCCGGGAAGACGCCGCCCGCGTTGAACATGGAGTTGACCGAGGCGGCGCGGGTGAGCGCGTACTCGACGAACTTCCAGGCGGCCCGGCGGCGCGGGCTGGAGGCGGAGACGGCCAGGTGGGTGGAGTTGACCAGCGCGGTGCGCTTGCCGCCGGGGGTGACCGCAGGGGGCTTGGTGAGGCGCCAGTTGCCGCTCTGGTCGGCGAACTTCTTCTCCAGGTAGTGCGCGACCCAGGCGGGCATCGCGGCCACCGCGAGCTTGCCGGCCTTCATCACGGGCACCCAGCTCTGCGCGCCGGGGGTGTCGCCGATCAGCCCGGCGTCCTCCAGCCGCTTGACGATGGTCAGGGCGCGCACGGCCGGCTCCGCGCCGACGGTGATCCGCCCCTGGAGGTCGAAGTAGAAGGCTCCCTGGAGCTGCATCAGGCCCTGGAGGAAGTCCAGGTCGGGGCTGGGGTTGGCGGCCTTGTTGAGGCCGATCAGGGCGATGCCGGGGTTGGCGGCCTTGAAGCGGTCGGCGGCGGCTATCACGTCGTCCCAGGTGGCGAAGGACTCGGGATCGATGCCCGCCTTGTCGAAGTAGTCCTTCCGGTAGTAGAAGCCGAGCGGGTTGACCTCCCAGGGCAGCGCGTAGGCGTGGCCGTCCTTGCCGGTGACGACCGGCCACAGGCCCTTGGCGAACTTGTCCCTGTGGGCGTCGGCGCCGAACTCGGAGAGGTTGGCGAGGCCGCCGGGGAACTTCTCCAGGTAGCCGGGCAGGTAGTCGCAGCCGATGTGCAGGACGTCGCCGAGCCCTTGGCCTCCGGCCGCCATGCCGACGGTGATCTTGTCCCAGATGGCGGGTTCGCCGATGTCCTGGACGTCGACCTTGATCCCGGGGTTGTCCTTCTCGAAGGCCGGGACGACGCCGCGCAGCGCCTCGGCGGCGGTGGCCCAGGACCAGACGGTGACCGTGCCGCTGTCGGCGTCCCCGCCGGATGCGCTCCCCGAGCCGGAGCCGCAGGCCGCGAGGGCGCCCCCGGCGGCGAGGGCCAGCAGACCGCCTCCGGAGGCGCGGAGCAGGGCGCGACGGGAAAGGTGTGACATTGCATTCCTCTCGGTGGAGCGGCCCCTCAGGAGAGCGGGCACGTTTTGAACGTTCAAACACACAAAACAAAGCAGAACCGAACAGGTTCCAACGAGCGGGACACAGCAAACGTCCGCCCTCCCCACGCCGTCAAGACCCGGGCACGGGAAGCGCGGGCTCCGCAACCGTTCCGTTATCCACCGAGGCAGGCCGCGGCCTCAGCCGCGGACCGTCACGGGCGGGACCCCGCCGGCGGCCGACAGGCCGGTTCACGTGCTTCTTCCTCGAGTATTTGACCTGCGAGTCAAATACTCCCTACGGTGGGACCATGGGCAGACCGAAGAGCTTCGAACCCGACGCGGTGGTCGCGCGGGCGATGGAGACGTTCTGGACCAAGGGCTACGCCGGTACGTCCCCTGCCGACCTCGCCGAGGCGACCGGCATCGCCAAGGGCAGCCTGTACCACTCCTTCGGTTCCAAGCGCGAGCTGTTCTCCAGGGCGCTGGACCTCTACGACCGGACCGCGGCCGAGGTGACCGAGGAGTTCCTCTCCCGGCCCGGCACCGCCAAGGAGCGCATCCGCGCGTACTTCGTGCTGCTCGTCGACATGGACCTGGACGGTCCGGCCCGTCGCGGGTGCCTGGCCCAGAACACGGTCTCAGAACTCGGCGGGCGGGACGAGGAGGCCACCCGCGCGGTGCTGCGCATGGAGGAGCGCATGATCGAGCTGTTCACCGCCCGCCTCCGGCAGGGGCAGCGGGACGGCGACATCGACCGGACGCTCGACGCCGGGGAGCAGGCGCTGTTCCTCCAGACCGCCCTCGCCGGCCTGCGCGTCATGGCCAAGACCTTCGACCGGCCGGTGCTGTACCGGATCATCGACACGGCCCTGGCGGGCCTCTGAGGCGCCGCCCCGCGGTGCGCCGCTTCGTGCGCCCTGATTTTTGACCTGCAGTTCAAGAACCCGTCATCCAGGAATGGGGAGAACCATGGAGCTCGGCATCAACGGCAGGACCGCTCTGGTCACCGGAGCGAGTCGCGGCATCGGCCTCGCGATCGCCCGGAACCTGGCTGCGGAGGGGGTCCGGGTGGTGGGTGCCGCCCGCACCGTCACCCCCGAGCTGGCGGAGGTGGCCGCCGCGACGGTGGCCGTCGACCTGAGCACCCGCGAGGGGGCGCGGTCGGTCGTCGACACGGCGCTCGCCGCGGTCGGCGGGATCGACTTCCTCGTCAACAACGTCGGTGCGGGCGACGCCGATTCGCTCTCCCTCGGCGGGTTCCTGGACACCGACGACGAACAGTGGCAGCGGATGTTCGACCTCAACCTGTTCAGCGCGGTGTGGACGACCAAGGCGGCGCTGCCGAGCATCCTGGAACGCGCGGGCGCGATCGTGAACATCTCCTCGATCAACGCCCGTATGCCGCAGGGCTCGCCGGTCGGCTACGGGGAGGCCAAGGCGGCGCTGACCCAGTTCGGGAAGCGGCTCAGCGAGGAGCTGGCGCCGCGCGGTGTCCGCGTGAACACCGTCACTCCGGGCGTCACCGCCAGTCCGCTCTGGACCGACCCGGCCGGCTTCGGCGGCAAGGTGGCCGCCGCCTCCGGGGTGGCCCACGGCGATCTGCTCGCGGCCCTGCCCGGAGAGTTCGGCATCGCCTCGGGCCGCCTCTCCGCACCCGAGGAGGTGGCGGACCTGGTCGCCTTCCTGCTGTCCGACCGCGCCGCCAACGTCCACGGTGCCGACTACGTCATCGACGGCGGCACGCTCAAGAGCGCCTGACCGGACGTCGGTTGCCGCGTTGCGTGAGAAGTCGGCCGGCCCGACTTCTCACGCGACCGCCGCCGCTCCCTCAGCGGCCGACCTCCCGCAGCCGGAAGTCCTCCACCGTCTCGCGGCGGATCAGCAGCCGCGCCCGGCCCTCCCGCACCGCCACCACCGCCGGACGGCCGACCAGGTTGTATCCCGAGGCCATCGACAGCTGGTACGCCCCCGCCGCCGGGACCGCCAGCAGGTCCCCCGGCCGCACGTCGGCGGGCAGGACGGCATCGCGCACCAGCACGTCGCCGGCCTCGCAGTGGCGGCCGACCACGTCCACCCGGGCCGCGCCCGCCTCCGAGCGGCGGCCCACCAGCCGCACCGCGTACGGCGATCCGTACAGCGCCGGGCGCGGGTTGTCGCTCATGCCGCCGTCCACCGCGACGAAGCAGCGGCCGTCCGCGCCGTGCTTGACCGACAGCACCCGGTAGACCGCCACCGCGGCCGGTCCGGCGATCGCGCGACCGGGCTCCACCAGCAGCCGCGGCACCTCCAGCCCCGCCTCGGCGCAGCGCACCGCCAGCCGGTCGGTCACCCGGACGGCGAACTCGGCGACGTCCAACTCCCCGTCCCCGGGCAGGTAGCGGATGCCGTGGCCGCCGCCGAGGTCCAACTCGGGCAGCTCCACGCCGTGCCGCTCGCGCACCTCGGCGAGCAGCCGCACCAGCGCGTCCACCGCCTGCAGGTAGGGCTCCACCTCGGTGATCTGCGATCCCAAGTGACAGTGCAGACCGCCGAGTTCGAGACCGGGCTGGTCGAGCACCCGGGCGATCGCGTCGGCCGCGTCGCCGCCCTCGACCGGAAAGCCGAATTTCTGCCCGCCGACGCCGGTGCGCACCGCCTTGTGGTGCCCGGCCGCGATCCCCGGCACGACCCGGACCAGCACCCTCTGCGGGGTGTCGGCGGCCACCAGCGCGGCCAGCCGGGCGATCTCCGCCGGACCGTCGATGACGATCCGTCCCACCCGCAGCCGACGGGCCAGCCGCAGCTCCTCCGGGGACTTGGCGTTGCCGTGCAGCAGGATCCGCCGCGCCGGGAAGCCCGCCGAGACCGCCAGCCACAGCTCGCCGGAGGAGCACACGTCCAGGCCCAGGCCCTCGTCGGCCACCCAGTCGGCCATCGCGCTGCACAGGAAGGCCTTGGCCGCGTACAGCACCTCGGCGTGCGGCAGCGCCCGCCGGTACTCCTGTGCGCGGGCCCGCACCTCGCCCTCGTCCAGCACGTACAGCGGGGTGCCGAACCGCTCGGCGGTCTCGGCCAGCCCGACCCCGCCGACCAGCAGGTCGGCTCCCCGGCCCGGCCGGGCCGAGGCCGGCCAGGGGCCGCCGAGCGCGTCGGCGAGGGTGTCGGCGGTCGGGGCGTCGGCGGCCGGGGCGTCGGCGGTGGGTGGGGCGGTGAGCCGGGTCATGGGAATGCTCCTCGGATCAGTCTTCGAACTGCATCGCGACGCGGCAGTGGGTGGGGCGGCTGCGGTCGTGCACGGGCGCGGGCTCGGAGGCCCGGGCGGGCGGTTGCGGGTCGACCGGACGATCGGGCAGGCGCACCACCCGACGTAGTGGCGGCTCGGCGGCAAGAGCGGTGTCGGTCATGGCGGAAGTCCCTTCGGTGGTCGGTCGCACCTCCAGTGGAGACCCTCCGCACACCGACCGCACCCGTCCTTGACGCAGGGCCTACGCCCCCGCCACCGACCTTGACGCTCCCCTGACGGGCCTCCGAGCGCGGCGTCAGGGAGCCGTCAAGGAAGCGGCGCCGCACGCCAAGCCGCCGTCAAGGCGCGCATGCCGTGTGAAGATCCGGTGCTTCGCTGTCCGGCGTTCCCCGTCGTTCCCCGAACCGCCGCCCCATCCGACCGGGCGGCCCGGAAGGTCCCCCGAGACGATGCGCCGTTCGGCCCTCACCACCCCGGACAACACCGGCACCGCCCGCAACCGGCGGAACCGGTTCCGCCGCCCGGAACCGACGCCCACCCACGCACCCGAACCACCGACGAGCCATCGCCCGACCGGCCCGGGAACCGGCCGCCGCCGGCTCATCACCCGCCGGCAGCTCGCCGAGGCGCTGCCCGCCGCCGTCCGCAAGCTGCACCCGCGCATGATGATGCGCAACCCGGTGATGCTGGTGGTCGAGACCGGCTCGGCGCTCACCACCATCAGCGCGGTGATCCACCCCGGGGTCTTCGCCTGGGTGATCTCCTTCTGGCTGTGGCTGACCGTGCTGTTCGCCAACCTCGCCGAGGCCGTCGCCGAAAGCCGCGGCAAGGCGCAGGCCGACTCGCTGCGCCGCGCGCAGGCGGGCACCACCGCCCGGCGGCTGCTGCACTGGCGGGTCGGCACCCGCGACCTGCGCCACGAGGTCATCCCCGCCGAGCAGTTGCTGCTGCACGACATCGTGCTGGTGTCGGCCGGTGAAGTGATCCCGCAGGACGGCGAGGTGGTCGAGGGCGTCGCCACCGTGGACGAGTCGGCGATCACCGGGGAGTCCGCGCCCGTCATCCGCGAGTCCGGCGGCGACCGCACCGGCGTCACCGGCGGCACGAAGGTCCTCTCCGACCACCTCGTCGTCCGGGTCACCTCCCGGCCCGGGCAGAGCTTCGTCGACCGGATGATCGCCCTGGTCGAGGGCGCCAACCGGCAGAAGACGCCGAACGAGATCGCGCTCACCATCCTGCTCGCCTCGCTGACCATCGTCTTCCTGCTCTCCGTCGTCTCCCTCCAGCCGATGGCGATCTACGCCAACGCGCCCCAGACCACCATCGTGCTGGTCGCGTTGATGGTCGCGCTGATCCCGACCACGATCGGCGCCCTGCTCTCCGCGATCGGCATCGCCGGGATGGACCGCCTCGTGCAGCGCAACGTGGTCGCCCTGTCCGGTCGCGCGGTGGAGGCCGCCGGGAACGTCGACGTGCTGCTGCTCGACAAGACCGGCACCATCACCCACGGCAGCCGCCGCGCCGTCGCCCTGCACCCACTGCCCGGCGCGACCACCGAACAGCTCGCCGAGGCGGCTCAGTTGGCCTCCGTCGCCGACGGCACACCGGAGGGACGCTCACTGGTCGATCTGACGAACCGTCAGTACTGGGTGCCGCCGCGCTCCCCCGGCGAACTCGGCGAGCAGCGGCCCGTCCCGTTCACCGCGCACAGCCGGATGAGCGGCGTCGACCTGCGCTGGCCCGACGGCACCACATGCCTCATCCGCAAGGGCGCCGCGAACGCCGTCGCCCGCTGGGTCGTCGACTCCGGCGGACGGCTCCCGATCGAGGCCAAGCCGCTCGTCGACCGCATCGCCGAGGCCGGCGGCACCCCCCTGCTGGTCGCCGTCCACGACCGACACGGCGCCCGCGCGCTCGGCGTCGTCGAGCTCAAGGACGTGGTGAAGGAGGGCATCGCCGAGCGCTTCGCCGAACTGCGCCGGATGGGCATCCGCACGGTCATGGTCACCGGCGACAACCCGCTGACCGCCAAGGCCATCGCCGAGGAGGCCGGGGTGGACGACTTCCTCGCCGAGGCCACCCCGGAGGACAAGCTCGCCCACCTGCGGCGCGAGCAGGCCGCCGGGAACATGGTCGCCATGACCGGCGACGGCACCAACGACGCCCCCGCCCTCGCCCAGGCCGACGTCGGCGTCGCCATGAACTCCGGCACCCCGGCCGCCAAGGAAGCCGGCAACATGGTCGACCTCGACTCCAACCCGACCAAGCTGATCGACATCATCCGGGTCGGCAAACAACTCCTCATCACCCGCGGCGCGTTGACCACGTTCTCGATCACCAACGACGTCGCCAAGTTCTTCGCGATCATCCCCGCGATGTTCGCGAACGCCTACCCCGGGCTGCACCACCTCAACATCATGGGCCTGCACAGCCCCACCTCGGCGATCGCCTCCGCGATCATCTTCAACGCGCTGATCATCGTCGCGCTGATCCCGCTCGCCCTGCGCGGCGTCCGCTACCAGCCCGCCTCCGCGACCGACCTGCTCCGCCGCAACCTGCGGGTCTACGGGCTGGGCGGGCTGGTGCTGCCGTTCCTCGGCATCAAGGCGATCGACCTGCTCATCCGGTTCGTGCCGGGACTGGGCTGAGAACCGGAGCCGGGCGCGCCTGCCAGGAGGGCGTCAAGATGCGTACGAGCGGCGTCATGGAGGTGTCAGCGCCCGTACAGAGGGGGCGGTTCCGGGGTTCACTGGAGTCATCGAGCCATCGGAGTCATCGGAAGCCGGGAGCACCGAACCGGAGAACCCCGGCGCGAGTCCGGAGAGCGTGAAGCCGGAGAGACGGAGGCGAACGGCCATGACCGGCCCCTCGACCGGGACCACCCCCCGCGTGATCGTCGGCCTGAGCGGTTCACTGAGCAGTCTGGCCGCCCTCTACCACGCCGTCGGCGAGGCGGCCCGGCACGCGGCGGTGCTGGTGCCCGTCGCCGCCTGGACCGCCGACGACCGAGACGCCCCGCGCCCGCTCTCCGAACTGGAGCACGCCGCCCGCCGCCGCCTCGACATCGCCTTCGAGCAGGCCTACGGCGGCTACCCGTCCGGGCTGGTCATCCGCCCGCTGGTGGTCCACGCCGACCCCGGGCCCGCCCTGGTCGGCGCCGTCACCGGCCCGGAGGACCTGCTCGTCCTCGGCACGTCCGCCCGCCGCGGCCTCGACCGCCTCCGACACGGCTCGGTCGCCCGACACTGCCGCCACCGGGCCGGGTGCCGCGTGGTCGAGGTCTCGCCCTCCGCGCTCCTCACCCGCCTGGAACTCCCCGCCCGCACCGGCGCACCCCTGCCGCTCCTGGCCCGCTGACGCTAGGACCTCTCGGCTTCCCCTACGGGCGGGGGCCTGCCGTAGGCCCGGATTCCACAACGTCGACAACGCTGTCGAAGTTGACATGCCGGAGCCATGCCGGCCGACCGTGCCCGAACCGTCGGCCAACCGGCGGGCCCCGAAGGCACTCTGACGGGACGTCAACTCGGATCCCGCGTTTCACCGCCAGGCCCGTCAAGGCGTGCCCAGGGCTGCCCGCCACCGTTGTACGGAAGGTGAATCGCCGCACCCGCCCGAAAGCCCCGGGCACTCTGCCGAGGAAGAGGTTTCGCATGACGACGTCCCGGCCCCGCCCCCGCCCCGGCGAAGCCGCGGTGCTGCTCACCGTGCTGAGCCTGCTCGTCCTGGAGGAGATCGCCCTGAGCATGGCCGAGGAGGACGACCGCCCCGTCATCGGCGGCATCCTGATCGGCGCCTCGGGCACCGGCCTGCTGGTCGTCGGCGCCGTACTCCTCACCCGCTGGCTGGACTCCCGCCGCCCGCTCCCCCTGCCCCCTGCCGGGCCCAACGGGCGCGAGTACAGCGCCCGCGCCCTCGAGGACTTCCCGATGGAGGCCGTCCGCCCGCTACTACTCGGCGAAAGGGCTCCCCAGCTGGGCCAGTTGTACTCCGCCTGGATGCTCGCCCAGGCCGGCCGCCCGGCCCCGTGGATCGCCCGCCGCCTCGGCATCCCCCGCCACGCCGCCCACCTCCTGGTCGACGCGGCGCGCGCCCCGAAGCTGCGTCAACACCGCTGATCGGGCGCCGAGTTCGCCTGCGCCACCAGGTACGGCACCAGCCCGCGCTCCGCCAAGGCCGACCGCCAGGCGTCCCGTGCCCGCACCAACTCGCCCGAGCCGTCCGCCTCCACATCGACCGGCTCCGACGACCGGGCCGCCGCGCCCAGCAGCCCCAACCCTCCGACCAGCAGGCTCGCGGCCGCCACCCCGGCGGCCACCCACCCGGCACCCACCAGCGCGTGCGCCAGGACGTCCGGGCCCCCGGAAAGGGCCAGCAGACAGCCCGTCAACAGGAAGATCACCGCCGCCGCCCCGGCGATGACCGGCACCACCACGCCCAGCACGCCCCACCAGCCCGAGGCCCGATCCCGCGCCGGAAGGGCCACCGGAAGCCGCGCCACCGCGTCCGCATCCGCCCGCAGCGCGGCGTAGCGCTCGTACTCCGGCGCCGCCGCGGCCAGCACGTACTCCGCGTTCTCCCGCGCCACCCGCCGCAGCCGCTCCACCCCGCGCGCGTCGGCCCCGCTCTCCCGGAGCGCCTCCCGCACCCGGGGCGCGGCGAGCGCGCGCCCGAGCTCCGTCTCGAAGACCGCCCGATCCTGCTGCGGCAGCCGAAGCGGCTTGTCCATGGTGCGTCCCCGTTCGCCGGTGGTGCAGTTCTACAGCACTGTAGAACACGGGGGCGCATCGTAGCAGCCCTGTTCACGGGCGGATCCACGCGCACGAGGGCCCGGCTGGCGAGCCGGGCCCGGCTGCTTCAGCTCGCGGGTGCGGGGGGTGTCGCGGTGACGAGGGTGACGCGCCTGGCGTCCGCCGCCGCGGGCGGGGTGGCGCCGATGTTGGAGACGGTGGCGGTGAGGACGGCGTCGGCGTCGGGGATCCAGTTGAAGGTCTTGGACTGGACGACGATCTGCCGTTGCTGCTGCGTGCCGTCGCAGATGACGTCGGCCTCCGCCGTCCGGCTGGAGCCGAAGGCGATCGAGGAGGAGTCCTGCGGGTCCTTCTGTTCGACCGAGACGTTGAGTGAGCGGGCCTCGGCCGCGATCGGGCAGAGGTAGCCGACGTCGACCTTGACCCTCCCCGGCAGTTTCGAGTCGATCTCGGCGTCACCGAGGGTGACGGCGGTGGTCGGCGCTGGGGCCGGGTCGGTGGCCATTGCGGACGCGGCGGGCGCGGCGAGGCCGGTGAGGGCCGCGGTGACGGCCGTCAGGATGATCCACCGTTGCACTGCAACCTCCGTGAACCGAGGACGTGTTGCGGCCGACGCTAACCGCCCGGCCGGACCGCCGCGCGCCGAGGCGGTCCGACCGTCATACCAACAGCCCAGCGCCCCGCGGGCAGCTCACCGCCGTCGGAGCCAGACCGCCCAGGTCAGCACCGAGCAGAGCACATACGCCCCCAGGAACCCCAGGTACGCCGCGTCCCCGTTGTGGCTGGCGAGGAAGGACTGCCGGAACGCCAGGTTCACCAGCACCCCGCCGAAGGCCCCGATCGCCCCGGCGAGCCCGATCAGCGCGGCGGAGCGGCGGCGGGAGTCGGCCTCGGCGGCCGCCGGGTCGGCGCCGGCCGCGACCGCCTTGCGGGCGACGCCCTGGTAGTGCGCCGGGATCATCTTGTACGTCGAGCCGTTGCCGATGCCGCTGAGGACGAACAGCGCGATGAATCCGGACAGGAACAGTGGCAGCGAACCCGCCCGCGAGGCGGCCAGCACGACCGCCGTCCCGGCGCCCATCGCGAGGAAGGTGCACAGCGTGACGACCGCCCCGCCGTACCGGTCCGCGAGCCGCCCTCCGACCGGTCGCAGCAGCGAGCCGAGGAGCGGTCCGAGGAAGGTCAGCGCGGCCGCCTTGACCGGGGTGTCGAAGCGCTCGTGGAACTGCACCTGCAGCACCTGTCCGAAGGCGAAGCCGAAGCCGATGAAGGAGCCGAACGTCCCGATGTACAGCGTCGAGACGGCCCAGCCGTACGGATCGCGGGCGACTTCGCGCAGCGACCGCCCCTCACCGGAGGACCCGACCCCCTCGCCGGAAGGCCCGGACGCGGACACCGCCAGGTTGTCCATCCGCCACCACGCCCCGGCCGCCGCGAGCACGATCAGCGGCAGGTAGAGCAGCGGCAGCAGCCGGGGGTGGGCCGCACCGGCGGTGGCCAGCACGAGCAGCCCGAGCAGCTGGACGGCGGGGACGCCGAGGTTGCCGCCGCCCGCGTTGATCCCGAGCGCCCAGCCCTTGAGCCGGTGGGGGTAGAAGGCGTTGATGTTGGCCATCGAGGAGGCGAAGTTGCCGCCGCCGACGCCCGCCACGCAGGCGACCGCCAGCAGCGTCCCGTACGAGACCCCGGGTTCGAGCACGAGGGCGGCGAGCGTGGTGGGCAGGAGCAGCAACAGGGCGCTGATCACGGTCCAGTTGCGCCCGCCGAAGCGGGCGACGGCGAAGGTGTACGGCAGTCGCAGCAGGGCGCCGAGCGCGGTCGGGAGGGCGGTGAGGGTGAACTTGCCCGCGGTGTCGATGTGGTACTGGGGCCCGAGGAAGAGGACGAGCACCGACCACAGGCTCCACACCGAGAAGCCGATGTGCTCGGAGAGCACGGAGAACACCAGGTTGCGGCGGGCGATCCGGGCGCCGGTGCGCTCCCAGAACTCCTCGTCCTCCGGGTCCCATCCGGCGAGCGGGGCGGGCTTTCTCGCGTCGAGGAGGGTGGTCACTCCGCACCTCCCGGGGCGGCCACCCGCACCGGCCAGCGCCGCAGCACGGCGGGGGCGCCGTCGGGGGCGGTGTCCTCGTCCAGGCAGCGCCCGTCGGTGAGGTCGTAGACCTGCTTGTACATCGGCGAGATGAGGGTCGGCCGGTCGCCGCGGCTGCCGAGCAGGCCCCGGGAGAGGACCGGGGCGCCGCTGAACGGGTCCAGGTTGTCGACGGCGTAGAGCGTCCCGGCGCGGTCGCGGAAGAGCGCGACCTGTTCGGTGCCGGGGAGCAGTACCGCGACGCCGCGGCCGGGCTGCAGGTCGGTGAGGGCGCAGACGGTCTGCCAGCGCGTCCCGTCGTGGATCTGTACGGTCACGGGGTGAGCACCTCCAGTCGGGCCCCGGCGACGAGCACCGGGGAGTCGAGGGTGTGGCCGGCCTCGCCGGGGCGGGCGGGGCGGATCTGGCCGCGTTCGGGGACGAAGGTCACGGCGGGGTCGGGGGTGCCGGGGGCGTTGACGAAGGAGGCGAAGCGCCGCATCCGGTCGGGGTCGGCCAGGGTCTCGGCCCATTCGTCCCGGTAGCCGCTGATGTGACGCTCCATCAGTTCGTCCAGCTCGGCCGCGATGCCGAGCGAGTCGTCCAGGACGACGGCCCGCAGGTGGTCCAGGCCGCCCTCCAGCCGCTCCAGCCAGACCGAGGTGCGCTCCAGCCGGTCGGCGGTGCGGATGTAGAACATCAGGTAGCGGTCGATGGTGCGGATGAGCGTCTCCCGGTCCACGTCCGCCACCAGCAGGTCGGCGTGTCGCGGTGTCATGCCGCCGTTGCCGCCGACGTAGAGGTTCCAGCCGGCCGAGGTGGCGATGATGCCGAAGTCCTTGCTCTGCGCCTCCGCGCATTCGCGGGCGCAGCCGGAGACGGCGGCCTTGAGCTTGTGCGGGGAGCGCAACCCGCGGTAGCGCAGCTCGAGTTCGATGGCCAGGGTGGTGGAGTCCTGGACGCCGAAGCGGCACCAGGTCTCGCCGACGCAGGACTTCACGGTGCGCAGCGACTTGCCGTAGGCGTGTCCGGACTCGAAGCCGGCGTCCACCAACCTGCGCCAGATGACGGGCAGTTGGTCGACGGTGGCGCCGAACATGTCGATCCGCTGACCGCCGGTGATCTTGGTGTAGAGGCCGTGGTCGCGGGCGATCTCGCCGATCGTGATCAGGCCCTCGGGGGTGATCTCGCCGCCGGGCACCCGGGGCACGACCGAGTAGGAGCCGTTGCGCTGCAGGTTGGCGAGGAAGTGGTCGTTGGAGTCCTGCAATGCGCCCTGCTCGCCGTCCAGGATGTGGCCGTTGCCGAGGCTGGCGAGGATGGAGGCGACGGTCGGCTTGCAGACCTCGCAGCCCTCGCCGCCGCTGCCGTGCCTGGCGAGCAGTTCGGAGAAGCTCGCCAGCCCGGTGACCCGGACGATCTCGTACAGCTCGGCGCGGGTGTGGGCGAAGTGCTCGCACAGGCCCGTGCCGGTGCTGACCCCGGCGGCCTCCAGCTCCTCGGTGACGACGGTGCCGAGCTGCTTGAGGCAGCTGCCGCAGCCGGTGCCGGCCCGGGTGCACTTCTTGACCGCGGCGACGCTGTCGGCTCCCTGGTCGCGGACGGCGGCGCGCACCGCGCCCTGGGTGACGTTGTGGCAGGAGCAGAGCACCGCGTCGTCGGGCAGCGCGACCGGTCCGGCGGAGGCGAACCCGGCGGGCAGGACGAGCTGTTCGGGGGCGACGGTGAGCGGCTTGCCGGCGACGGCGAGCGGGCGCAGGGTGCCGTAGCCCTCGGTGTCGCCGACCAGGACGCCACCGAGCAGCGCGCCGTCGGCGCCGATGACGAGCTTGCGGTAGACGCCGCTGCGGCTGTCGCTGTAGAGCACGTCGAGCGCTCCCTCGGCGGTGCCGTGCGGGTCGCCGAAGCTGGCGACGTCCACGCCGAGCAGCTTGAGCTTGGTGGAGGTGTCGGCGCCGACGAAGCCCTCGCCGGTGGGACCGGTGCCCTCGCCGGTGGGACCGGTGCCCTCGCCGGTGGGACCGGTGCCCTCGCCGGTGGGACCGGTGCCCTCGCCGGTGGGGCCTTCGGCGGTCAGGACGGCCACCGTGCGCGCCGCCGTCTCGGCCATCTGGTAGCCGGGGGCGACCAGGCCGTAGACCCGGCCGTCGACGGCCTGGGCGCACTCGCCGATGGCGAGGATCGCCGGGTCCTCCGTACGGCAGTGGGCGTCGACCACCACGCCGCCGCGCTGTCCGACCGGCAGTCCGCAGTCCCGGGCGAGCTGGTCGCGGGCGCGCACGCCGGCCGAGAACACCACGAGGTCGGCGGGCAGTTCGCGTCCGTCGGAGAGGGCGAGGCCGCGGACCGTGCCGTCCGGTCCGGTGAGGACGCCGCTGGCGCCGGCGCTGGTGTGGACGGTGACACCGAGGTCCTCGATCTTGCGGCGAAGCGCCGCGCCGCCGCCGTCGTCGACCTGGACGGCCATCAGCCGGGGCGCGAACTCCACGACGTGGGTGTCCAGTCCGCCGGCCCGCAGCGCACCGGCCGCCTCCAGGCCGAGCAGGCCGCCGCCGACGACCACGCCCGTCCGGGCCGCCACGGCCCCGGCGCGGATCGCGTCGACGTCCTCGATGGTCCGGTAGACGTGGCAGCCGGGCGCGTCCGTCCCGGGCACCGGCGGCACGAAGGGCACCGATCCGGTGGCCAACACCAGCACGTCGTAGCGGACTCGGGAGCCGGACCGGGTGGTGACGGTCCGCCCGGACCGGTCGATCGCGGTGGCCGGGTCGCCCAGGCGCAGGTCGATGCCGTGCTCGGCGAGGAAGCCGGACGGGCAGAGCCCGAGGTCCTCGGCGGTGCTCCCGGAGAACAGCGCGCTCAGGTGCACCCGGTCGTAGGCGGGCCGGGGCTCCTCGGCGAGCACGGTGACCCGCCAGCCGCGCGCGGCCGGCTGCTCGGTCCAGGCCTCCAGGAAGCGCTGGCCGACCATGCCGTGGCCGACCAGGACGAGGTCCCGCGTGCTGCGGTGGTCAGTGGTCAACGCATGTCTCCAGTCATCGCAGTTTCTTGGGTGAGCAGGTGCAGGGGGTGGCCGGCGAGTTCGCCGCCGTCGGCGAAGGCGCCGGCCAGCGCGTCCACGGTGGCCAGGTCGCCGAGCAGGATGGCGCCGACCAGGCGGTCGCCGCGCAGGACGAGCTTCTTGTAGCTGCCGCGGGTGGCGTCGGTGAGCCGCAGGACGTCGAGGCCCGGGTCGAGGCTCTCGTCCACGGTGCCGAAGGCCGCGTACTCCAGGCCGCCGGTGCTGAGCCGGGCCCGCGGGCTGGTGCCGGGGTAGCGGGCGTCCGGCTCGGCGCCGGAGAGCCGACGGGCGAGGACGTCGGCCTGCTCCCAGGCGGGGCCGGCCAGTCCGTGGACGGTGCCGCGGTGTTCGGCGCAGTCACCGATCGCGGACACGTGCGGGGCGACGGCCAGCCGGTCGTCCACCAGGATCCCGGTGTCGACCGGCAGGCCGGCGGTGTGGGCGAGCGCGGTGCGCGGACGGGTGCCGCAGGCGAGGACCACCAGGTCGCAGTCCAGCCGGTGGCCGTTGGCCAGCTCCACGGCGCCGACCTTCTCGCCGCCGTGCACGGCCCGGGCGCGGTTGCCGGTGTAGCAGTCGACGCCGAGCGCCTGGAGCTGCTCACGCAGCACCGAGGCCGCCTCCGGATCGAGCTGACGCTCGATCAGATGCGGTGCCTGGTGGACGATTTCGGTGCGCACCCCGAGCGCGGCCAGCGCCCGGGCGGCACTCACGCCGAGCACCCCGCCGCCGATCACCACGGCCCGCTTGGCGCCGACGGCCTCCTCGGCGAGCCGGGCGCAGTCCTCCAGGGTGCGCAGGGTGTGCACGCCCTCGGCCAGCCCGTGGCCGTCGGCGCGGCGCAGTCCGCGGACGGGCGGCAGCACCGGGTTGGCGCCGGTGGCGAGGACGAGTTCGTCCCACGCCTCGACGCTGCCGTCCGCGAGCCGCAGCGTCCGGTCCCGCGGATCGAGTGCGACGACCTCGCAGCCGGGCCGGGCGCTCGCCCCGCCGAGCGGCAGCGCGATCGACTCCGCGTCGTAGCGCCCGGTGAGCACCTCGGCGAGCAGCACCCGGTTGTACGGCGCGCGGGGCTCGGCGCCGTACACGGTGACCGTGCCGGGCCCGCCGAGCGCCCCGTACCGTTCGGCGAAGCGGGCGGCCGCCATGCCGCCCCCGACCACGGCGATTCTGGGGGTCATGACGCCACCTCCTGCTGGGCGCGCTCCACCCGGACGGCGCAGAGTTTGAACTCCGGCATCCGCGACACCGGGTCGAGCGCCGGGTTGGTGAGGCTGTTGGCCCGGCCGGCGCCGGCCCAGTGGAAGGGCATGAAGACGGTGTCCGGCCGGATCGCCCCGGTGATCCGCGCCGGGGCGACGGCCCGACCGCGCCGACTGGTGACCGCCACCGGCTCGCCGTCCGCGATCCCCAGCCGTTCGGCGAGCCGCGGGTGCAGTTCGACGTACGGGCCGGGCGCGGCCGCGTTGAGCTCGGCGACCCGGCGGGTCTGCGCGCCGCTCTGGTACTGGGAGAGCACCCGGCCGGTGGTCAGGTACAGCGGGTACGCCTCGTCCGGCTCCTCGCCGCCCGGGCGATGGGTGACGGCGGCGAAGCGGGCCCGGCCGTCCGGGGTGGCGAAGCGGTCCAGGAACAGCCGGGGCGTGCCGGGGTGGTCCTCGGACGGGCAGGGCCAGAACACCCCGTCCTCGGCGGCGATCCGGGCGTAGCTGACGCCCGCGTAGTCGGCGTCGCCGCCGGCCGAGGCGCGCCGCAGCTCGTCGAAGGCCCGCTCGGGCTCGACCGGGAAGCCGTCGGCCGGGAAGCCCTCCGGCACCCCGAGCCGGGCGGCCAGTTCGCGCAGCACCCACAGCTCGCTGCGGACGCCCTCCGGAGGGTCGAGGGCGCGGCGGCGCAGGATCACCCGGCCCTCCAGGTTGGTGGTGGTGCCGTCCTCCTCGGCCCACTGGGTGACCGGCAGCACCACGTCCGCGAGCCGGGCCGTCTCGGAGAGCACCAGGTCGGCGACGACCAGCAGGTCCAGTGCGCGCAGCCGCTCGGTGACGTGCCCGGCGTTCGGCGCGGACACCGCCGGGTTGGAGCCGGCCAACAGCAGCGCCCGGATGCCGTCGGGGCGGCCGAGGTCGTCCAGCAGCTCGTAGGCGGACTTGCCCGGGCCCGGGATGCTCTCGGCCGGCACGCCCCAGACGGCGGCGACGTGCTGACGTGCCGTCTGGTCCTCGATCGATCGGTAGCCGGGCAGCTGGTCGGCCTTCTGCCCGTGCTCGCGCCCGCCCTGGCCGTTGCCCTGGCCGGTCAGGCAGCCGTAGCCGCTGTGGCGGCGGCCGGCCTTGCCGGTGGCCAGGCAGAGGTCGATCCAGGCGCCGACGGTGTCGGTGCCCTTGCTCTGCTGCTCCGGGCCGCGTGCGGTGAGCACCATGCCGGTCTCCGCCTCGCCGAACATCCGCGCTGCCTCGCGGAGTCGATGGGCCGGGACGCCCGCGATCCGCTCCACCCGGTCCGGCCAGTGGGCCATCGCCGACTCCCGGGCCCGCTCGAAGCCGGTGGTGCGCTCGGCGACGAACTCCTCGTCCACCAGGCCGTCCGCGATGACCAGGTGGAGCAGGCCGAGGGCCAGTGCCAGGTCCCCACCGGGTCGGGGCTGCAGGTGCAGGTCGGCCAGTTCGGCGGTGCGGGTGCGGCGCGGGTCGACCACGATCAACCTGCCGCCGTTCTCCCGCAGTTCGCGGAAGTAGCGGACGGCGGGCGGCATGGTCTCGGCCGGGTTGCCGCCGACCAGGATCAGGCAGCCGGTGTGCGGGATGTCCTCCAGCGGGAACGGCAGCCCGCGGTCCAGGCCGAAGGCCCGACGGTGCGCGGCCGCCGCCGAGGACATGCAGAACCGGCCGTTGTAGTCGATGTGGGCGGTGCCCAGCACCACCCGCGCGAACTTGCCCAGCAGGTAGGCCTTCTCGTTGGTCAGCCCGCCGCCGCCGAACACGCCCACCGCGTCCGGGCCGTGCTCGGCCCGCGTCCGGGCCAGCCCGGCGGCCACCCGGTCCAGCGCCTCCGGCCAGCCGGCCGCGCGCAGCGGCCCGCCCGGCCGGTCCCGCAGCAGCGGGCCGGTCAGCCGGACGTCCCGGGCCAGCAGCGCGGGCGCCGAGCGGCCCTTGCCGCACAGCGCGCCGCGGTTCACCGGGAAGTCCGGACGCTCCAGGACCTCGACCGGCAGCGCCGTACCCACTCGGTCCGCGCCGGTGCCTGGGGCCGTCCCGGTGCCGCCGGCCGTCCCGGAGCCGGAAACCGTACCGGAGCCGGAAGCCGTACCGGAGCCGGAGCCGGAAACCGTGCCGGTGCCGGCCGCCGTACCGACCGACAGCCGCATGCCGCACTGCAGCGAGCAGTACGGGCAGTGCGTGTCGGTGGCGGCCGCGGTGGCGGGGGCGGCGGCGTTCGGGCTGGTCAACGTCATGCCGAGAAAGGTGGCCGTCCGCTGTTTCGCGACCGGGTCGTGAATGTTGCGGGCGCGGTACGCCTCCCTCACGGCGCCCGGGGGCCGGGGTGCACGGCCGGACATCTGCCGTAACCGGAAGGGCACTTGCGCTTACCGCCAGGTGACGGTCGGGCAATGCCCCCGTAACACGCGCGCCCCAGGCTGGCGCGCATGGCAACCCTCACCCAGCCCGGACCGCTCACCGGCTTCACCGTCGGGGTCACCGCCGCCCGCCGCCGCGAGGAACTCACCGCCCTGCTGAGCCGGCGCGGTGCCCAGGTGGTCGAGGCGCCGGTGCTGCGCATCCTGCCGCTCGCCGACGACCTCGCCCTGCGCGAGGCCACCGACCGCTGCCTGTCCGCCCCGCTCGACTACGTGGTCGCCACCACCGGGGTCGGCTGGCGCGGCTGGATGAGCGCCGCCGAGGGCTGGGGCCGGGGCGCCGCGCTCGCCGAGGCCTGCCGCGGCGCGGTGGTGCTCAGCCGCGGCCCCAAGGCCACCGGCGCGGTCCGGGCCAGCGGGCTGAACGAGGGCTACTCCCCCGGCACCGAAGCCACCGACGAGCTGCTCACCTGGCTGCTCGCCCGCCCCCTGGCCGGGTGCCGGATCGCCGTCCAGGAGCACGGGGTGCGGCTGGACGCCTTCGCGGCGGCACTGCGCGAGCGCGGCGCCGAGGTGATCTCCGTCCCGGTCTACCGCTGGGCGCCCCCGGAGGACCCGGGCGCGGTGCGAAGACTCCTCGACCAGACCGTCCGGCGCCAGCTGCACGCCCTCACCTTCACCAGCGCCCCCGCGATCACCGCGCTGCTCGCCGCCGCCGAGGCCGAGGGGCTGTACGAGGCGCTGGTCGACGCCCTGCGCGAGGACGTCCTGCCGGTGTGCGTGGGGACGCTGTGCGCCCGCCCGCTCACCGACCTCGGCCTGCCCGCGGTCCACCCCGAACGCGGCCGGCTCGGCTCGCTGGTCCGGCTGCTCGCGGACGTCCTGCCCGGCCGCGCCCGGCGTGAAGTCCCGCTCGCCGGGCAGGTGTTGACCCTCCAGGGGAACGCCGCGATGGTCGACGGCGAGAGCCACTGGCTCAGCCCGCGCGGCGCCGCCGTCCTGCGCGCCCTCGCCGAACACCCCGGCCGGGTCCTCAGCCGCGCCGAACTCCTGCGCACCGCCTGGCCGGACGCCGCCGCCGACGAACACGCCGTCGAGGCCGCCGTCGCCCGACTGCGCGCCGCCCTCGGGCCGCACGCCACGCTGATCCGCACCGTCCCCAAGCGCGGCTACCGACTGGCGGCACTCTGATGCTGCTCGCCGTGGCCCACGGCAGCCGAGACCCGGCCGCCCTCACCTCGACCCGCAAGCTCCTGCGCCTGGTTCGCTCCCTCCGGCCCGAACTGACCGTCCGGTGCTGCTTCCTGGACCTCGCCGAGCCCTCCCTGCCCCAGGCCCTCGCCCGACTCGCCGACCGGCAACCGGTCCTGGTCCCCCTCCTCCTCGGCACCGGCTACCACGTACGGGTCGACATCCCCGCCGCCCTCACCGCCGCCGGCCTCCCCCACGCCCGCCTCGCCCCCGCGCTCGGCCCGCACCCCCTGCTCGCCGAAGCCCTCGCCGACCGCCTCGCCGAAAGCGGCGCCCCGGCCCACGCCCCCGTGGTCCTCGCCGGAGCCGGCTCCTCGGATCCCACGGCCCTCGCCGACACCGAGCGCATGGCCCACCTCCTCGCCACCCGCCTCGGCCGCCCCGTCACCCCCGCCCACCTCTCCGCTGCCACCCCCACCCCCCACGAGGCGGTGGCCGCCCTCCAGGCCGCCGGCCACCCCCGGGTCGCCCTCGCCGCCCACCTCCTCTCCCCCGGCTTCTTCGCCCGCCGCGCCGCCACCACCGCCGCCCACTGGACCACCGCCCCACTGGGCGCCCACCCCGCCGTGGCGCGCCTGATCCTCCGCCGCTACGACGAGGCACGCACGGCCTCAGCCCTGCCCGTCGCCGCCTGACCCGCCCCCGATGAACGCCAGCAGCCGCTCATTGACCAGCCCGGGCTGCTCCAAGTTCAGCCCGTGCCCCGCCCGTTCGAGGATCTCCGCCCGCACCCCCGGAATCAGCGCCGTCACCCGCTCGACCACCTTCCCCGGCCGGAGCAACGCGCTGCGCCTGCCCACCAACACCAGCACCGGCAGTGCGATCGACCCCAACTCCTCGTCCGTGAACGGCCGAGCCGGCGGCCGGGAGCCCGGCTTGTAGCTGCGCACGGCGAGCATCAGCGGCGCGATCATCTCGCGCGGCGCGCCGAGCGCCGGATTCGCCAGCAGCCGCCCGACCGCCGGACGCAGCCGCCTCGGGGCGAGCATCCCGAACAGGCCGCCGACCATGTGCGCGTAGAACCGCGCGGGCACCTTCTCGATCCCGCCCGGGTCCAGCGGCGCGACCGAGGCGAGCCGCTCGGGCCGGTGGATCGCCTGGTTGAGCGCGAGCCAGCCCCCGTACGAGACCCCGACCAGGTGCACCCGCTCCAGCCCCAGCCCGGCGAGCACCTCCCCCAGCCAGGCCGCGTTCTCCGCCGAGCCCGCCGCGACGGCGCGCTGCACGCTGCGCCCGGGGTCGTCCAGGGTGTCGATCGCGTACAGCGGGTGGTGCTCGCCCAGCGCCGCGATCTGCGGGTACCAGTTGGACGGATGCCCGGCGTGGCCGTGCAGCAGCACCACCGGCTCTCCGCCGTCCGGTCCGTAGCGGTGGACGTGGACGGTGCCGTAGCTCGTCTCGACGTCGAGCTCCCGACGCGGGCTCGGCCACAGCTCCATCGCCCGGTCGTACGCCTCAAGGAACTTCGCCCGAGCCGACTCGCTGACGAAGTGTCCGACGCTGGTCCTGGTCACGATACCTCCCCGGTTTGATGGTATGGTTGTACCACAAAAACATTCGAAGGGAACCGATGCCGAAGCTGGTGGATCACGAGGAGCGACGGGCCCACATCATCGACGCCCTGCTCCGCTCGGCGGCGAGCACCGGCCTGCACTCCGTCACCATGCGGTCCGTGGCGATCGAGGCGGACGTCTCGGTACGGCTGGTGCAGTACTACTTCGACACCAAGGAGAAGCTGCTCCTCGCCGCCATGGCCCGCCTGACCACCCGCATGGGCGAGCGCGTCCGGCAGCGCGTACGCGCGACCGGCGCCACCGCCGACCCCCGCGGCATCATCGAGGCGGTGCTGCTCGAAGCCGTCCCCACCGACGAGGAGAGCCGCGCCTTCCACCTCATCCACACCGAGTACGCCGTACTCGCCGTCACCGACCCCGCCCTCGCCGACCCGTCCTTCCTCGCGGCCCCCGACGAGATGGAGGCCTTCCTGGTCGCCCAGCTGGAGGCCGCCCAGCAGGCCGGACACGCCGACCCCCGCCTGGACCCCCGCCAGGAAGCCGTCGTCCTCCTCGCCGTCTCCGCGGGCCTCGGCCTGAGCGTCCTGCTCGACCAGCGCGCGCCCGAGGAGGCGACCGCCGTCCTGCGCTACCACCTCGGCCGCGTCTTCCCCGGCCGCGGGTGACGGGGCCGAACCGCCCCGTCGGATGGCGGGTCTTGACCGCGCCGCCGGGCGTCACCCGGATCGACCGGACCGGAGCCGCCCGATCGCACCCGGAGCACGACCGCATGCGGAGGGCCCGCCGCGCGGGGTGCGCGGCGGGCCCGGGTCGGTGCGGGTGTGGCGGGCTCAGGACGCGGCGAGCCAGGCGGCCGGGCCGCCGACCTGGGTCCAGTCGGTGCCGCCCTGCCACTGGAAGACGCCGCCACGGTCGGGGCTGAGGCCGAAGACGTGCCCGGCGCCGTCGACGGTGAACTCGGCGCCGGGGCCACCGATCCTCGACCAGTTGCCGGGAGAACCGCCGTAGCGCCACACGTCCCCAGTCCCGGGATTGGTGGCGAGCAGCGTGCCACCGCCCCCGGCGACGATGCTGCCGGCCGGGCCGCCGATCTGGATCCAGTCGGTGCCGCCCTGCCACTGGAAGACGCCGCCACGGTCGGGGCTGAGGCCATACACCCGCCCCGCGTCGTCGACGGCGAACTGGGCGCCGGGGCCGCCGATCCTCGACCAGTTGCCAGGAGAACCGCCGTAGCGCCACACGTCCCCGGTCCCGGGGTTGGTGGCGAGCAGGGTGCCGCCGCCCCCGGCGACGATGCTGCCGGCCGGGCCGCCGATCTGGATCCAGTCGGTGCCGCCCTGCCACTTGAACACACCGCTGCCGTCCGGACTGAGCCCGAAGACGTGGCCGCCGCCGTCCACGGCGAACTGCCTTCCCGGCCCGCCGATCCTCGACCAGTTGCCGGGGCTCCAGTTGTAGGCGTACAGGTCCCCGGTGGTCGGGTTGGTGGCGACCAGCCCGCCCCCGCCGGAGACGATGGTGGCGGCCGGGCCGCCGACCTGGGTCCAGGTGGCACCGTTCCAGTTGAAGACGCCGCCGCGATCGGGGGAGAGCGCGAACAGGATGGTCGAAACCGCGATCGGAACGCCCGGCCGCGGGATGGACGCAGCCGCGCCCACCGGCGCGAGTGCGACGGCGGACGTCGTGGCCGCCCCAGCCGGGACCGCCGCCAACGGGGCGGCTCCCAGCGCGAGCGCCAGGCCGGCGAGGAGGAGCTTGCGGGTCGTGGCACGAAGGTGCATCGCTTCCAACCTTCTGATGGCGTGGGAGTGCGAATGGCGCGTGCTGTTGATCCGAACTGCCATTGATCAGCATGGACATGCAGAACCTAATCTTGCCCGCAACTCCACGACCTGTCTTACGACGAACTGCGGATTGCCTGCCCCATCCCGGGTGCGCTACAAGCCCTCCGGGCCGCTGGCAGCCCACCCGCCGTCGCCAGTCGTCGCGTTCCCCTGCACCCGCTCCCGTCCACTCGTTAACGTGAGAACCAGATCCGCACTCGAGCATGGGGAGGGCATGAGGTGAGCGGGTACATCTCGGAGCCGGAGCGGCTCCCGGTGGCAGCGGGCAAGTTGGATGAGGGAGCGGACAAGCTCTCGCAGGCGGACACCGGCTTCGGCGAGTCGGCAGCAGCCGCGACCCGCCACAGCGAATGGGCCATCGGCGCATCCCTTGGCACGTGCACCGGCAGCTGGTCCAAGGAGACCGGCAAGGTCACCTATGCGATGCGCAAGCTCGCCGAGGGCCTTCGCGTGACCGCGGCCAACTACTACCGGCAGGAAGCCGCCGTCGCGGAGCAACTCCGCAGCGCTGCCGCCCTATTGGATGGCAGCAGCTGATGCCGTCCGTCTACGACGAGAGTCCGGACGGCCGCCGCAAGGTATCCGAACCCGATCACGAGCGTCGCTTCGCGAAACCGGTCACCCTGCAACAGATCCGGTCCTGCGATCCGGAGGCCTTTCACCGGGCAGCGGAAGAATGGGACAAGGTCGGGACCGCCCTGGGCTCTGCACGCTACCTCGCCGTCGACGTCCTCTCCACGCTCCAGGAAGGCTGGAGTGGCGACGCCGCGGAACTGGGACGCCGGGCGCTCTCGACCCTGCTCGACGAAATGTCCATCGCCGAGCAGGAGATGGAGGCTGCACGGCTCACACTGGTGAATTCCGCTGCGGGTCTGGCCCTCGCCCGCCGCTGGGTCGCCGAAGCGGACGACCTTGCTCGTGCGAACGGCCTCGCCATCAAGAGCGACGGTGACATCGACTTCCCCGCCTGGCTGAGCACCAGCAACGATCCGGAGAGCGAGGGTGAGTCCCGTCGGCTGGCCACGGTTGCCGGGGACATCCGCAACCTGTTGAAAGCAGCCACGAAGTACGCTTCCGACGTCAGCAACACTGCCGGGCACGAGCTCGATCGCATCAACGACGCGGTGGAGTACCGCCACCTCGACGGGTGGACGAAGCGGGTCGTGGGTGAGGATCTGGCCGGCGCACGCGATCTGCCGAAGGTCTTCGGTGGCGAGGGCGGGGTGCTGCTGCCGCCCGATCCGTACGACCGGGGCTCGGGCGACTACAACACGGAGAGCCCGACCGACCGGGACCGCCGGCTGGCGGCCACACTGGGAGCCGGAGCCGCCGCACTGCCGTTCACGGCCGGGGACACCCATGCCAGCGCCAACATGGCGCACTACCTCTCCGGCACCGGCGAGCCGCTGAAGCTGGACGTCGAGGACATGCTGAAGGACATCCCCGATTTCCAGGAGAGTGTGGCCACCACGCTGGACGGCAACATCCCCGGCTGGGAGGCCGAGGCCCTGGCGGAGTACCGGCGCACCGGCAAACCGGTCGCACTGGTTCAGCAAACCGGCTGGCAACCCATGTCCGCGACGCCCGAGAGCAGCAAGGACTGGTTCTACGCGGTCGGTTCCTTCCACTACAACACCGAAGCGAAGATCGAGGTCAAGCCGGTCTCGCCCGGCGCACCGCCGGAGGTGACCGTCACCTACAAGACACACGTCCGCGACCGGTACAACTGGGACTTCAAGAACGACGACCCCAATAAGCAGAAGGGAACCAACGTGCCGGGCCTGGGGTACGTGTCGGACGGGGAGCTCCAGCGGCTTCACCGCACCGGGCTGGCCCGGGAGTTCGACATGGGGGGCGCCAGCGATGCCAGGACCAGGAAGCTCTGAGATGACGGTCGGGGATTCCGGTGGCAGGCCTTGGGCACGTTGGCTCCTGGGCACTTTTCTCGCGCTCTGTGTGCTGATCACCGTGGGATGCGTCTGGTGGGGCGTAGCCGGGTTCCTCCGGACCCGCAACCCGCCTGAGACCGAGGCGTTCCGAGCGGAGCGGCTGGCCGGCATGCAGGTCAGGAAGGACGCGGGAATCGGGCGGTACTACATCCCGGCGGACGCCGTGCTGTCCCGGACCGCCGACGGGGCGCCGGTCGCCTATCTGCACTACGGGATCGCCGGCGGCGATTACGTCAACCTCGACGACTTCCTCGACACCTACAGCCTGCCGAAGGCCGGCTCCCGCGCGCCGCTGCCGGAGGACCTCCGGGCCGCGCTGCCGGGCGATGAGCCGACCGAGGGCGTGCTGCTGCCGGAGGGGCGGGCCGGGCGCCAGATCTTCGTGGTGCAGCGGGCCTCCGGCACGTTCACACCGGGCGCGGCGGACATCTACGTCCGGGCCACCGGCACCTGAGGGGGTCCGTCGCACCTGCCGGCGCGACGGACCCTCGGAACCGACGCGTCACCGGTACCCGGCGGCCACCCGCTCCCGGCCGTCCTCGTCCTGGTCCTCGTCCTGGGCGTTGTCGGCCCAGCCGTCGCTGCGGTCGCGGTAGAGGGTGAAGCGGTCGTACAGGACCGGCGTCGGGTAGGGGGCGGCGGCGGTGGCCGGGACGGAGTGGTAGTAGCTGACGGTGATGGTGGTGCGGCCGCCCGGGAGCAGGCCCGGGTCGACGTCGAACACCGCGACGCCGTACGGGAAGCGGGTGTCCGGGTCGATGACCGCCGACCAGTGGGCCTTCTCCTTGGCGTCCGGGTCGGCCTTGAAGGTGAGCCGCTGGGTGCGGACGCTCGCCTCGCGGACGCCGTCCGCGTCGGCGGGCAGGTAGACGTCGTCGTGCCCGGCGGTGCCGCCGCCGCCGAGGATGAGGTGGACGGTGCCCTGCGAGGTGTCGATCTGCCGCAGGTCGTCGTCGGCGACGGCCGGGGTGAGCAGGCCGCCCGGTTCGGTGCCGCGCACCGGGTGGGTGCGCTCGTAGTCGTGGTCGTGGCCGGCCAGGACGAGGTCGACGGAGTAGCGGTCGAGCAGCGGCAGCAGCTTCTCCCGGATGCCCATGTCGCCGCCGTGGCTGGCAGCCGAGGAGGACATCGCGAACTGGTGCAGGTAGACCACGATCCAGTCCACCGAGCGACCGCCCCGGGCGTGCGACAACAGCCGCTCGAGCCAGCGCAGTTGGGCGCCCTCGCTGTAGTCGCTGATGTAGATGGACTGCCCGGTGGCCGGGTCGATGCTGGCGTCGTCCTCGACGGCGATCTCGTTGCCGTCCAGGCTCACGAAGAGCACCGAACCGACCTGGAAGCCGTACCAGTTGCCGCAGTGGTCGCGGGTGCCGTTGTCCGGCAGCTCGAAGCGGGTCAGGTAGGAGGCGTAGCCGAGCTCGCCGCCGCCGGCCTCGACCTCGTGGTTGCCGGGCGTGGGCATCCACGGGCGGTTGGCGGCCGAGGTGCCCAGGTTGTTCATGAACGCGTTCCAGGCCTGCGGCTGGAGCTGCGGGTTGTTGTTGGCGTACGCGAGGTCGCCGTTGAGCAGGTGGAACAGCGGGGCGAACTGCTCCACCTGCCGGACGGCGGCCGCGCCGTGGATCGAGGACTTCTTGAACACGTTGTCGCCGGTGCCGAGGTCGCCGAAGCTGGTGAACCGGAACGCGGCCCGGCCGCGCGCGGGCGCGGTGCGGAAGGTGCCGCGCACCGGCTGGGCGCCGTCGTGCAGCACCTCGTAGACGTAGGTGGTGTCGGGGCCGCAGGCCGGTCAGGCGGGCGTGGTGGGTGAAGGTCTCGACCTTGTTGAGCCCGTCCACGTAGCTGCGGCTGCGCGCGTCCACGCTGCGTCCGGCGCCTTCGCGCGGGGTGCCGATCCGCACCCGGGGGCAGCTCACCGGGGCGGCCGTCGCCCAGGAGACCGTCATCTCGCGGGACGGCTCGTCGCCCCACTGGAGGTGGATCTGCTCCGGGCCGGGGGTGCCGGCCACCGCCGGCTGGGTCCACAGCAGGGTGGACGCGGGCAGCGCCGCGAGCGCGCCCACCGCCGTACCCGTCCGAAGGACCGTTCTACGCGAGGGATTCGCCGAGGGAATCGCCGAGGGATTCGCCGAAGGGTGTACCGCCACTGCCGCCTCCTGGGCTCCGAGAACGCCCAGGAGGGTCCCAGCCCGACCACACGATCGAGCCACGCCCGACCGTGCTGACGGCGAACGGCAGTTGAACGTCGGTCGGCGGGAAGACCTCGGTGTACGACCCGCTCCGGCCGGGGTGACGGACCTCGGATCCGGTCAGCCGGTGCCGGTCAGCCGGTGCCCGGCCCGCGGACCAGGCGCGTACCGTGGGCGGCGGCGTAGTCGGCGGGTCCGCCGTCCAGGACGGCCAGGCCGGTGTGTCCGGCGTGTTCGAGGACGCCGGCGGCGGTCATCGCCCGCATGCCGCGCCCGCAGGCGACCAGCGCGCCCCGCGGGGCTTCGGCGGCGAGCGCGGGCAGCTCGCCGAGCTCGATGTGGGTGGCGCCGGGGACGTGCCCGGCGAGGTACTCGGAGCGCTGGCGGACGTCGAGGTACGGGCGGTCGCCGGAGGCCTGCTCCGCGGTGATGAACTCCGTTGTGGTGACCGGCCGTTCGGCCTCCCGCCAGGCCCGCATGCCACCGGCCAGCCGGCCCGCGAGCCGCTCGTAGCCGATCTTGTACGCCTGCCAGACCAGCTCGCCGAAGTCCTGGCCGGGCCCGGTGACGAAGACCAGCGGCACGGTGTCGGGCAGGAGCCAGCCCAGCCAGGTGGCGAACTGGCCGCGCAGCGGGATGGACAGCGCGCCGGGGAGGTGCCCGGCGGCGTACTCGGCGGTCGGGCGGACGTCCACGGCCCGGGCGCCGTCGGCGAGCAGCCGCCCGACCTCGGCGGGGTCCAGCGGCGGCAGCGCGGGGGTGCCGTCGAGCACTCGCGGCCCGGTGCGGTTACGGGCCGCGAGGCGGGCGAAGTACGCGGGGTGGCTGCCGAGGCTCGCGAGCAGCTCGGTGACGAAGGCGTCCTCGGTGGGCGCGGCGAGCAGCCGGTTCGCCTGCTTCTGCGCGCCGACGGTGGTGGTGCGGTCGACGCCGGACGGGGCGGAGCAGAACGAGCCGGCGCCGTGGGTGGGCCAGACCGGGAGGTGGTCGGGCAGGGTGGCGAGGCGGCGCAGCGAGCGGTACTGGGCGCGGGCCAGCTCCTCGGTGCGCTCGGGGCCGAGCAGGTCGGGGCGGGCGGCGGAGTTCACGATCAGCGAGCCGCCGGTGAAGACGCCCAGCTCGGTGGCGCCGTCCAGGAGCAGGAAGGAGAGGTGCTCGTCGGTGTGGCCGGGGGTGGCCAGCGCGCGCAGGGTCAGCCCGCCGAGGTCCGTCTCGTCGCCGTCGGCGAGCGGGGTGTGCGGGTGGGTGCGGCGCCCGGCGGCGGAGGCGAGGACGGTGGCCCCGTCGTCGTGGCGGAGCTGGACGGAGCCGGAGAGGAAGTCGGCGTGCAGGTGGGTGTCGGCGGCGAAGGCGACGGTCAGGCCGCGCCGCCCGGCGGCGGCCCGCAGGGCGCGCAGGTCCCGGCTGGTGTCGACGGCGAGCGCGCGGCCGTCTCCCAGGTCGAGCAGGTAGGCGCTGTTGCCCAGACCCTCGTCGACCAGCGGCGTCAGGTGTTCGTCGGCGAAGCCCATCGCGGCCCTCCTGTGACGACGGTGCGGCCGGTACCCGGGCGGCAACCCTTGCCCCACCCGGGCGCGGCGACTCCTGCCCTCCACGATATTCCTCGGACATTCCCGGGCAGCCCGCCGGCCCTGCGGCACGAGATCGCCGAGCGCCCACCGGGCCGCCGCGCCGCTTCCGCCGCCGGCACCCTCCGGCACCTCGGAGGGCTCAGCCCGCGGCCACGCCCGGCAGCCCGGTGGCGACCCCGTCCAGGGCGTGCGAGCAGACGCAGTCCCGCGCGGCGGGCAGGCTCTCCAGCGCCTTGAACAGCACCGTGCGCAGCCGGTCGACGTTCCCCGCGAACACCTTCAGCACCTCGGCATGGGTGACGCCCTCACCGCTCTCCACCCCCGCGTCGAGATCGGTGACCAGCGCGAACGACGTGTAGCAGAGACCGAGTTCACGCGCCAGCACGGCCTCCGGGTGGCCGGTCATGCCGACCACCGACCAGCCGTTGGCGGAGTACCAGCGGGACTCGGCGCGGGTGGAGAAGCGCGGCCCCTCGATCACCACCAGGGTGCCGCCGTCCACCGGCTCCCAGGCCGCGTCGCGCGCCCCGTCCAGGGCCGCCCGCCGCCCCGCCGGGCAGTACGGGTCGGCCATCGACACGTGCACCACCTCGGGGACGGAGCCGTCGGGCAGCGGCAGCCCGTCGTAGTAGGTCTGCACCCGCCCGGAGGTCCGGTCGACGAACTGGTCCGGCACCAGCAGCGTGCCCGGCCCGTACTCCGGCCGCAGCCCGCCCACCGCGCACGGCCCGAGCACCTGCCGCACGCCCAGCGAGTGCAGCGCCCACAGGTTCGCCCGGTAGTTGATCCGGTGCGGCGGCAGCCCGTGGCCTCGCCCGTGCCGGGGCAGGAACGCGACCCGGCGCCCGGCCACCTCCCCCACGAACAGCGCGTCGCTCGGCGCCCCGTACGGCGTGTCGACGCGCACCTCGGTCACCTCGTCCAGCAGCGCGTACAGCCCCGAGCCGCCGATCACGCCCAACTCGGCCCTCACGGTGCCCTGATCGATCGTCATCGTTCGTACCCTTCTTCGAGGAACGTCCCGGCCACTGTAGGAGACGGTACGGCCGGATGGCCGCGGGCCGACGGGCTGAACCGGGGCGGCCGGGCGGGTGACTTGCCGGTCGTGTCGGCGGTGGCGCGCCCCACCGGTCGTGCGTCGGTGGGAGGGCGCCGCCTCCGGACGGCGCGTGTCCTGTCCCCGAACATGAGAGCCGCCGATGCCTTCCACCGCCCGTCTCCGCAGCCTCGTCCCCACGGCGCTCTGCGCCCTCGCCGTGGTCCTCGCCGCCCCCGCGGCCCATGCCGCGCCCCCGGGCCGCGACACCGGCTCCGACCCCGGCCGGACGGACGGCGCCCGGCACGACGACGACCGGTACGACTGGGACAGCGTGGCGGCCTGCGAGAGCAGCGGCAACTGGCGCATCAACAGCGGCAACGGCTACTACGGCGGCCTCCAGTTCGACCAGTCCACCTGGCGGGAGAACGGCGGCCTCGCCTACGCCCCGCGCGCCGACCTCGCCACCCGCGACCAGCAGATCGCCGTCGCCCAGCACCTCGCCGGCCGCCGCGGGCTCTCCCCCTGGCCGGTCTGCGGCGCCCGCGCCAACCGTGCCCGCGCCCATGACCACGACGGCGCCCACGACCGCGACAGCGCCCGCGCCCACACCCACACCCACGACCGGGGCGGCGCCCTCCCGCCCCCGGCCGCCGCCCCGGAGCCCGCCGCCCCGCAGGACGGCACCTGGACCGTCCGCGAGGGCGACACCCTCACCGACCTCGCCGAGCGCCTGCGCGTCCCCGGCGGCTGGCCCGCCCTCTACGCCCTCAACCGCACCGTCATCGGGGAGGACCCGGACCTCATCCAGCCCGGCACCGTCCTCGACCTCCCCGCCTGACCCACCCCCCTCCCGACCCGCCTTCCGGTAACGCCGACGGCCCGCCCGCTCACCAGGAGCGGACGGGCCGTACGGCATCGGCCGGCGGATCGGCGGCCGGGGCTCAGCCGACGTGCACGCGCGGGCGGCGCGAGCGGTCCGGCTCGGCCTCGCGCAGCACTTCACGGGTGACCGGCGCGACCTCTCCCTGCCCGAACAGGAAGAACCGCAGGAACTGGGCGAAGGGGTTGCCCTCGGTCCACTCGAAGTAGAGGTGCGGCCGCTGCCCGGTGCGGTCCCGGACGGTGAGCGCCAGCGCGGCGATCGCGTTGGGGATGCTGGAGCTCTCCAGGGTGAGGACGCGGTAGCGCCCGTGCAGGACCTCGCCACGGACGGTCAGCTCGGCCTCGAAGTCGGAGGCGTCGCGGACGGTGACCTCGACGAAGACCAGGTCGTCCTCGCCGGGGATGTCGTTGTCGGCGCGGATCTGGCGGATCTTGTCGCGGTACTCGGCGTTGTCGCGGTTGCTGGGCTCGTTGGCGATCAGCCGCAGCGGACGGTGCGCGTAGTCCCTGATGAAACGTTCCGCCACAGCGTCCAGCTCGACGTTCGTGACGCGCAGCTCGAAGGCCCGGCGCAGCCGGGAGAGCAGCGAGACCAGGATGATGCCGGCGATGAAGCAGGCACCGATCTTCAGGCCGTCCGGCCGCTCCATGCAGTTCAGCACGGTGGTGTAGAGGAAGATCGCCGAGATCACCGCGAACCCGACGGTCCAGCCCCGCTCGCGCTTGCGGTACGCGGCGATGGTCACCGCGATGGCCGCCGAGCTGATCAGCACCAGCACGCCGGTCGCGTACGCGCCGCCCTGGGCGTCCACGTCGGCGTCGAAGATCCAGGTGACCAGGAAGCCGATCAGGGTCAGCACGATCACCATCGGCCGCACCGCGCGCGCCCAGTGCGGAGCCATGCCGTAGCGCGGCAGGTAGCGGGGCAGCAGGTTGAGCATGCCCGCCATCGCGGAGGCGCCGGCGAACCAGAGGATCGCGATGGTGGAGAGGTCGTAGACGCTGCCGAAGGCACCGCCCAGGTACTCGTGCGCCAGGAAGGCCAGGGCGCGGCCGTTGGCGTCGCCGCCGGGCTTGAACTGGTCGGCCGGGATGAGCAGCGTGGTGATGAAGCTGGTGGCGATCAGGAAGCAGCTCATGATCACGGCGGAGGTGGTGAGCAGCTTGCGGGTGCCGCGGATCCGGCCGGCCGGGTTCGCCTCGGTGTCGCCCGGGTCGCCCTGGATGTGCGGCATCACGGCGACGCCGGTCTCGAAGCCGGACAGGCCGAGCGCCAGCTTCGGGAAGGTCACCAGGGCGACGCCGACCATGATGATCGGGTTGCCGTGCTGGGCGGTCAGCGCGTCCGTCCAGTCGGTGACGACGTGCGGCGCCTCGATGATCTTCCAGAGGCCGACGGCCACCACGACCACGTTCAGCGCCAGGTAGACGCCCACCAGCACGACGGCCAGGCCGATCGCCTCGCTGAAGCCCTTGAGGAAGACCGCGCCGAGCAGGGCCACCAGGATCAGCGTGATCAGCACCTGCTTGTCGCCGAGCATGCCGGTCAGGTGCGGGTTCTCCACCAGGTGGGCGCTCGCGTCGGCGGCGGACAGCGTGATGGTGATCAGGAAGTCCGTCGCCGCGAAGCCGAGCAGGGCGAGGACGAACAGCTTGCCCTTCCAGAACGACAGCAGCCGCTCCAGCATCGCGATCGAGCCCTCACCGCGCGGGCTCTCCTTGGCGACGCGGCGGTAGACCGGCAGCGCGCCCAGCAGGGTGACGATCACCAGCACGATGGTGGCGATCGGCGACAGCACGCCCGCCGCGAGGGCGGCGATGCCCGGCTGGTAGCCGAGCGTCGAGAAGTAGTCCAGGCCGGTCAGGCACATCACCCGCCACCAGCGCTGGCCGGCGTGCGCACCGTGCGCGGCGGAGTCCCCCGCCGCCGCGCCCTCCTGCGCCGTGCCCCCGTGCGCGGTGCCCCCGTGCACCGCGCCCTGGTCGCTCTGCGTGTCCGCGTCCGGCGCGGTCTTGGAAGCGGACACGTCCTCCAGCAGCCAGCTGCGGAGCCGTATTCGCACCGACGGCGAACCCTCCGTCGCCGTATCCGTCGAACCCGACGAAACCACCTTGCACCTCTTGATTGAAGACCCCGTGAAAGCGCCGTCGGGCGACGGCAGTGCGCCAGGCTATGCGACGGGCATCAAGGAGGTGTCATCGGGCCGCGTTAAGAAAACGTCATGACCGCGCAGGTCGGAATGGGTGGCACGGTGCGGCGGGTCGAGTGCCGGGGCGCGCCGTGCCGGGTGCCGGGGCGGGGAGCGAGCGTCCCCCGCCCCGGCGTCTCGGTCCGTGGACCGGGGTTACGCCCGGTAACCGAGGACGGTCATCATGCCCGTCTCCGCGTGGTACACGTTGTGGCAGTGCACCATCCACAGCCCTGGGTTGTCTGCGTCGAAGTCGACGGCCAGGGTCGCGCCCGGCAGCACGATCGCGGTGTCCTTGCGCGGGCCGTCGCCCGGCAGCGCGAAGCTGTGCCCGTGCAGGTGGACGGGGTGCCACATGCTCGTGCTGTTGCGGAACTCCAGTCGCACCCGCTCGCCCGCCGCCACCGGGTAGCGCTGCGCCGGGTCGTACGGGCGCCCGTTGAACGCCCAGTCGGCCTTCGCCATGCCGCCGGTGAGCTCCAACTGCACCGTACGGTCAGGAGACTTGGCGGGCAGGCGGACACTCGGGTCGGCCTTGAGCTGCCCGGCGGTGACCAGCTTTCCGTCCAGCTCGGCCGGGCGCACCGAGGCGTCGGGCGCCGCGCCGCCGCCGGTGCGCAGCACGGCCAGCGCGGTGGCGTTCTTGCCCTCGGCGAGCGCGGTCAGCGGGAAGACGCCGTCCTTGGCGGTGACCAGCACGTCGTAGCGCTCGCCCATGCCGAGCAGCAGCGCCTGGGTGGTGGCCGGCTCGACCGGGAAGCCGTCGGTGTGGGTGATCGTCAGCTCGTGGCCGCCGAGGGCGACCCGGTAGGCGGTGTCGCCGCCCGCGTTGATCAGCCGGATCCGGATCCGGTCGCCGGGCTTGGCGGTGAAGGTCTCGGGTGCGGCGGCGAGGCGGCCGTTGACCAGGTGGCAGGGGTGGGCGACGTCGCCCGCGTCGCCGCCGAGCAGGGGGCTCCGCGCGCCCATCAGCATCCGGGAGGGGCCGGCGGCCGCACTCGCCGTGCCGCCCGTGCCCGTCCCGGGCATCCCCGGCATGCCCGACATGTCGTGTCCGGAGTGGCCGGACTGACCGGTTTGGCCGGACTGGCCGGACTGGCCGGAGTGGTCCATCCCGCCCATACCCTTGGCGAGTTCGGCGAGGACGGCGTCCGGGGTGCTGCCGTCGATGCCGTCCACCCAGTCGTCCAGGACGACGACCCACTCCTTGTCGTAGCGCAGCGGCTCCTTCGGGTCCTCGACGATCAGCGGCGCGTACAGGCCTCGGTCCTGCTGCACGCCGGAGTGCGGGTGGAACCAGTAGGTGCCCGGGCGGCTGAGCGCGAAGCGGTGGTCGAAGGAGGCGCCGGCCTTGACGGCGGCCTGGGTCACGCCCGGCACGCCGTCCATGTCGTTGCGCAGGGCGAGTCCGTGCCAGTGCAGCGAGGTGGGCTGCGGCAGGTGGTTGGCGAGGGTGAGGGCGAGCGTGTCGCCGGCGGTGGCGCGGACCTCCTGGCCGGGCAGGCGGTCGCCGTACGCCCAGCTACGGACGGTGCGGCCGCCGAGGTCCAGGGTGGTCTCGGTCGCGGTGAGCGCGACCTTCCGTTCCGGGCCGGGGTTGCGCCCGGCCTCGGCGGCGGCGACCTCGGGGCCGTTCGGGGCGACGAAGCCGGCGGGTCCGGCGGCCGGGCTGCTCGCGCCGCCCGTGGCGCCCGTGGCGCCGTGGTTCATGGAGGAGTGGTCCATGCCCTTCATCGAGTCGGACGAGCAGGCGGCCAGCAGGCCGGTCCCGGCGGCGGCGAGCGCGGCGCCGAGGACGGTACGGCGGGTGGGTGTGCGCATGGCGGAGTGCACCTCGTGCGGTGTGGTGTGGGCGTGCAGGACGTCGCGTCGGCCGTTCCGCGCGCAGGCCCGTCGGGGCACGCAGGCACGGGACGGCGGGCGCGCGCCTACTGACGCAGCACCGAGAGCCGGGTGAGGAGTGTCCGCCCGCCCCCGGGCGGGGGCAGCGCCCGGACGGCACGCAGCAGGCGGGCCCGCACCTCGGCGGCGGCGTCGCCGCTGCGGCGCAGCAGCGGGCCGACGAGGAGCACCAGGGTCCAGCCGGCGAGGACGGCGAGGCAGACCGCCATCGGGTCCATGCCGGCGGCGGAGGCGGGGTCGACGCCCGGCGTGTGCCGCTCGTCGTTCATCAGCTGAAGCTCGGGCTGAAGCTCGGACCGAAGCTCCGGCTGGTGCTCGGCTCCCGCCATGGGCTGTGCCACGGAGTGCCGGTCATGCCCTCCGTGCGCCCCGGATCCTCCCTGCCCGCCGCGCGCCCCGGTCGGGTGTCCGAGGGTGTGCATCGTCACGATACCCAGCAGGAGCGCGGCGAGGAGCAGCAGGCGCAGCCCCCACGGGACGGGGGGCCCGAACGGTCGCGGCGGCTGCGTCATGTTCGCCTCCCCACCGGTCTCGCCCATCCCGTACCCCCGCAGGGTATCCCGAACTGCGACGGCGAGCCGAGCCGGGGTCAACCTCGTTCACCCCCTTGGCAGGTGCAATTTCACATTGCTATGTTACGGCTCACTCGAGGGCGGCCCCAACCCCGCACTGCCCGCCCCCGCCTCCCCCGGCAGTCCCGGCAGTCCCGGGCCGCAACCCATGGCACTGCCGCCTCGCACCGCCCTGCCACTTCCCCCTCCAGGAGATTCGGTGTCAACTTCCCGCGTTGCCAGGCGAGTCCTGCTCGCCTCCGCGATGGCCGTCACCCTCACGCTGCCCACCCTGCAGACCGCCCAGGCCCTCACCCCGACGCCCCCGGCTCCCGCCGCCTCCACCGCCAAGCCCGCCCCCACCGCCTCCACCCCCACCCCCACCCCCACCGCCACCGCCACCGCCACCGACCAGCGCACCGCCTACGACGACGTCGACCACCTCGGCGCCGACACCGCCAAGCCCGGCGCCCCCGCCCCGGCCCCCGGCGGCGGCTCGCTCGGCAACTCGCTCATCCCCGGCCTGCTGCCCGACCACGTCGGCGCACCCGCACCCACCGCCGACCAGTTCAGCGCCACCGCCTCCACCGCCGCGCCCACTACCGCCGCCGGCGTGCCCTGCACCGTCGACGGGCTCACCGGCCTCGGCACCGACCAGCTGGTCGCCTTCCTCACCGATCCGGCGGTCACCGCCGACGGCTGTCTGAACTCCGTCCTCTGGACCTGGGACGCCCGCTTCACCACCACCATGGACAACGCCCACGTCCGGGCGGTCGCCAAGCGGATCACCCAGCTGTCCGCCACCGACGACGGCACCGGCTCCTCGCACGTCTACGAGCTGTGGACGTACCTGCACGCCACCGTCTACCACGCCTTCACCCACCACGAGGTGAACGTCTCCGACCCGGCGACGCTCGCTTCGATCCAGCAGGCGATCACGGCGTACGCGGGCAGCGCGCACGCCTTCGACCGCACCGACCTCGCCGCCAACGTCCTGCGCGAGGCGGCCATCACCGCCGGCGCCGACGGCCTGCGCCAGAACAACCTGGCCCTCGCCCAGCGCATCCTCGGCATGCTCGCCCCCGGCACCACGCTGGCCGACAGCACCGCCTGGGGCAAAGCCGTCCTCCAGGCGCTCAACCTCAACTACCTGGGCATCTACAACCAGGACCCGGCCTTCCTCGCCGCCGTCGCCGCCAACGCCGACTACCGCGCCGCGTTCCGCGCGTACGCCTCCTGGGGCCACCTCAAGGGCACCAAGAACGCCTGGACGGCGCGCGACGCCGTCGCCGAGACCGGCCGCTTCGGGCAGGTCCCCGGCCTGCACGACGCCACCGTCGCCGACCTCGGCGCGCTGATCAACGCCACCAAGGCCTCCTTCGGCGAGTGGTCCGACCCGTGGGCCAAGGCCATCGGCTGGGCCGCGACCTACGGCGTCTGCCAGCAGTACGGGGTCTGCATATCCGACCTGGAGGCCAGGCTCTTCCCCAAGACGTACACCTACGACAACGGCGCCATCGAGGTCCGCACCGCCCTCGACAAGGCCACCGTCGACCAGATGTACTACGCGAGCAAGCAGGTCAAGACGCAGTTCTTCCGCGTCCTCGGCACCGACCAGCCGCTCGCCGGGGACGTCAACTCCACGCTGCACATCCACCTGTACGCCTCGCGCGCAGACTACGAGGTCTACCACCCGATCCTCACCGGCTACACCACCAAGAACGGCGGCATCTACATCGAGCGCGGCGCCACCTTCTACACCTACCAGCGGCGCGTCCCCCAGGACTCCCAGCTCACCCTCGAGGAGCTGTTCCGCCACGAGTACACGCACTACCTCAACGGCCGCTGGGCGGTGCCGGGTTACTTCGGCGACCCGCGCTGGTACGCGGGCGACAAGACGACCGCGATGGACGAGGGCACGGCCGAGTTCTTCGACGGCTCCACCCGCGACCGGGGCATCCTGGTCCGCAAGTCGCTGGTGCGCAAGCTCGCCGCCGACGAGGCCGCCGGCATCCCCCGGATGACCATCGCCCAGGTCCTGCACGCCAGTTACGACGACACCCCGGCCTTCCACTTCTACAACTACGCCGGCACCTTCTTCGAGTTCCTCTGGCAGCAGCACCCCTCGCTGCTGCGCGAGATGTACGGCTACGAGCGCGCCGACGACCCGGCAGGCTTCGACGCCTGGCGCAACCGCCTGGGCGCCGACGCCGCGCTGCAGAAGGAGTACTCCGCCTTCCTCGACGCGCAGATCAAGAACGTCGACAAGCTGTACGTCCCGTCCACCTCCTTCGTCCCCAACGGCTCCCTCGACCTCGCCTGGGCCGACGACGTCCAGGAGGAGTTCGCCGCCGCCACCGGCTCCACGCCCGACTGCAAGGACAACGGCGACTGGGCCAACAAGCCGATGCGCTTCGTCTGCACCGGCCGCATCACCGCCAACCTCTCCGACTCCACCAACCCGGACAAGGTCTTCAAGGACATGTCCGACACCGTGGACTACTTCATCCTCAGCCGCACCAAGGGGGTCGAGGACGCGAACAACCTCAACGACATGAACTGCAGCTTCGGCAAGGTCGACGTCTGGACGGGCGGCAAGGCCGGCACCGCCGACTACACCTGCGAGGGGCCGCTGCGCCGGTAACCCCTCCGTTCCGGCCGACTGCCGGGCGCGGTACGGATCGTGTGCTATCCGCACCGCGCCCGGCTCAGTCCTTCCGGGCCTGCTCGACGGCCGCCGCCAGGTGGTCGCGGAACCAACGATGGCCCGGGTCGGCCGAGTTGCGCGGGTGCCAGGCCATCCCCAGTTCCAGCTGGGCGAGTTCGAGCGGGATCGGGAAGGTGCGCAGCCCCAGCGCGGAGACCGTCTCCGGCAGCCAGTCCGCCAGCCCGAGCGCGACCAGGTCGCTGTCCCGGGCCAGCAGCATCGCGCTGGTGTGGCTGGGTACCACCACCGCCACCCGGCGCCGCAGCCCGCGCTCGGCCAGCGCGGCGTCGATCGGTCCGAGCCGCTTGCCGCGCCGCGAGATGCCGATGTGGTCGACGGCGGCGAAGCGCCGGGCGGTGATCCGTCCCTCGAACAGCGGATGACCGCTGCGGGCCACGCCCACCAGCGGCGCCCGGACCAGCGGCCGGGTGCGGATCTCCGGGTCCAACTGCCCGAGCACGCCCACCTCGACGTCCACCAGCCCCTGCCGCAGCGCCGGCCCGCCCTCCAGCGCCTCCGGCAGGAACACCACGTCGACCTTCGGCGCCTCCGCACGGATCCGCTCGGTCAGCGGACCGGCCACCCGGACCAGCACCACGTCACTGGTCTGCACGGTGAAGGTCCGCTCCAGGTGCACCGGCGCGAAGCCCGCCCCGGGACGCAGCACGTTCTCGCAGCCGCGCAGCAACGCGCCCACCTCCTCCCGGAGTTCGAGCGCCCGCGGGGTCGGCACCATCCCCTGCCCGGCCCGCACCAGCAGTGGATCGCCCACCGCACGGCGCAGCCGGGACAGCGTCCGGCTCATCGCCGCCGGCGAGGTGCCGAGCCGCTCGGCGGCCCGGGTCACACTGTTCTCCTGGAGCAGGGCCTCCAGGGCCCGTAGCAGGTTGAGGTCCATCGGTGGCTCCTGAGCTGCAGTTTTGCACCCGAGTCAACTATCGCGTGCCAATCCTTGCATGGTGTAGCCGCCCCCGGGTGCGCAGAGTGGGAACCGTCAGCACGGAAACCCGCACCAAGGAGCAGCAGTGCCCACCACCTCCCGCGCCCACCTCGCCGGTGACGTCCTCGCCGTCGTCAGCCAGAGCGGCCCGACCATCTCGTTCTTCGACGCCGCCACCGACCGGCTCCTGGACACCCTCGAAATCCTCGCCGAGCCCCACGAGTTGTGCTTCGACCCGACCCGTCGCCTGCTCTGGTGCACCACCGCCTACAACTCCGGCTACTACCACGCCAACGGCGGCCGCCGCACCGAACTGTCCGTCATCGACGCCGACACCCGCCGCATCGTCGAGGTGATCGACCTGGCCCCCGAACACGGCCCGCACGGGCTCGCGTTGGACACCGACCGCAACCGCCTCTACGTCAGCGTCGAGGGCGGCCCGGACCGCCCCGGCGGCGTCGTGGTCATCGACACCGAGACCCGCCGCCCGATCGGCCGGATCGACACCGACGCCCCCGGCCCGCACTGGTTCGCCATCTCCCCGGACGGCCGCACCGGCGTCGCCACCAACAAGGAGGCCGCGTTCGTCTCGATCGTGGGCCTGGAGAAGGGCACCCTGACCGCCAAGGTCGACATCCCCGGCAGCGAGGGCCTCGCCGTCTCCCCCGACGGCACCCTGGCCTACGTCGCCGGGCCCTACCTCGGCTACGCCCAGCTGCCCGAGGCGACCCCCGGCATCCGGGTCATCGACACCCAGTCGGCCTCGGTCGTCGCCACCCTCCCGACCGGATCCGCCGCACTCCCGGTCCACCTGACCTCCACCGGCAAGCTCCTGGCCGGCGAGGTCCGCTCGATCCCCGACTCCGACTCCAAGCTCGGCCGCCAACTCCCCGGCCGCCTCACCGCCTTCTCCGCCGACGACCACCAGTGCCTCGGCTCCGTCGAGATCGGCCTCTTCCCCCTGACCATCACCTCGTCCCCCGACGGCCGCCTCGCCTACGTCTCCTCGGTCGTCTCCTCCACCGTCGACATCGTCGACCTCGACACCCTCGCCCCGGTCTCCCGCCTCACCATCCCCAAGCTCGCCGAGCCCGGCGCCCACGGCCTCGCGTACCTCCCCCGCCCGGCCTGACCCCCCGACTCCCGTGCCCCGGACCAACCCCTGTCCGGCCCGGGGCACGGGCCCGCCCCCACCCGGCGCGATCCCCCAGATGCGCCCCCGGGGGCGGATCATCTGCTGCGTCCTGATCGTCACGATCCCGTTGCCCGCCGTGTCCGGGTATCGGTTCGTCGCCCAGCGCTGGGAGGTCGTCCCGCAGCTGGCCAAGGAGGCCGACCTGCAGGAGACGTACCGGCGGCTGCTGGCGAGGTTGGCCCTGCGAGCGCTGGACGAGGCGTTCTCGGTGACGCCGGTCGGGCTGGTGGGCACGGTCGTCCTCAACGGGCACGTCGCCACGACAGACCCGCCACCGGGCGGGCCGTGCGTCCGTGCGTGGTGACGGACTGTCGGGGGCCGTCGCTCAGCAGGTGAGCTGGGCGTTCGCCCAGTCGGCGTGGTCGTAGGCGTTGCCGTCGCGGCCGTCGGTGACCCGCAGCTCGAGTGTCAGGGCGCCGCCGGTCGCGACCGTCAGGCGGGTCGCGGTGCCGTAGGTCTTGAGTGCGCTGTAGCCGAGCAGCCGGCCGTCGCCGTACACGGCGAACCGCACGCTGCCATGGTTGGCGTGCACCTCGGAGTCGATGCCGACATCGGCCGAGAACTGGCTGCAGGTGCCACCGAGCCACAGGTGGACGGCGGAGTCGGCGTGGGTGCCGAGGCCCTTGGCGTACGTGGTGGAGCCGATCTTCAGGGCGCGCCCGTCCCCGGCGGCCTGTTCTCCGTTGGAGCGGTCGCGCTCGACCGGACCCCAGCCGTTGCCGGACGCGAGCCAGGCGAGGTCGCTCACCTGGTAGGTGCCGGCCGGGCGGACGGCGGCGGTCGTGCCGGCCCGGTGGATCCGGTACATCACCACACCGTGGCCGGGCACGCTCGCCGAGACGGTGCCGGTGCTGGTCGAGTCGGTGCCGGCCCACAGGTCGCGCAGAGTGTAGGTGTCGGAGCCGCCGAGGCCGAGTTCGGCGGCGCTGGTGGTGATGGTCGCGGGGGCGGTGGAACGGTTGAACAGGACGGCCGTCACCGAGCCGTCGGACATCGGCTTCGCCCACACCTGGAGGCCGCCGCCGAGGTCGCGCATCCGGCGGCCCTGGGAGCCGCCCCAGTCCTGGTCGACCGCGAGGACCTCGGGGTTGCTGAGGATCGCCTTGCTGGCCGGGTCCAGGGTGCGCAGGTCGTTGCCGAGGATCAGCGGGCTGTTCAGCAGTGACCAGAGGCTGAAGTGGGCCCGGGACTCAGTGTCGGTCAGACCGCCGTTGCCGACCTCCAGCATGTCCATGTCGTTCCAGGCGTTCGGCCCGGAGTACGGCTCCAGCCCGGCCTGGGCGTCCAGGATGTCGACGACGCCCATCGGCGTGGACTGCGAGCCGTTGGACCAGAAGTTGCCGATGTCCTCGGTGGTGCGCCAGGACGTCCCGCCGGAGGCCGGGCCGTACGTCGACCACGGGGCGTCCTTGCCCCAGCTGCACAGCATGTAGACGATCGGTCGGCCGGTCGCCTTCAGCGCGTCGCCCATCGCCTTGAAGCGGTCCAGGTAGGGCCGGTTGCCGCTGTTGCAGTTGTCGTACTTCAGCAGGTCGATGCCCCAGCCGGCGAACTGCCGTGCGTCGGCCGCCTCGTGGTCGAGGCTGCCCGGGTAGGCGCCCATGCAGGTGGCGGTGCCGGCCGACTCGTAGATGCCGATCTTCAGGCCCTTGGCGTGGACGTAGTCGGCGAGCGCCTTGATGCCGGACGGGAAGCGCACCGGGTCGCCCTGGAGGTCGCCGTTGGCGTCCCGGGTGGTGGCGAGCCAGCAGTCGTCGAGGTTGACGTACTGGTAGCCGGCCCGGTCCAGCCCGTTGGCGACCAAGGCGTCGGCGGTCTCGCGGATCAGGGTCTCGTTGATGTTGCAGCCGAACTTGTTCCAGCTGTTCCAGCCCATCGGCGGGGTCAGCACCGGAGTGACCGGAACCGCCGCCGCGGTCGCGGCCGGGGTCGCGGCCAAGGCCGGCGGCGCCGCGGTGACCGCGGCGAGCAGCAGGGGAAGGGCCGCCAGCACGCGAGTCAGGGGCCGTCGGCGGCGGGCCGGGACGGTTCGTATCGTCGTCACCGCAGGTTCTCGCTTTCTCTTGCTCGGAAGTGGTGATGCGCAGGACCGGCCCCGGTCGACCGCGGGGAGGTGCGGCCGGCCGGGGCCGCTGGAGGTGGTGCGTCAGGCGGGCAGGTTCCACTTCTGGTTGGCGCCGCCGTCGCAGTCCCAGATGTCGAGCTGGGTGCCGTTGGCGGTGTTGAGGGCCGGGTCGTCCAGGCAGCGTCCGGACTGGAGGCCCTTCAGGGTGCCGTCCGGCTGGGGCGACCACTGCTGGTTGGCGCCGCCGTTGCAGTCCCAGAGCTCGACGGGTGAGCCGTTGGCCGTGGCCTGGCCGGTGACGTCCAGGCACTTGCCGTTGTGCGTGAGGTTGCCGCCGTCGAGGGTCCAGACCTGGGAGGAGCCGCCGGTGCAGTCCCACATCTGGACCCGGGCGCCGTTCAGGCTGGAGTCCTGGTCGACGTCCACGCACGTGCCGGCGGCAGCCCCCGAGGTGATGGGGCCGGTGGGCAGGGGGGTGGCGGTGCCCGGGGTGAGGGCGAAGTTGTCGAACTGCTGGGTCCGGTAGCCTCCGGTGCCCAGCCCGAGGCCCGCCAGGCCGGTGGAGAACGAGGCATCGGTGGCCCGGCCGACCTCCTGGCCGCCGACGCTCGCGATCAGGGTCGAGCCCTGCAGGGTGAAGGAGAGGCCGGTCCAGTTGTTCAGGCCGGGGGCCGTGATGGTCCCGGTGGCAAGGGTGGTGAAGTTCCAGCTGGTGTCGCTCTTGAGGATGGACCACGTGCCGGTGTCGGAGAGCCGCAGGTGGTAGGCGTTGAGGCCGTTGTTGTTGTGGCCCTGCTGGCCGATCCGGCCGAGCAGTTCGACCGTCCCGGGCTGCTCGAACAGGACGTCCGAGGCCACGGTGTAGTTCTGCCAGCCGCGCTCACCCATGATCGTGTACGGGGAGTTGAACGGCTCGTCGGTCCAGCGCATCGGCACGGTGGGGGCCATCTGCCGCAGGCAGGTCCCGGTCCGGCCGCCGCCGCAGGCCACCGTCTTGAAGGCGCCGTTCATGTCGGCGAAGTACTTCGGCGAGGTGGTCGCCGCGGGCGTCTCGAAGGTGTCCGCGTACGGGAGCGACAGCGAGCCGGCCGGCGGGGAGACCGCGGTGCCCTTGCCCTGCCCGGTGGTGGTGGTCACGGTGTAGACGTAACCGGGTTGCAGCGTCAGGGAGTAGCGGCCGCCACCGGTGACGGCCGGGTCCGCCTGCTGGACGAACCAGTCACTGCTGCTGTTGGAGCGCACGTTGGTCGCCCACACGTGGACCCGGCCGGTGGGCAGGCCGCCGGTGACGCTGAAGTTCACCGTCTGCGCCGCGGTGGCGTCCATGGTCTCGATGACGGTGGAGTACGCCTTGTTGTCGGCCGACTTCAGGGTCGCGTAGCTGCCGTTGGTGCGCTTGTTGCCGAGGTAGTTGCTGGCGGTGTCGATGTAGTGCCAGCCGGGCTTGGTGAACTGGGTGGTCTGTGCGGTGACCCAGGCGGTCTTGCCGATGGTGTAGTTGCCGGACCACGGCTGGTTGGCGAGCGCCATGCCGTCGGTGGAGAACTCGAGGTTGCCGTAGAGCGCGGCGACGACCGGCCAGTTGACGAAGGCGGTGAACCGGGAGTCGATGTACCCGCGGTTGATGCCGCGGGCCACCGAGCTCGCTCCGTTCTGGTAGTCCTCGGAGCCGTTCTCGCTCGCCCAGATGGGCTTGCCGAGGGTTTGGGCCTTGTCGATCGAGGCGGAGTCCGCGGCAGGCTTGCAGTTGCTGAAGTCGCTGTTGTAGCCGCAGGGGTAGTGCACCCCGACGACGTCGACGGCGTTGCGGAAGGCGGCGTCGTTGGTCATCTGGTCGACGACCCGGTAGCCGAACTGGTCGGGGGCGACGACCTTCACCGAGCCGTAGCCGCCGGCGACGAGCTTGTTCTTCAGGCCCACGTACCACTGGGGGTCGGCGTCGTGCTCGTTCCAGCCGCCGAGGTAGTCGATGGTGAGGTTGTGCTGCCGGGCGCAGCCGAGCCACGAGAGCAGGTAGTCGTGCATCTTCGGGGTGTAGACGGTGTTGCTGATGGTGCTGTTGTCGTTGACCCAGCCGGGTGCGCCCCAGGACAGTGCGGCCAGCTTGATGTCGGGGTTGCGGGCCTTGGCCTGCTCCATCATGGTCCACTCGTAGCCCTGGTTGCAGTCCACGGCGTCGGCGGTGTGCATGTGGCTGGCCTCGGCGCCGTCGGTGGAGTTGGTGTCTCCGCCGATCTCCACCTTGAGGATCTGGAGTGACGCGCCGTAACCCGGCTTGAACAGGTAGTCCAGCACCTGGCTGCGCTGCGGTTCGGGGTAGTCCGCCAGCAGTCGGGAGTTGCCGCCGCCGCCGGAGATCGCTCCGACGCCGTCGAAGACCCGCCCCGGCTTGGTACCGTCGATGGTGATCGTCGTCGAGGCGGCGGCCTGCGCGGGGGTGGTCGCCGCCGCGCCGGTGAGTGTGGCGACCGTCAGGGTGAGGGCGGCGAGCAGGGTGGTGGGTGGGCGTGATCGCCAGGTCATTCCAGCTCCTCGTGGGTGGGGGATCCGTGCGGCTCGGACGGACCGTCCGAGGGTCGTGGGTGTGTGCGGTCGCAGCCGGCGCGTTTTCGTACGGCGCGGTGCGGGCCATCGGGGCGGCGCGGCTCGGGGCCCGAGGGCGGCGGGTCAGGCGGGGAGGCCGACGGCGCGTTCGCCGCTGCGGCGCTGCTGGACGACGACGGCGACGACCAGCAGGGTGCCCTGGGCGACGTTCTGCCAGAAGGAGTTGATGCCTTCGACGGTCAGTCCGTTCTCCAGGCAGCCGAGCAGGGCGACGGCGAGGAGGGTGCCGCCGATGGTGCCCTTGCCGCCCTTGAGGGCGCAGCCGCCGAGGGCGGCGGCAGTGATGGCCTTGAGTTCGAGGCCTTCGCTGCCGGAGGTGGGCTGGCCGGAGCCGGTGCGGGCGGTGAGCAGGATTCCGGCGACGGCGGCGACGATGCCGATCAGGCCGTAGACGGCGACCAGGTATTTGTTGATGTTGATGCCGGCGAGTCGGGCGGCGGTGTCGTTGCCGCCGATCGCGTAGACGTTGCGGCCGATGTCGGTCCGGGTGAGCAGCACGTGCACGGCGACCGCGACGACGATGAGGATCCAGACCATGACCGGCAGTCCGGCGATCTTGCCGCGGCCGAGGAAGACGAACACGTCGTTGTTGAGGACGTAGCCCTGGGCGCGGCCGTCGGAGATGAGCTGGGCGAGGCCCTTGTACGCGGCGAGCCCGGCCAGGGTGGCGATGGTGGGGTTGACCCGGCCGTAGACGATGATCGCGCCGTTGAGCAGGCCGATCAGCAGGCCGAGGCCGATCGCGGCGGCCATGCCGGCGAAGGCGTTGGAGCCGGTCGAGGTGAAGGCCATCGCGGAGACCACGGAGGCGACGCCGGCCTGGGAGCCGACGGAGATGTCGAGGCCGCCGCAGATGATGACGACGGTCTGGACGACGGCGAGCAGGCCGGTGATGGTGGCGGCCTCGGCGATGACCTGCATGTTGTTCAGGCTGAGGTAGTTGTCGTTCAGCACGCCGAAGAGCGTGAGAACCAGGACGAGTGCGCCGATCAGGCTGAGGTTCTGGCCGCCGATGGTGGCGAGGGCCGTGGAGGGGGACACGACGGTGCGCCGGGCGGGTTCCTGCGCGGTCGTCGGCGGCTTGGTGGTGGTGCTCATGACGGTGCTCCAGCAGAAGTCGCGCCGACGATGTCGTCGGCCATGGCGAGGGCGAGGATGGCCTCCTCGGTGGCGTTCTGGTGGCTCAGCTCGCCGGTGACCCGGCCGTTCTGCATCACCACGACCCGATCGGCCAGGCCGAGGAGTTCGGGCAGTTCGGAGGAGATGACCAGCAGGGCGACGCCCTGTTCGGCGAGGTCGGCGATGATCTGGTAGATCTCGGCCTTGGCGCCGATGTCGATGCCGCGGGTGGGCTCGTCGAGGATCAGGACCTTGGGCTTGCGGGCGAGCCAGCGGGCGAGGACGACCTTCTGCTGGTTGCCGCCGGAGAGCTTGCGGACCTCCTGCTCGATCGAAGGGGTGCGGACCCGCAGCCGGTCCGCGTACTCCTGGGCGAGTTCGCGCTCGGCGGCGCGCCGGACGAAGCGCAGTCGGCGCAGCCGTTCCAGGCTGACCAGCGAGGTGTTGTCGCGGATCGAGCGGTGCAGGAACAGCGCCTGGGCCTTGCGCTCCTCGGGGGCGAGGCCGAGGCCGGCCTTGATCACCGCACCGGGGTTGCCGGAGGGCAGCGGCTGCCCGTCCAGGGTGACGGTGCCGGAGCGGACGGGGAGGTCGCCGGCGAGGGCGAGGGCGAGTTCGGAGCGGCCGGCGCCGATCAGGCCGGCCAGCCCGACCACCTCCCCGGCGTGGATCCGCAGGCTGACGTCGCGGACGTCGTCGGTGGTCACCCGGTCCACGTCCAGGACCAGCCGGTCGGTGGCGGTGCGGCGGCGGGAGAACAGCGCGGACAGGTCGCGGCCGACCATCAGCCGGACGACTTCGCTCTCGGTGGTGGACGAGGCGTCCTGAACGCCCGCCAGCTCGCCGTCGCGGAGCACCGCGATCCGGTCGGCGAGTTGGAAGATCTCCTGCATTCGGTGGGAGACGTAGATGACGGCGACGCCGTCGTCGCGCAGACGGCGGATCAGCCGGAACAGGGCGTCGACCTCGTGGTCCGACAGCGAGGAGGTGGGTTCGTCGAAGGCGATCACCTTGGCCTCGCCGGTGAGCGCCCGCATGATCTCCACCAACTGCCGCTGCGCGGGCGTCAGTTCCGAGCCGAGCAGGTCGGGGTCGAGGACGTCGGCGAAGCCGAGCCGGTCAAGGTCTGCGGTGATCCGGCGGCGCAGTTCGGCGCGGTCGAGGCGGCGGCCGGCCCGGCGGGGCAGGGTGCCGGCGTAGACGTTCTCGGCGACCGAGACGTGCGGGATGATCTCCGGCTCCTGCGGGATGATCCGGATGCCGGCGGCCCGGGCGTCGGCGGGCGAGGCGAGGTCGAGCCGCCGGCCGTCGAGGGTCACCTGGCCCTCGGTCGGCTGGTGGTCGCCGGTGAGGATCTTCAGCAGGGTGGACTTGCCGGCGCCGTTCTCCCCCATCAGGGCGGTGATCCGGCCGGCGGGGAAGTCGAGGGTGACCCCGCCGAGGGCCTGTACCGGGCCGAAGCGCTTGGTCAGGCCGTGCACGGCGGCGCCCTCGTCGGTGGCGCCTGGGGGGCGGGGGTCGGGAGTCGAGCGGCGTGCTGTGCTCATGGCGGGGTCACCTCGGGTGGGGTCGTGTCACTGGGACCTACGGCTGGCTGACGGTCAGTTGCAGCTGACTCCGGCCGACTTCCACGTGGTGGCGTCGACCATCTTGGTCGGGGCGAAGGCCTCGGCGGGGAAGTCCTTGCCGTTCTTCAGCCGGTCGTACATGGTCTGGACGGCCAGCGCGCCGACGTCCTTGCCGTTGATGAACAGGGCGGCCTTCATGCCGGACGGCTTGTCGCCACCCCAGTCCTTGCAGGCGAGGTACGCGCCGAGGCCGACGCCGATGACGTTGTCCGCACTGATGCCGGCGTTCTCCAGGGCGGTGACGCCGCCCTGGACGTTCTCGTCGTTGCAGCCCCAGACCACCCAGTGCTTCACGCCCGGGTTGGCGGTGACGGTCGCGGCGATCTTGTCCTGGGCACCGGTGGGGGTGTTGTCGGTGGCGACGTCGATGTTCTGCACACCGGGAACGGCGGCGCCGAAGGTCTCCTTGGCGGCCTTGACGCGGTCTCCGCAGACCGTGACGTCCTGCTTCCAGGCGGAGATGATCCGGGTGTCGGCCGGGTTCCAGCCCGCCTTCTTGAAGTCCTCGGCGGCGCGCTTGCCGACCTCGCCGCCCATCTGCGCGCCGGAGAAGCCGATCCGCGGGATGAGCTTGGCCTTGTCGCAGGCGGCCGGGTCAGGACCGGTCGCGCAGATCTGGTCGTCCGAGGTGAGCAGGGCGATCTTGGCGTCCTTGGCGGCCTGCACGACCTGCGGGCCGACCGCCGGGTCCGGGACGACGACGATGATGCCGTTGGTCTTCTGGGCGATCGCGGACTGCACTTCGCTGACGGTCTTGTTCGCGTCGTTGCCGAGGTTCACGACCTTGAGGCCGATGCCGAGTTCGGCGGCCTTGGCCTTGGCGCCGGCCGCCTCGCCGACGAAGTACTCCTGGTCGCCCTGCTTCTGCAGGTAGGTGATCGAGATCTTGCCGGACACCGGGGCGACCGACCCCTCGGCGGAGGTGGACTCCTGGCCGGTGGAACAGGCCGAGGTCGCCAGGCCGAGGGCCAGCAGTGCGGCGGTGGCGGCCAGGCGGCCGGAGGGGATCCTGGACATGGGAGTGCTCCTTGGGGCCCTGCGCCGCGACGGCACGGGGTGTGGGAATGGGGTGGGATTGGGGTTGGTGTGGCCGGTCTCGCGGCTTCAGGGCTCCACGAGACCGGCCGGCATCAGGACGGCGGGTGCCGTACTACGGGGTCGTGGTCCACTGCTGGCTGGTCCGGCCTGTGGTGCAGGTCCACTGGACGGCGAGGGCCCCGTCTGCGGTCGAACTGCCGCTGATGTCGAGGCACTTGCCGCTGTTGGCGGACACCAGCCGTACCGTTGCGCCGCCGGCCAGCGGAACGAGCGTCCACTCCTGGTTGGCCTTGCCGCTGCCGCAGGTCCACTGCAGGACCTGCGCGCCGTCGGCGGTCGAACTGCCGCTGACGTCGAGGCACTTGCCGCTGTTGGC